>CAXBID010000465.1:0-1516 GCA_963975495.1 uncultured Flavobacteriaceae bacterium | reverse complement strand
CAACGTCTCGTATATGAAAAGTAGCGCTGAAAAAAGGCGGTAATTTTCGGATTATGCACAAGCCGAATTTTTTAAATTTTATTAATTATTTTGTTTTTGGAAATTTGCCAAATTTAAAAATTTGGCGACCTCCAAAAAATGCCCAAACCATAGTGTTTGCAATGACTTGCGCTATTTTTTATATACATTGTTATGTGCCGATTTAATTTTCATTCTTATAGATTGTTCCACCCTTCATAACAAATTTTACGTTTTCTAGAGTTTTAATATCTTCTAATGGGTTTAATTCAACTGCGATTATATCTGCCAATAGACCTTCTTTTATTTCTCCTCTATCGCTAATTTTTAACATTTTCGCACTATTTATGGTAGCCGCTCTTATTGCATCAATGGAGTTCATTCCTCTTTTCATCATTGCGGAAAGTTCTAGTGCATTTTTCCCATGTGGTATTAGCGGGGCATCAGTACCTAGTACAATTTTAACCCCTGCCTTTATTGCCTTTTCATGACTCTCTATTGCCAAGGGTACAACATACTTTGCCTTTTCAACAACAATTGGGTTCATCTTATCATAGCTCAAAGGCATTATGTCCAATAAAGCGGTCGTGGGTACTAAATAGGCTCCTTTTTGGATAAATAGTTTGATTGCGTCATCTGAAAGAAGGGAACCATGTTCTATCGAGGTGACGCCTGCTTGGAGAGCCGCGATAATACCATCAGTACCATGTGCATGTGCAGCCACAGTTATATTGTGCCTGTTCGCTTCTTCCACTACAGCGGTCATTTCTTCTGTTGTCATTTGTTGAGCTCCTACGGGCCCCTCCAAAGAAGTCACACCTGCGGTGGCCATAATCTTAATTGCCTTTGCCCCATATTTGATTTGATAACGTGTAGCTTTTACAAATTCATCTGTTCCGTTAGCTATACCATATTCAGGTCCCAAATCCATAACGGTTTCAGCAAAACCACCCTGCATTGAAAGGTCAGCATGTCCTCCAGTAATCCCTAGCATATGTCCTGTAGGAATAATACGAGGAGCATTGATCCAGCCATTGTCAGAGGCATCTGCTAAAGAAACATCAATTAATTCAATAGAGGGGTGCACCTGACCAATATTTCTAACGGTAGTAAAACCTGCCATTAAAGTTGCTTCAGCATTCTTTGAAGCTCTTAAAGCACTTTTACTTGCGTTGTCGGTTACGAGCAGAGTGGAATAGTTAGGAATGAAATCTAGATTTAGATGGACGTGCATATCCATCAAACCTGGTAAAAGAATTTTGCTACCCAAATCTATTACTTCAATATTTTCAGGAATAGATTGTGGATTAATTGATTTAATCAATCCATTTTCGATAAGAATATTTGCTGGTTGTATCAATTTTCCAGACTTCACATCCAAGTAAGCAGAAGCTTTAATTAATTTGGACTGGGCTTGTATTGATGTAATTGTCAAGAAGATGATTAAGAATAAAATGTATTGTTTCATATAATTATCATTTTTTGTATTGGCACATAA
>CAXBID010000464.1:0-1558 GCA_963975495.1 uncultured Flavobacteriaceae bacterium | reverse complement strand
AAAACACACCATTTTTCTTTAATGCATAAATACTGCTAGACTTTGACTAAATAGTACATGATGCTTTTATAGCAATGTAATAATCTTGTATAGCCTATATATGATAGAGCCTTTTGAGTTCAATTAGTTTTAAAAAAAAATCAATTATGAAAAATTTACTCTTACTATTAACAGTATCGCTATTAATTTCTTGTTCCAAGGAGGACGAAACAGCTATGGACGTTCAAGATGCATTTTCCTCGGTTACCGTCCAGTTTCAAACCTATTTTGATTTTGAAACTCAAATGAGTTTTACAGACCCTGATTTTGACATTGATCCTAATCCTAATTATGACCTAACATTTGCATACAATAATTCTGGTTCGTTTATGTTTTGGAATGAAGGCTTCTCCTCTATGGCATTTGTATATGATAAGTCGTTTACTGATCTATCCTTTCCCAATGTTTCTAACTATTATTTCTGTGAACAGTTTGACGACGATAACCCGGCATGTATTGATTTTCCAGCTTTGCCTATCAATTTTGTTGCCTTGTTTAAAACAAATGATGGCAACTATTATGCAGTGGAATATATCAGTGAGGATCGGGACGAAGGTGTGACTTTTAGATATAAATTACTCAATTAAAATATGTTGAACATTAGCTACAAGTAATTTCTTGTACTATATTCTTTTTGAGCATGACCATTTTTAGAAAACAATTAACAATAGAAATCATGAAAAATCAAGGAAAACTAATCGTATTTATACTTTCAATCTTTACATTGTTCAATTGCAGTAAGGATGAGAATAATGCAGCACCCAATCAAGCCCCAGAAGCCTTTACCTTAATAGCGGTAACAGATGGTGCCATTGGTGTAGATGTAAAACCAACCTTTAGTTGGAATGCCGCCGTAGATCCCGATGGAGACACTATAACTTACGAGCTGCTTATGGATGCAAACAGCAACCCAACCACAAGTATTGCAAATAATATAAGTGGTACTAGCTTTACCCTACAAGATAGATTGCCATTAACAGTAAGCAGGTTTTGGAAAGTGATGGCAACCGACAATGCCGGCAATACCAGCATGAGCAACACCTTTAGTTTTACAACCCGCAACCTGAGTATTCCCACAACGCCTGTAACCGCAAATGCGGCATTTTCAGAACGATTGGCTCATGCTTCTATAGTATTTGATGGTAAAATGTGGGTCATTGGTGGAATCGATAATAGTGCATTAAATGATGTATGGAATAGTCCTGATGGAGAGAATTGGACAGAGGTTACATCTAATGCAGGGTTTTCAGAACGATCGAGTCATACTTCTGTTGTATTTGATAATAAAATATGGGTCATTGGCGGATTGGATGAAGGCATTCGTAAAAATGATGTATGGAGTAGTCCTGATGGGATAACTTGGACAGCCGTTACTGCCTCAGCACCTTTCTCGGCAAGATATTCCCACACCTCCGTAGTTTTGGATAATAAAATATGGGTCATTGCTGGAGAGGATGGCATTCGTAAAAATGATGTATGGAGTAGCCCTGATGGGATAACTTGGACAGAGGCTACTGCG
>CAXBID010000463.1:0-1570 GCA_963975495.1 uncultured Flavobacteriaceae bacterium | reverse complement strand
TTGTGTACCTTCTTCATTTACTGACGTAGGGCATTTATAAAAATACTTTTCTTTCTTTGTTTGCGTAAATATTGTTTGAACTTCTCTACTTGGTAAAGGAGGTTTACAATATTTATTATTATATTCATCTAGCTTGTCTTCTAATGTATCGGGAAAACGCCGATTTAAATAAACACCTAATTGCATCATGATTACGTTTCTTCCTGGGTGTCCTTCTTCTGTTCCTTCTTTAAATCCTTCCGCTGCTAGGTTAACTAAGCATGGAGGAGCCCCTTTGAAATCATCATTCTTTTTTTTAGTAGTTGGTTTTTCGATAACCACGTTGCTTAATTGCGATACGACTTTTGTTTCGTAATGCTTTATAAAGCTACTAAGTTCAATTAATGCATTACCTTCGTCATCAAACGCATACCTTGTGGGAAATTCTGGATGGTTATACGGCAAATTTAAAAAGTTGCCTGTACCTCTTGGGTTCATTTGAATTTGCTTTGGAAATATCTCACAATCACCATAGCCTAAAACTACAGCTATCTCTTTTAATTTTATTTGCATATCTTTTGCACTCACTGGTTCGCTTACAAATAAAAATATATGAGCTCCCCCACTTTTTGATTTACACACAACTAGGGGTATTTTCTTTTCGACAATTTTTTTAATTAATACTTTATGATTAAAACCATCGTAGGTATCAACGTCTATGGCACCCCATCTACATTGATTATTATCATCAATAGGGATAATACCCAGAGAAGGTTCTCTTCCTTCTAAATGATTAATCCATTTATCTTCTGTTAATTGGTCTGGAACAATCCAGGATCTTCCTTCCAGCTTTCCCGCATCATTTTTTTCTCGGCTTTGCGTTTGCCCGTAAGCTCTGTCTAAGCCAGAAAATATTTCAATAAATTTTTTCTTGTCGTCCATAAATCTTTCTCATTCATTAAAGAAGGGGAGGTGTGGTAACTCCACCCCTTCTGTTTTACCTTAGCGTTTAGTAAGGTGCTTTTTCACCTGTGTCAACATCTTCATCTTCATGCTTAACTTTAACTTCGCCTTTAGCTACGCTATCGGCAAATGCTTTAGCTGCATTATAGACGTCAAGATCTTCAACAGGACCAACCCTTGAAATATCCCAACCAAACCAATTACCTAAATTGTTAGACTCTGCTATCGTTTTAAGTGTGTAAAGGTGAGAATAGGAAGGTGGTGTAAACAATCCGTTTGCCCCTTTCATTTTTAGCCCCAACATAAGAGAGTTCCATCTTTTGGACTTCTTACGTTGGGTGCTTTTCATCGCTACTAAAACTTGGGAGGAAGTTCCGTTAGCACCAATGACTAGGCAGTAATGATTAGCCGTATCTTCGATATAGTTGCCATTAGCAAGTCTATCTTTACGTTGATCATCACGTGTTGTTTTAGAAAGTATATCACTTTCCGCTGGATAAATATTAACGGGAGCACCACTGCCCTCGCCTCTATCTGTCCATTCTATGTACTGGCGTTGATAAGCGCAAGGTATAACCCCCACACCCGCTTCGCCGTCATATATTTCTTTTGTAAGCGTATTGTAGAT
>CAXBID010000462.1:0-1585 GCA_963975495.1 uncultured Flavobacteriaceae bacterium | reverse complement strand
ATATACACACGATAAACAACCTATTTACTGTAAAGATTTAAAAGCCGAAGGTGTCTATGTTTTCTGTGGTTAGCGTTTTTAAATCGGCTCCACCATGATATTTTAAGGCACGAATAGTCGTGGTTAGTACCACAGCTTTTGGGCTTAGTCCTGCACTTTGGCATTTAATATCAAAGAATTTTTCTGCGCCTAAATCGAATCCAAAACCCGCTTCGGTTACGGTATATTCAGAATACGACATGCCCATTAACGTGGCAATTACGCTATTAGTACCTTGTGCAATATTTGCAAATGGCCCACCATGAATAATAGCAGGATTACCTTCAATGGTTTGTACTAAATTTGGCTTTATAGCCTCTTTTAGTAGCGCAGCCATAGCACCTTCGGCTTTTAAATCTTTACAGTAAATAGGTTGTTTATCGTGTGTATATCCTATAAAAATACGTCCTAAGCGTTTTTTAAGATCGCTGATATTTTCAGCTAAACACAGAATAGCCATAATTTCTGATGCTGCTGTAATATCAAACCCGGTTTCTCTAGGTACACCAGATGTTGTACCACCCAAACCGACAATCACGCGACGTAAAGCACGATCGTTTAAGTCCACTACACGTTTCCAACTTACCGTTCTAGCATCTATATGTAACGAATTGGTTTTACTTTGAATGTTATTATCAATAATAGCAGCAAGTAAATTATGCGCTTTTTCGATAGCCGCAAAATCACCCGTAAAATGAAGGTTAATATCTTCCATAGGAAGCACTTGCGAATAACCGCCACCAGTTGCGCCACCTTTAATACCAAAAACGGGGCCTAGTGAAGGCTCTCTTAATACTACAGTTGTTTTTTTATGTAATCGGTTTAAACCTTCCGACAGACCAATAGACATGGTCGTTTTACCTTCTCCAGCAGGAGTAGGTGAGATAGCAGATACCAATATGAGATTGCTATTTGCGACTTTTTTCCTATTTATAGCACTTAACTGAAGTTTAGCTTTGTATTTGCCATACATTTCGATATCATCTGGATTAATACCAAATTTTTCGGCAATGGAAGTGATGTGTTTAAGGGTTACTGTTTTGGCTATTTGCAAATCGCTCATAATCTATAAGAAGTTGAATTTGTTGGGTTCTAAATTATGAATTTAAGATTTATTATTTCGTGATAATTGTCACATTGCTAATAAGTTTTCTATCACCTTTTTATTAAATTCCCAATAAGGGAATTTTTTATCTTTGCCCAATATGGCTGTTTTCAAAAGTTACATTAAGGGCATTTTGCGAGAAATTACAAAGAATGGAAAAAAATTGGATATAGAAAACCTGTAAACTATAAATAGCATGGAAATTACCATTATAAAAAACGAGAAACAATATCAGGCATACCTCCAAAGTATGCAAGAAATTTTCGATGCCAAAAACGGTACTCCCGAAGGCGATGAACTGGATTTGTTGGCGCTCGTTATTGAAAAATATGAAGATGAACATTATCCCATAAGACTTTGACCCCTAAGAAAGCACACCCCAAAACCTCTTGCCTGTACTAAAATGACAACGGACATGGAAAGGCCCGTTACAAAACCGCC
>CAXBID010000461.1:0-1604 GCA_963975495.1 uncultured Flavobacteriaceae bacterium | reverse complement strand
GTTGAAGCTCTCCCGATTTTTCATCGGGAAGCGACTGCCGAAAGCCCGACCCTTGTGGTAACGCCCAAAATAATAAATTGAAAATGAGTAAAAAAATTATTGGTCGTGTTGATAAAATTGATTTTCCGAAATTGGGATTGTACAATATAGATGTTAAAATAGACACCGGTGCTTATACATCGGCTATTCACTGTTCTGAAATTATTGAAGTAGGTATGGGCCTGCGCTGTATTTTTAATAGTGATGTACACCAAAATTTTGGTGGCACCGAAATTGTTTTTGATGCTTTTACACTTACCAACGTAAAAAGTAGTAATGGTTTTAAGGAAAATAGATATAAAGTGAAATCTGAAATTGTCTTTTTTGGAAAAACGTACAAGATTAATTTAACTTTAAGCACAAGGGACGATATGCGGTTTCCTGTTTTGATTGGCAGGCAATTTTTGAGAAAAAAGTTTATGGTTGATGTTGATCTGGAAAACGTTTCTTTTAAGACAAAAACAAAATGAACATAGTTGTATTATCTAGAAACGCCAATTTATATTCTACGGAACGCCTTGTTGAGGAGGGCATAAAACGTGGGCATAAAATTGACGTTATAGACCCGCTTAAATGTGATATTATAATTGAAAAGGAAAAACCAACCAAAAAATAAATGGCAGAAATTAAAACTAGCATATTATCCATTCTTGGTGAACAAATAAAACCTGGAGAAAGTAAAGAAGTTAATTTTGATATAGCTAATTTACACACCTCATCCTCAGTGAATGTTCCCATAATTATTGAGCGCTCAAAAAAACCTGGACCAACAGTACTGTTTACTTCGGGTATTCACGGTGATGAAGTTAATGGTGTTGAAATTGTAAGGCATCTTATTGAAAAAGGCATTAATAAACCCAGAATTGGTACTATTATTTTTATGCCAGTAATTAATATTTTTGGGTTTATAAATTTGAAACGCGAGTTCCCAGATGGGCGCGATTTAAATCGTGTTTTCCCAGGTAGCCCAAGTGGTTCTTTAGCTGGTAGGGTTGCCCATAAATTGATGGAGGGAATAATACCTCATGTTGATATTATAATAGATTTTCATACGGGTGGTTCGGGCAGATTTAATGCGCCCCAGATTCGTTATTCAAAAGATAATAAAATTGTCATCGAATTAGCTAAAGTATTTGGAGCACCTTTTGTTTTGTACTCTAAAAACGTATCAAAATCATTTAGAACATCGTGTTTTAAATTAGGCAAACCTTTATTGCTTTTTGAAGGTGGAAAATCATTTCATATTAATGATGTTGTCACTCATTCTGGTGTGAATGGTTCTAAACGCGTTTTAAAACATTTGGGGATGCTAAAAACAACTTTTAAATCGTACAATCCAAAAAAGGAATGTGTTTTTATAAATGAAAGCAAGTGGTTGCGTGCTAAATATTCTGGTATGTTTAAAGCCTCTATTCTTATTGGCGCACAAGTTAAAAAAAATGATGTTTTGGGTAATATAACCGACCCTTATGGCAAGTTTAATTTCTTTGTTAAAGCTACGAATTCAGGCTATATTATTAATGTGAATGAATCGCCTATTGTGTATCAAGGGGATGCGTTGTTTC
>CAXBID010000460.1:0-1625 GCA_963975495.1 uncultured Flavobacteriaceae bacterium | reverse complement strand
ATAATAGGAACAAAGTGATGCTCACAATTTGAATAAAACGTAATGTTCTTTTCAACCAACATTTGGTTGTAATTATATTTATTATCAAAAAGGGCAACTTTCGGTTTGTTGGCAGGGTTTAAGCCAGAGAAAATTTCATCTATATACATTTTGGCCACCCGTTTAGGTGTGCCTTGTAAGGAATCGTCATTTAAATCTAAGCCCATTACATCCATTATTTCTTCAAATAGAATGGCAATACGCGCTTTTTTTTCATCATCATTTAACTTAAACGCATCTTTTTTCATGGGGGTTTCTAACCCAGTAAAAAGATGGTCGTCGCCAATATCACTTATTGAAAACCCGTTTAGTTTGTGCCCGTTTTTTTTAACCTTTAAAATCTTTGTATTCATGTTTGTCTTTTTAATGTGCTGTCTTAAAGAACTCATCTCTTTAATCAAAGCACGTTATCGTTTAGATATTGAGTTTTGTGTAATTTGTTTTTATCTGCTGCATTTAAATCTACCTTTTTCAAAGGTTCGCAGCTTTTCGTGTTTTGTTTTTCTACCTTGAACGCGTTTCCGCCACATTTTGAAACTACCGGGTTTCATTTCCTTACGCATCAATTCTATAACATCTTGTTCTTTTAAACCAAATTGAAACTCTACAGCTTCAAACGTGGTTCGGTCTTCCCAAGCCATTTCTATTATTCTGTCGGTATTTTCAATGCTTAATTTCATACAGATTGAAAATTGTATTGCATATCATATTTAATTTTTTCATCAAGCATTTTACTGAAAAAACTTTTATTCTCTTTAAACGTTTTATTATTTTTAAAATGAATGAATTTACCTTGAGCATGAATGCTAGCACCGTTAGTTTTATAAATGACTAATTGGTAGTAGGGGATGGCCCAAGTAAAATTTTTCAAACCCTTGTTTACATATATTAAAATGCCATTTTTACGCAATTCTATGTTTGCGTAATTGGTATCAGAAACCGAATTCATTACATGGGCTAGGTTAGGGCTCACATCGCTAATAACCATGCGCTTGGATCCGATTCCTTTCATTCTAAAAGATTCAAAAAGTGTAAAAGGCCGTCCTACTAAATCTTCTAAAATTTGTTTTTCTTCTTTGTTTTTATATGTTGAATTTAGAACCAAAATGTATCTTGTTTTATCCAAAGATACAAAAATGTTTATTTTTTTTTACTAAAAATTAAACAAAATGAATATAGTCCTATAGAAAAGATTTATGTTGATTATAAGTATCTAATTTACAAATAATTATGATTTTTTTGTTTTACGGTTTTTTGAAACTACATGCTTGTTTAGAATACGATATCTTTCAGACTTCACTAAGGGGTCGTTACGCATTTCCCATAATGTATTTGAGGCTTTTTTTCTAGTTTCATCAATATCTACAATAGGTAAGGGATAGTCTTTTCCTAAAATGAAATTGTTAAACTGCTGATCCAGCTCTGTCATTAAATAGGGTTCGTGTGCAAAAGGTGTTTCTAAATCTTTAAGCTCAGGTACCCACTTTTTTATAAATGTGGCTTCGGGGTCGTGTTCCAAGCTATTTTTTATTGGACTATATTCATTTTGTTTAATTTTTAGTAAAAAAAAATAAACATTTTTGTAT
>CAXBID010000459.1:0-1664 GCA_963975495.1 uncultured Flavobacteriaceae bacterium | reverse complement strand
ATAGTTTGATAAATATTTTATTTAAAAATATTATCTTTGCATTGTAGGCAGTTAATTTTAATTCTAAATCTGCTTCATTACTCATGGTTTGACATCTCCCCTGATCCATTACAGTGTAAACAGTGTGATTTTTGCAAGGTTCCGGTTTCTCTATTTCTAATATAATGTACTCTTTGCCCCCTGCATACTCTACAAACTACGGTTGTATTGAGAGTTTGTCTTAAATTCATTGTATGTAATTCCGGCATATCCCAAAATTTCGGTTTAACTCTGTTTACATTGTTAATTAGTAACGGTTGTGATTTTTCAGAAAAAACAGACATGAGAATTATCTAAACCTCTTTTTGTTAAATGCAACTAGTTTTCTAGTTGCGGCTTTTTGTTTTGCGGTTCTTGGTTTTTTTCTCATGTCTTTAGGTTTTTTCATTGGAAATTGATTAGCGGTTCTAGTTGTAATTAATTTCATTAATGAAATACCGGATTTAGTTTTGCGTAAATGTTTGAATAATTTAACCATTGTATCTCTACACAGGCAAATTTTAGTTGCATTCACTCTTTGTTTCATTGTCTTAGATTTCATGATCATGATTTTTAGTATTTCCTCGCCAATAAAGATAGTGCTACTGTACCAAACAAGAAACCCTTTAGAGTTTCGATTAGTCTGTCTTTTGGTATGTCGCCAACGGGATCATCAGCCACACATTTACCGGAAAAATCTTTGTGATAGCCTGCCGGACACGTTGTAACCGGTGGTTTAGGATCAAAAGGATCAGCCGGTGCTAAATCGGTTTCATCAACAATTTGAATCTGTTTTTGTTGTGCGAATATTTGCATTGATAAAGGAGAATCCCAGACAAAGAAATCAATTACTAATTCCTTAAAATTTCCGGCTGATTCATCTATTGTTATTCTTTCATCCCTTTCTGTTTGTGTAAAATTTAGATTGTTTGTCTTTATTGCAATTACTACACCGGATTTTGATTTAATTTGTACTAGAGAAGTTAAATTTTTTCCATAATAAAACGGGTTAAAAGATTGATTTGCAATAAATAAAATTTCTCCGTTAACTCTACCGTCTTTTAAAATAAAAGCACCTACACTTTGAGATACCATAGTAGAATCGATTTTATTAACAGATGTTTTTTCAAATCCTAAATCAACGGGTGCAGTAAAACCGTAAAAATCTTGTACCTCTTTGTTAGTTGGTAAACGATCAGAATCTACGGATAAAACAAAAAATGATTTACTTAATTCCTCAAGTTTAGCACCTGAAATATTTAGATAAGTTGTGGCAAAAACATCCCCGTTATCTCTAATGTTGTAAACGTTAACTGAATAATTTTTTTCGGTTTCTTCTGCAAAAGCTACCGGTAAAATAATTCCGGCTGTTGGAAATTCTATTGTAGGTAATTGTATTTTATCCATGTCACTATCTGCCATAATTGATCCGTCCGGCATTGTGTGAAATCCTTCCGGTATTATTTCAGGTTTTGGAGCTCCAATAAATTCTTCAGGTGTTTGAATTGGAAAAACGGTTCCATCCAAATTAAATCCTAAACTTGCAGATTCTTTAATTATTTTTTCTTGTTGAATAGCTTGTAATTCTCTATCCAATTCCCTTTGAAACTAATTTAGTCCAGGGGAATAGTTATACAGCTTTTATT
>CAXBID010000458.1:0-1691 GCA_963975495.1 uncultured Flavobacteriaceae bacterium | reverse complement strand
GTATTTGCTAAATTAGGTGCTTAAAACACGCAACAAACCATATACAAACACGTTACCCAACATTAACACGAAACTCAAAAACTGAATAAATAATTCTATATGAAATACTTAATTGCTCTATTATTAATTACAAACCTTACTTATAGTCAAGAATGGTCAGAAACAAAATTGAATGATTTTTCATCAATTGAATTCCCTAATAAACCTGAAAAATCTTTACAAAATGCAGATGTCTATTATACAGCATCAGACGATTATGGAGTATATCTTGTTATGATTAGGAATTTAGGAAATCGGAAAATATCGGAATCTGAATTTCCTCAATTCTACGAAGGTTTTATGAAAGGTGCATTGAAATCTGTAAAAGGAGAATTAATCAAACAAAATGAATTTACTACAAATGGAATTATAGGAAATGAAATGCTTTATTTAGCTAATTCAAATCCTCAATTACCAAATTTAAGACACAAACGAATTTTTATTGCAAATAATAATTTAATAAGTTGTGAATTTTGGACTAATGAAGACATCGAAGAGTTAGCTTTAAGTAACAAGGAAAAGTTTTTCAATTCAATTTCTGTATCAATCAAAAAAGGAATTGAGACTGGAAAAAAGGAAATGAATTCAGAATATGAAAGTGGATTTATAGTCGGAAAAATAATTTCTTATTTATTAGTTATTGGTTTAATAGTTGGTGGAATTTTGTTAATCCGAAAACTTACGAGGAAAAAAAATAAAAACGTTGGGTAACACCGTTTATAATTTATTGCTGGCTTCTTCCCTACTTGCGAAAGTCCTCGCGGACTTTCTTGGTCGATAATTATTTACTAAATTAGTTGTTTAAAACACGCAACAAACCATATACACAAACGTTGGCAATAATTAAAATGAACATCGAGAATTTTATCACAAATAGAAAATCAATTGAAAAATTGACATCGGAAATGACCGAAATCGAAAGTGATGGATGGGAAACTAAATATATTGACCAAAGAGACCAATCTGAATGGATAGAAATTCCTCTTGAGTCGGAATATCACGGAGGTGGAAATCCAATATTATTCAGGTTGCCGAAACCAAACCAAACGGAATTGATTAAACTTTTGATTAAATCAACGGATTTGAATCAAATATCGGCTATCTCTTGCCTATTAAAGGAATCTGAATTTGACAAATCTGATAAACACAAAGAATATCGAGAGGAATTAATAATTGAATTGGAAAAAATAGTCAATGACAAAGAATTCAAATGGAACGGATTTGAGAAAAAACGGCTGACAACAATTATTTACGATAGTGATTTAAATTTTCCACACAACCAAAGAGAGAGTTTAGGAAAAAAATACGAAGAAGTAGAAAGCGACTATCAATATTATAAAAATATAGCTGATAGAGCTGAAAAAATAATCACTTTTGCGAAAAAGAATAATTCAATATTGGAAAGAATTAAAACATTGTTTGACTAGCGAAATAAAATGTCTGAATTAGAAAATAACTATTGCCAACAACGTGTATAATTAATTGCTTTGGTCGTTGTTTATTTGGAAAATTCCTTCGGAATTTTCTCGCGTTCGTTTTTGTTTACTAAATTAGTTGCTGAAACACGCAACTAACCATACACAAGACCGTTGGCATCCATTTTGACCCGTCCTGAATAAAGGCTACATAATCTTAAACAATTATGTACAAAA
>CAXBID010000457.1:0-1706 GCA_963975495.1 uncultured Flavobacteriaceae bacterium | reverse complement strand
TATCTGTTGAAAACGTATTCCATTCTTTTAATAATTCTTGATATTTTTCTGGTTCAATAGTTTTCAAATCATTTTGTTCACCTAAATCATCATCAAGATTATAAAGGCCAAAATTGTCAACACTAAATGGTTTTTCAAAATTAGTAATTTTCCAATTCCCTTTTCTAACGGTAGCATTTCCTGCATGTTCTATAGCAAAAACGTAATTGGAATTATGAATAGAATCCTGCTTTTTTGATACAAATGGAATTAATGAAGAGCCTTTAAGCGGATAACGTTCTGTGCCATCAAATACTTTAGGGTATTCTATTTCGGCCAACTCATAAAACGTGGGAGCTAAATCCATAACCGAAACAAATCCATGATAAATGGTGTTTTTTCTTTTTACATTTGGACCACTAATAATCATAGGTGTATTTATGCCTCCTTGTGTAGCATAATCCTTAAAATATCTAAAAGGTGAAGAACCTGCTTCTGCCCACTGTGGCCCATATGAAATATAGGAATTAGGATTTCCCATATTGTCATAATCATCATTGTAATATGTTCTTAAATTGGTATAATTTTTTGAGTTTATAAAATCGCGATGCGCTGCACCATTATCAGACATAAAAACAATTAGGGTGTTTTCGTATTCACCAATACGTTTTAAATAGCTAATTAACTTACCAATATTAAAATCTAAATTATCAACCATACCTGCATAAAGTTCCATTTTTTTGGCTTCTTTCATTTTATCAGAACCGGATAGTGAATCCCATGGTTTTACGCGTTTATGATTAGGTGGAAGTTTAGTTTTCTCAGGAATAATGCCAGCTTTTTTTAAGCTTTCTAATCTGCGTTCTTTTAATTTGTTGTAACCATCATTATATCTATCCTTGTATTTATCAGAAAACTTTTTGTCCACTTGCAACGGCCAGTGTGGCGATGTGTAGGCGGCAAAAGCAAAAAATGGTTTATTGTCATTTTTGTTGCTTTCAATGTATTCTATAATTTTATCAGTATAAAAATCGGTAGAGTAGTCCCCATCATTCCACATTACAGGTTTTCCATCTTCTGTGTAAATCGATAGACTATCTCCCAAAGCACTTTGATTCGTGTAATGGTTTCCTGCACCGTGAATTAAAACAAATGAACGATCAAAACCTTTCTGATTTGGATTTGCTTCAGGCGTCATTCCTAAATGCCATTTACCTGCCATATAAGTATGGTAATCTGACGTTTTTAAAAGTTGAGGAATAGGTATAATTCTATTGCTCAACATACCTTCATAACCAAAATTTTTAGTCACTCTACCCTGTGCTCCCATTCCAGCGGTATGATTATCGGTTCCAGATAGTAACATAGCACGCGTGGGAGCGCACATAGGAGCTGTATTAAAATCGCTAAAACGAATACCTCTTAAAGCCAAACTATCAATATTTGGTGTTTCTATATCACTGCCATAACAGCCTAAATCGGCATAACCCAAATCGTCAGCTGCAATAAGGAGAATATTTGGTTTTTTAAATTTTTCATTTCCCTCAGTTTTTTGATTACATGAAATCAAGCCAAAGAGAAAGGCTATTAATATAAAATGAATTAGTGGAGAATTAGTAACTTTAATATTAAGGAAATAAGTCATTTAACTGTTTAATTGATTAAAATGAATAACGAAGGTATCTTAATTTTGTAGATAGTCAAAGAAATAAAAACGTGTAGCATAA
>CAXBID010000456.1:0-1742 GCA_963975495.1 uncultured Flavobacteriaceae bacterium | reverse complement strand
GCTGTCCAACGCTTCATCAGTATCCTTTTACTTGAGAGCGAATTATTTTCTTCATAATTATAATACTAAATGCACTCATTTATATTTCACCTTTAAATGATGATTTTAAGATTAATCCTGCTTTGTTTGTTATCGCTACTTGAACTTTGTCTGAAGTATCGTGAATATTCCTATACTAGCAAGTAAAAGGTGTTTTAAAATTTGAAATGCCCAAACGATTTAAAGGAAGCCTGTCTCAGTAATAGCTGGTGTGGCTATTTAATAAAAAAATACAATAATTAAAATAGAAGTTAGGTGATTAGTACGAAAATTAGGTTTAATTTCTTGTTCAAAGTAATGTATTTTGCTGTCTTTTTATTTAGAACTGGTTTAAATTTTTTGGATTATAGCGTCCCGAGTTATCGGGATCATTTTGGCCTTTGAGCCCAAACCGTCCCGAAATTTCGGGATTGTATTTTACCCCACCCAGGACTGCTGAAAATAGCAGTTCTGACCTCTCCAAAGCAGAGGTAAACAGGAAACCCCGACCGGGGAATCTTTAGATTGATTTAAGTATTTATCAGATTTGATTAAATAGGATGAATTTTATTGAAGGTTAAAATCATATTTACCAGTAAAAAAAATGACTATTATTTCTCAACAATCTCAACCTCAAATAATTTATCCCAACGTTTGCCTGTTACAAATATGGTTTTTGTCTTAGGGTTATATGCAATGCCGTTTAAAACATCCAATCCGTCATGCTGTGTCACTAATTCTTTTAGAGGCGAGAAATCAATAACGCCCACAACAGCACCGTTTTTTGGGTTTATAATGGCAACACCATTTTTTTGATATCGGTTGGCGTAAATTTTACCATCAATCCACTCCATTTCATTAATGCCAACAATTTTTCCTTTGTTTGTAAATACTTGAATATATTCTTTCTCAACTAAAGTTTCCGGATCAAGTAACCAAATTTTTTCAGTGCCATCACTTTTGTAAATGCTTGTATCATTATTGCACAAACCCCAGCCTTCTTTACTGTTTCCGTATTTAAAAGTACTTAATTTATCAAATGAGTTTACATCATATACAAAACCAGTACCTTCTTGCCATGTTAATTGATATACTTTATTATCTAAAATAGTTAGTCCCTCACCAAAATATTCATCAGCTAAATTGATGCTTTTTAATACTTTTCCAGTTTTGTAGTCTAATTTTATAAGCTTAGATTCCTTGTACTGCCCAGTACTTTCATAAAGCGTATCGTTAAAAAACTCTATGCCTTGGGTATAAGACGTAATGTCGTGAGGGTATTCATTTATAATCTTGTAAGAATAAATTTTTGGGGTTTCACTATTCAAAATGGTAATCGTTGTGTTTGCAGTTTGCTTTTCATTATTAAAGTAAACTGTTGCTTCAATAGTTTGTTTGCCTAATTTGATAGTGTTTAAGGCACTACTTTGTTCTATGCGATTTCCGTCAAGCGTATAGGTAACAGAATCTATGACATGATTTTTTTTATTTTCTAAAGTGATTTTTAAAGTTTCATTATTAGAAATATTACCTTTTTCAGTATTGGTTTTTATGCTGAAATCACTTTTTTTATTACCAGAATTAGATCCACAGGCCATAAGTAATCCACTTAAAAATATGATTGACAGAGGTTTAAACAGCTTCATTTTTCATTTAAATTTTTAGCAAGATATTTATTTAAAATCAGTTTAAAAAATCATTGTGAAAATTTTAAAAGGTTGTAT
>CAXBID010000455.1:0-1748 GCA_963975495.1 uncultured Flavobacteriaceae bacterium | reverse complement strand
ATAAAGATATGATTGAACGTGCGGATTATGTGATTGATATTGGCCCAAAAGCTGGTGAATTTGGTGGGGAAATTATTAGTATTGGAACACCAGCGGAACTAAAAACCCACAATACATTAACTGCAGATTATTTAAACGGTAATAAAGAGATTGAAGTACCTAAAAAACGCCGAAAGGGAAATGGTAAGTTTTTAGAACTCAAAGGTTGTACGGGTAACAATCTTAAAAACGTATCTGTTAAATTTCCTTTGGGAAAAATGATTGGGGTCACAGGGGTTTCTGGGAGTGGAAAATCGACTTTAATTAACGAAACGCTCTACCCCATTTTAAACGCCTATTATTTTAATGGTGTTAAAAAACCTATGCCTTATAAAAGCATAAAAGGTTTAGAACATATAGATAAGGTTATTGATATTAACCAATCGCCAATTGGTAGAACACCACGAAGTAATCCTGCTACTTACACCAAAACATTTGATGAAATAAGAAGCTTATTCGCTAAAATACCTGAAGCCATGATTCGTGGTTACAAAGCAGGAAGATTTAGTTTTAATGTGAAAGGCGGCCGTTGTGAAACCTGCAAGGGTGGTGGTTTGAGGGTTATAGAAATGAACTTTTTACCCGATGTTTACGTAGAATGCGAAACCTGCCAAGGCAAGCGTTTTAATCGTGAAACGTTAGAAATTCGTTATAAAGGAAAATCTATTAGTGATGTATTGAATATGACCATTCAAGAGGCAGTTCCCTTTTTTGAAAATATTCCTAAAATTCATAAAAAACTAAAAACCATTAAAGATGTTGGTTTAGGCTATATAACCTTGGGGCAGCAAAGTACAACACTATCAGGAGGCGAAGCGCAACGTATTAAACTAGCCACTGAACTTAGCAAACGAGATACGGGAAATACCTTTTATATTTTAGACGAGCCCACAACTGGTCTTCATTTTGAAGATACCAGGGTGTTAATGCTTGTATTGAATAAACTAGTAAACAAAGGTAATACGGTGTTAATTATTGAACATAATTTGGATGTGATTAAAACTGTAGATCATATTATTGATATTGGTTATGAAGGCGGAAAAGGCGGTGGTGAAATTATAGTTGAAGGAACCCCTGAAGATATTGTAAAGCACAAAAAAAGTTACACTGCTAAATTTTTGAAGAAAGAATTGATTAAGTCAATAGCATTCAGTAGCAGGTTGCAGTGAAATGGGAAAAGAATTAAATTTGAAGACATTAATATTGAACTGGTTTAGTACATGACAAAAATAAAAATGTCAGATTGAGCACAGTCGAAATGCTTATGAAAACGATATTTTCAATGTCTTCGACTGCGCTCAGACTGACAATCCAGCATAATACCAATTTTTGTCATGTACTTAGTTGAACTGGTTTAAACGTTTTGGATTATAGCGTCCCGATAGCTATCGGGATAGACATGCCTGCCTGCCAGGTTGCGACCAGTTGAAGGCTTTTATTTGTTGCATAGCCCCGACGCTTCCGGGGCTACGGAATTAAAAAAAGGCGAAAAATGGAAGCAAAAGAGCCTGCCCCGTTGAAGAACGGGACCATTTTTTAGTCAATCATAAAAGTTTAAACCAGTTCATTGTCTTTATGTTTTTTTAAGTTTAACTCATATGATAACTAAATTATTTTGGCTCTATGTTGAATGGAGTGGGGTTATTTTTTAAAAGTGTATTGCTTTACGATAGGATTAATATTTAGATGACCTAAGAAGATTTTACGTA
>CAXBID010000454.1:0-1766 GCA_963975495.1 uncultured Flavobacteriaceae bacterium | reverse complement strand
GTATATGGCCAAAAAACGGTCAATTATCAAATGAAACGCGATACAGAAGATAAAGAAGAGTTTTATAATAGTATTGTGTTTGATAAAGCCTTCCCTATATTCAATTTACAACTCGCAAGAGCATTAAACATTCCAATTGAAGAACCTACAAGACCTACCAATAAATATCAAAAGTATGTAGCACTCATCAATAAATTTGCAACCTCTTATCTATTTACAGAAGAATTTAAAGCCATATTTCCTTTTAAAATAGACGAATTTATAGATGTACCAGGTAATCGCATCAACCACATCAATCCAGAAGTAGGTTTATTGGAGTTTGGTAAAGATCAATATGGGAATAAGAAAACGCATTTAGTGCCTAAAAAGGCTATGAATATGTTTACACCTTACAGACGTCCTAAAGGTCCAAATATTAAATTCTTTTTTATATACCACACCTCACATAAAGAAGCCATAAAAAGTTTTTATAACAATTTAAAATTTGGTGTCACAGCACAAAAGAAATATTTTAAAGGGATAGAAGATTATGTAAACATAAAAGCATCAACATCCAAAGAACATTTTATTGAATTTACAAACGAAAATGACCCTTTACCAGACATCATCCAAAAGCTGGAAAACCTAAAATTTGACCACGACAATGTAAAGTATGCGGCTTTTTATTTAAGCCCTTTCGATAAGTTTACACCAGATCCCGAAGACCGAGAAATTTATATTCAAATAAAGGAATTGTTTTTAAATGAAGGCATTGTTACACAGGTTGTAGATTATGAAAAAATGGTAGTCAATATCGAAAATCAATACAACTTCCAGTTTTCCTTACAAAATATGGCATTGGCAATACACGCTAAATTAGGTGGTGCACCTTGGAAGTTAGCAGTAACCGATAAAAAAGAATTAGTAATTGGCGTAGGAGCCTTTACCAATCAAGGCGAAAACAGACGTTACATAGCAAGTGCTTTTAGTTTTCAAAATAACGGTCTATTCAGAAACTTTGAATATTTCAATCAAAACCAAACCAAGTTATTAGCAGGAAGCATTTTAAAAGCTATTAGAGATTTTACTTCAGTAGCTCAAGCAGATAAAGTAGTCATTCATTTTTACAAAGAAATGAAATATGAAGAATTACAGCCTATTGTTGAAGGAATGCATCAATTAGAATTAGGAGTGCCACTATATATTCTTAACATCAACAAAACAGAATCCGAAGATATCATTGCTTACGACTTAAATTGGAACAAAAAACTAATGCCGGTAAGTGGTACATACATTCGTATAGACAGCAACCAATTTTTGTTATTTAATAATGCACGTTATCCAAATTCACAATACTATACAGATACAGACGGTTATCCATTTCCAATAAAAATTAAAATGAGTAGTCCAGACGACGATGCTTTTGAAGATGCTAATGTAGCATTAGAATTGTTAACCCAAGTATATCAATTCAGTAGATTGTATTGGAAATCCTTACGACAGCAAAATGTACCAATTACAATCAAATATCCCGAAATGGTAGCACAAATAGCACCACGATTCAATAATGGTGTTCCAGAGGATGCAAAAAACAAATTGTGGTTTTTGTAGTTTAGAAGTACACTTTTCGAGCCATCATCTTTCTATTTATTAGTTAATTATTAGTTAATGTATTTAAGTATTTGCTTAAATACATAATTAATTATATATTTGCACCTATAAAACATAACTTATGAAATTAGAAATAACCTGTACAAGAGCAGAAGCCAACCATAAACAGTTATTAA
>CAXBID010000453.1:0-1822 GCA_963975495.1 uncultured Flavobacteriaceae bacterium | reverse complement strand
CACAAGAAGCAATCTTGCGGTAACGGCGAGAGGTTTTCCTGTCTTGGGTTTAAATTATTCAATTTAAAAGCTGAAAAATGAACACGCACAAATGTGCGCGCCAGAGGGAATTTGTTGAAGACAACAACCACCGTGTCCAGGAGAACCCAGCCCATTATAGAAAGAGACAACAAATCATTGAACATCAATTTGGCACCCTAAAACGACATTGGCATTTTGATTATGTATTAACAAAAGGTAAGGAAAAAGTTATGGGGGAGGTATACTTAGCATTTACCACATACAACCTCAGGAGACTTATGAATATTTTTGATTTTGATACCTTAATGAGAAAAGTGAAGGCTCATTTTAAAGCTGTATTCCTCTACTATAAATCCCTTTTTAAGCCTATAAGAACCTATTTAAAGGATTTTAAAAATAAAAATCCTGATAAGGCCAACATTATAGAAAATAACTACCTTTTCAAAAATTAAAACGGGCTTATAACACGAGCTCACGTTGTGTAGAACAAACAAGATAGCGTGTCATTCTATTGACACTTCATTTTCACGCATCTTGGTGGGGAATTCCCCAAAGCCCCTTTTGATATGGACACCTTGTCCCTTTTTAACAGAGTAGTTAATACTACCCGCTCAATATTGCTCTAACTGCACTGCCAAATTCATCTATTGTAAATAGTGAAATAATGAATGGCAAAAATTAATCTATGGTTTCGGTTGTTGAAATTTAATTTATTGGCATTTTTCGAAAAAAATAGAACCATACTTGGGCCAATATCACTTACTGAATTTACATTTTCCCAATATTCATGAATAAAACTGTTTTTCAAACCTTGTTCAAATAAATAATCCATATAAGGTTTATTAGAACTATAATTAATTCTATCCTTATCATGTGGATTTTTCCACCAAATTTTCTCGGCAACTTGATATTCATAAATTTCATCATAAATGGAGTATATCAAATCAAACTCTAATAACAGGCTATGATCTAAACTTGAAAAAGTACTGTCTGAAAATACCAAATACGCAGGAGCAAGTGATGTGCAACCATATTTCTTAACTAATATAGAATCAAAACTTGACACAATTTTATTCAATTCGACAATCTCCTCTGAAGAGAATCTATCATTTGCGTTTTCCAAACCAACTTCACTTGTATTACAAGATGTCGTGTATATTGCCATTAAGAAAATCGTACTCTTAAATATTAATCTCATTTTATATGATCGATTATTGTTATTGCTGGAACCATTCGTCTTTGCCATTTGGTCTGTCCCAAATCATAAGCACTAGGGTGTAAATAATCATATGCATTTCCTTTTTCAACATTTCTAGAACCATTAGGCGATGTACTAAACCGTCCATCATTTGATGAGCTAATGTCAATTGAAATATTCATTTTTTCACCACCTATCTCAACGCTAGTTGGATTGCTTTTGGATGTATTCAAGCCTGAGGAACTACCATCAGAAAAAGAACGGTAGCTAAAATAATCATCTAAATCTCCCTCAAAGTCCCCTACCATTTCAATATCTAAAGCATTTTCATAATTAATTGCAAAAGCTGCCTGTCTATTTATGTCATCAGACGTAACAGAAGCGTCCCTTACGTCCAATTGTAAAATGCTACTTCCAGTAACTTTTTTTGCAACAGCACCTGAAATTGAACCATCTTCTGCACCGTTTTTTACTAATTCTTTAGCTTCAGCTGAGGTCAATCCATATTGACTTGCAAGTGTTTTCTCATTATCTCCTTCTTCTGGTACATATTTTACTGTTTTATCTTCTAACACCTCAGGTTTCCATAATTGCCTACCATCA
>CAXBID010000452.1:0-1824 GCA_963975495.1 uncultured Flavobacteriaceae bacterium | reverse complement strand
AAATACATCTTTACGAAATCCATCTGCGTCTGATAAGGGAGATTCAGGATCATAAATGCCCCCGTATACGCATCTGCCTAGATGTTCAACAAAATTACCATAGAGCAATGGGCTTATTTCCCCAATCGTCCTGTCTGGATCAATTTTAATCTTTGCTAATTGCTGCGCATGCAAATCTTTTAGTAGAGATGCCAAAAAGAAACATCCAATAATAATTTTTATAAGATCACGCTTCATATTTAGATTTAAGTGGTTGTTATTATTCATTTTATAAAGTATTGATTCAAAGGTTTGACGCTTGGCCAACCATTGACCCAAGCCATTTCTTTTACAATTAGTTTTGGTAATCCTTTATCACTGGCATCATAACCATACATAAATATGTAATCTTTACCTTCAAAAGCGAATATCCCATTGTCAATATAGCCCCTAACTTTTCCATATTAAGTGGATGTCACAGCTATATTTTCTACTGCTAAGATTGAACCAGAATGTAAAAAAGCACTAAATGTTGCAGCTAGAAAAGCAAATCCTAATAGTAATAATATATTTTTTTTCATCTGTATAATTTTTTAGAATCTATTGAATTATTAATCCAAATACTTTTCGAGCTACTCCAAATATAATAAATGTTATTTATACACTTGTTTATTTTTACATATTTATTTCATCTCTTAAAAACTAGAAACGAATTGATTAAAACAATATCCTAATTCTATTTAAACAGGTGCACAACGTAGATTGGTCTTCTTGCAATCTCTATGAATGTGCATAGACAAAGACAATAAATGTTTCTTTTTTATCCCTACATATTCGGTTCACTCAAAGCACTTTCCATACTTGAATGGATATATAATCTTCTTTACCTACAGGCTTGCAAATAAAAATGGCATTGTTCAACCAGACATATTTAGAATTTATAGGTGCTTCAAATTTTGGTGCTGCACGGAAATAAACTTCTGATGAATTATTGTTTTCATGTGTATAAATTAAACCCGTATTTCTGACTTTTATCAATATATCATCGTTCGTTTTGATAGTATATTGTGCATCTAATTGTGTACGTGTTCCATCACCATTTACATATTGATAATCCGCACCTCCTTTTAAAACCGTCCCTTTTAATTTAGGACCTTCAAATATTCCGCCTATAATTGGAATAACTACTCTTTCACCTTCAGAGGTTTTGCCTAAATTGATGGGTTGGTCTATAGTTACTTTTAACTCGCAAATAAACTCTAATTTTGGTGCTGTAAACTGTTCACTATCAAAATCATCTTCAATATTAGAGGTTGGAAAATTTTTACTTTTCATGCTCCATTTTGGATACACATTTAGCTCAGATTTCAAAAATATTGAAGAATTTTTAGCCTTATCTTTAAATTGCCAGTCGAGCCAATCAAGAGCCATACGCGCAAATGAACCTCCAAACTCTTCCGCAAAAGTACCACCATGACCTGCACTTTCATGGCTTGCAAAAGCAATAGGCACATGGTCTATTCTTTCAAAATCTAAAAGCGCATTGTTGTATGCTATATCAGTTTCTCCTCCAACTATGTAAATTATATTCGCATGTAATGCCTTTAAAGATGCTTTGCTGGCTCCTGCCATAGTCATATCGCCCATACCTGCATTAAAAATCATATAGGTTTTAATCCTATTATCGCTTGCTATACCCAATGTTTGTGCTCCACCACAAGACATGCCAGCTACAGCCATTTTATCTAAATCGATAGTATTGAAGTAATCACTATTTTCTATTTTGGATTGTGCAGAAACCCAATCCATAGCTTTTAGCATCTCATTATCTGGTGTAGATTTATG
>CAXBID010000451.1:0-1826 GCA_963975495.1 uncultured Flavobacteriaceae bacterium | reverse complement strand
GGGCTTCAAGGCAGAAGTTATCAGTTAAGAGAACCCGATAAAATATTAAAAAAGCGGTACTACTGCAAATTTAGTGGAAACTTAAAAATAAAAGGCAATTATCTATCTGATAATAAGATGTATAGCATCATTTCTGTGACAATCCATAGAAGATGATTGGACTATGCTGATTATCTGATTATTATTCTCATTTTTTCTATATTTACCCACTAAAATGGTAGTAGAACCAAAAAAGCCAGCAGAGAACATTGTGTATAAGCAATAGCGGTTTGAGTGTAAACTTGAACCGTTTTTTCTTTTTATTAGAGTATATTGTAGCCTGAAAAGTAGTCATATAAAATCCGCTACTGCTCATACACGAGACCGTTGGCATTAATTATGAAAAATCAGTAATGGAAATAGAAGAATTGAAAATTAAAATTGATAGTTTAAAATCTGACAATTTATCTTTAGGTTATAGTGAATTGAATTTTGCAACGACTGAAACACTTTCTGAATTTCAACTCGGTTACAGTATTGACCCAAATGGTAAATCACTGACTGGAGAAAAAGACGGTGATTGGAATGAAAATTGGATTGTAATAAGTAGAGATGATTTAGGAGAACCACATTTTGTTGATCTTAAAAATGGAAAGATTTATACTGCAATGCACGGTCAAGGAGATTGGGAACCTGATTTAATCTCAATTTCTTTAGAAAAATATATTGAGACAATTAATTTCTTATTTGAATTGTCAAAAAATAGAGATAATCCAGTGGATTTAGAAAATAATCCAATAACTCAAAATGAAATTGAACAATTTGAAAAATTCATTGAAGAAGCAAATAATGGAGAAGTTGAATTTTATGAATGGGAAAATTGGGTTGAAAATGAATAAAAACTAATGCCAACAACATATATAATTTATTGCTGGCTTTTTGCTTACTTACGAAAATCCTCGCGGATTTTCTTTGTCTGTAATTATTTACTAAATTAATCGCTTAATTCACGCAACAAACCATATATAAACACGTTGGGCACAATATGAAAGAAACTTTGAAACGAACATTAAAATTGACTTTTTTAACTCTATTTGTTACTCAAATTGGAATTAGTCAATCTATTGAACAATTCGTTACCGATACAATCAAAGTTGATAAAGAAAATGTCCCAACTGATCCAAACCAAGCTTACTTTCCGAAAATAATGTTTCCATCTTACGGAATAGAATTTACCTACGAAGGAACAAAATCGGTTTTGATTGAAGGAGAGTATGATGATTTTTCAATAGAATGGTATTCTGAACATCTTTATAAAATGAAAGAACCACTGTTATTCAATCGGAAAACCGACAAAGAAATATTTCGGTTTACTTGGTTGCGAACTTTTGACAAACCAATCGCAATAAGAATTGAAAAAAGCAAAGACGATTATTGGCTATACTGGAAAAAATTAAGCGGAAAAGGAGGTTATGAACCTGGAGAATTAATAACTGACAGAAAAAAACGAATTTCGGAAAATGAATGGTTAAGTTTTCAGAATTTAATCAAAAAAGCAGATTTCTGGAATATGGACTATGGTCAAGGTGTATTTGGAAATGATGGTTCTCAATGGATTTTAGAAAGTGTAAATTCAACTGATTATAGAGTTGTTGACAGATGGTCACCGAGTGAAGGAACTTTTTATAATGCTTGTGACTTCCTAATTTCATTGACAAATTTGAATATAAAAGAAAAAAATAAATATTAAAATACTGTGCCCAACATCGTATATAATTTATTGCTGGCTTCTTGCCTACTTACGAAAATCCTCGCGGATTTTCTATTTGGTTTGTATTTGCTAAATT
>CAXBID010000450.1:0-1839 GCA_963975495.1 uncultured Flavobacteriaceae bacterium | reverse complement strand
AAAATATGTTTCATTGTGCTGTGGTTTTAAGTGCGTTTTCTAATTGTTTTACACGCTGTTCAATTGCACTAAACTGGCCTATTTCTGCTGTTAGGTTATTAATTTTTAAATCTTGATTTGTAAGTTTTGAATTTTGTGTATCAATAATGGTTTGCTGTTCCTGAATTGCTTTTATGAGCACAGGAATAAGATCAGAATAATAAACTCCCATTCGATTTGCTTCTACTCGTTTTGTTTTTGATCGGTTATTTCCATCTGCAAGACTTTCATGAGTTGATACCACTTCAGGAATAACTCTGTATAAGTCTTGAGCAATCAAACCCAGCTTTTTATCAGTATTGGGATTATTTTTCCAATTAAATTTAACTGGTTGCAGTTGCATCACTTCTTTTAAACCATAGCCTAATGCAGCAATGTTAGTTTTATCTCGTCTGTCTGACGTGTTTATAGTTCCGTTAGTTGCATAAACCGTGTTATATCTAAATGTTGAAGATCCCAGATTATCTTCGTTGTCTACTGTTGAACGAATACTTCCATTAATTCGTACATCAAAATTATTAACAGTACCGACATCTATATAGGCAGCATAACCAAATTTAATTTGACCATTTAATTGTAATTTTGCGGTAGGATTATCAACGCCAATACCTACATTTCCATTGTATAATACAGTTAGGGCATTTTTTCTTAACACACTATTTCCGTTTCCAACCAAAAGGACTGAATTTGGGACATCCACATTATAAGAGCCCATGGCAGTTGAAGACGATGACGATGCGATGGTATTATTACCCATTGCCGTGGAAACACTTCCGGAAGCCATGGTATTATTACCCATAGCAGTTGAAACACTTCCTGAAGCTTCTGTATTATCTCCCATAGCGGTTGAAGATAATCCTGTTGCTTTACTTTCATCACCAAAAGCCGTTGCCCCTTGACTTGTTGCTTCGGTTAATCGTCCCATAGCCACCGAACTGCTTCCAGAGGCCTTTGTGTTACTACCTGTTGCAAAAGAATTTTGTCCTCGGTTCGCATTGTCCCAAACATCTGTATTGGCATATCCAGCTCTAAAAGCACCTCTATCTCTATCAAAAAAAAGACGATTTGTTCCAGACCCAATATTGTCTAATTGATCGCTTCCAACCACAAAATCGTCATTAACATCTATGGGAACCATAACATTGTTTTCAACTTTAAATGCTTGATTTTCTATAGTTTTTGCAGTTTTTGCATATGGCACAGCTTTAAATTGTATTGCTTTCACAAAGTCATTGCCATAAGTAGATTGACCTGTAATATCAATATCTGTTCTTAAATTGATATATCCATCCAAAATGTTCCAATCTATTTCAGAAAAAACACCCGAAATCACAGTGCCTTCACCAATATTTAGAATAACTATTCCATTACTATCGGTCTCCGCACTGGGATGTTCTTCTTCATATACAGTTACTTGACCTATACCTGCAGAAATTGTAAACTTTACACTTATGGTTTGGTTAGTAACCAAATTACCACTATCATCTTTTATAAGGGCTTTGTAGTTGATGCCTTTATCTTGTGCTAAACTTGATACTGAAATTAAAAGGGCGATAAGTAATGTTAATAATGGGTTACTTACAACATATTTATTTTGTTTTTTGTATTTCCGGAATCCCGATGCTTCGGGATGGGATAAGCTGAGATTTGTTGTTAAATAGTTCATAATTTATGTTTTATTGATTAATAGATTATTGAAAATAATGGTTAATACATGTTTTTACAATGCTTATAAAGTAAGGCTGGTCTTTAATAGTTTATAACTATCTGTTGTTTTGTTTGAATGTGTTTCTTCATATA
>CAXBID010000449.1:0-1931 GCA_963975495.1 uncultured Flavobacteriaceae bacterium | reverse complement strand
TACACTGCTCACTTTAATCCGCCCGAGGTGGCTCACTTTGACCGCCCTATCCAACCAAAGCCACCTTTCCCAGGATTAGGTTCAGCTCCTCCATCAGAATACAATTCAATATTTGGTATTTCTTCCCATTCTTGCATGCTAATTGTGAGTTTTTAATATCGCAATTTTGTTTAAAATAAATTGATTACTCAAATTTAAAATTATTTAAATATAATTTATAATCCATAAGTTCGAACTAAAAACCAAAATATTCTATACTTGTACTGTACTAGCTATAATAAAAAGGGTTTCAATTTCTTAAAACCCTTTTTATCCTAATGGATTTGGCATATCAATCCATCATACGAGTTATAATGTTAGTTTTATTCAAAATTTAGTAGCAAATTACAAACTGTGATTAACTTTATCTGAATTACTCTTGGCTTTCAAAAGTTGCTCCTTTAACTTTTGCATATCATCACTGACTTTTCGCTCAATCACCCTCGCATATATTTGTGTTGAAGCTATCTTAGAATGACCTAAAAGTTTAGAAACCGTTTCAATTGGAACTCCATTACTTAAAGTAACAGTGGTGGCAAATGTATGTCGAGCCATATGAAAAGTGAGGTTCTTTTTCAAACCTACTGCATTTGCAATCTCCTTGAGATAAAAGTTAACTTTTTCATTGGTGATATTAGGAAATAAAGTTTCAGTTATTTGGCACATCGGATGATCCTGATATTTATCAATAAGATATTGTGCTTTTTCTAATAAGGGAACTTTAACAGAAGATTTAGTTTTTTGACGATTAGTAAATATCCAATCGTTACCATCTATCCCTTTAAGAATATTATTTTTTGTTAAATTCATTAAGTCAATATATGCAATCCCCGTATAACAGCTGAAAACAAACAAATCTTTTACTCGTTCTAGCCTTTCTATTGAGAACTGATACGACTCAATATTTGATAGTTCATTTTCCGTCAAATAAGGTCTATCTGTTTTTTCATAAGTTGGTTTCCATCTAACAAAAGGGTCTTTATCTATCCATTCTAAATGAAAGGCAAGCGTTACCATTTTTCGTAATCTTTGAATGTGTTTCATTATGGTATTATTGCCCATTGCTTTTGGATGGCCTTTTGGCCAATAGCAGTGAAGGAAATTTTCAAAATCACAAATAAATTTATAATCAAGCTTATTGAGATAAACGTCTGTAGTGTTTAGGTGTTTGTTGAGAAACTTTTTAATGTACCTTTCAGTTACCCCAAAATTTCGTACAGTTCCAGAAGCAAATGTGTTTTCCGTTTTACTAGTATGATATTCTAAAATATTTTGGAGTGTCTTGGAGTTTTCATCTTCACCCAAATAAATTTCCTTTATCAATTTTGCCGTGATAAGTTCTCCTTTGAATTTTAAATCTTGGTAGCATTGAAAAAGTTGTGTTTTTACCTGAATCAAATACTGATTGATTTGTCGAGCTTCACTTGAATTACCTCGTGCCCTCTTTTTGTTACTATCCCAAAGGTGTAAAGGAATTTTCCTTTTTAAGCTAATGTCAATTCGTTTACCGTTTACTGTAATTCTTGCATAGAGAAGTGCTTCGTCATTGATTGCTCTAGAGCTTTGCACTAAAAATAGTGTCGAAAAGGTGTTTTGTGTACGCATAGTTGTCGTCTTTAAATTGTTAAACATTTATCGAGACGAAAGTCAAATCAACTATTCCAATTCAATGAAGTAATTCGATGAAAGTGTGTGCTAAGCACACACTTTGAAAAAAGGTATCCTTTTAGCACACATTTAAAATCAAATCAATTCAAATCTTATGTACTCCTAAATACTTGAAAACCATGTAAATCATAAGACTTACATGGTTTTGTTGCTAATTATATTAGCTTTTAGTGACCTCGACTGGATTCAAACCAGTAACCTCTTGAGCCGTAATCAAGTGCGCT
>CAXBID010000448.1:0-1933 GCA_963975495.1 uncultured Flavobacteriaceae bacterium | reverse complement strand
CCATTTTCTTTCGCAGCGATTATATGCGAAATATATGCCTTGTTCATATTTCGCTGCATCAATTGGTCCTTCCATAGTGGAATGTTGCACGAAACATATTGGCATCTACCACCAGATTTCACCCATAGTTTCCTTACTACACCTCTTGGAACAGCTTTTCTAACTCTAACTATATTTTTTTCTTTTTTACTCAAATCCTAACTCCTTTAAATGTTTGTTCATTTCCGCTCGCACTTCTACTAGCTCATTTTCTAACCTTTCAATTTCTTGTTGCGTAGCTGCAATATCTACAGGCTCTTCTTCTTCAAAAGTATCTACATAGCGTGGTATGTTAAGATTGAAATCGTTTTCTGCGACTTCTTCCGGCTTTACAACTGTACTGTATTTTTCAATTGTTTTGAAGTCTTGATGCGTTGTAACAACTTTACTGATGTCCTCTTGTCTTAATACATTTTGCTTTTTACCGTCCTCAAAGTCTTTACTGGCATCAATAAATAAAATATCTTTTGTTGTCTTTGCTTTATTGAAAATAAGAATTGCAGCAGGAATACCTGTACCATAAAACAGATTGGTAGGCAAGCCTATGACTGCTTCTAGAAGATTTTCTTCAATGAGTTTTTGGCGAATTTTTAGTTCAGCACTTCCACGAAAAAGCACACCATGTGGCACAATAACACCAACTTTACCATTGGGCGATGTCGTTTCAATCATATGCAAAATAAACGCATAATCGCCTTTAGATTTAGGTGGTACACCACGAAGAAAACGCTTATAACGATCTGCTTCTGCGTTCTCGTGTCCCCATTTATCTAGGCTAAAAGGTGGGTTTGCCACCACAATATCAAACTTCATAAGCGCATCGCCCTCTATAAGCTTAGGGTTGTTAATTGTGTCGCACCATTCAATCTGCGCAGAATCCATTTTATGCAGAAAGCAGTTCATTTTACTTAATGCCCAAGTATCGCCATTGCTTTCTTGTCCGTAAATAGCAAAATTATCAGTAGGATTACCTTCTGCATCTTTAGTTTCTTCTGCCACTTTTATCAATAAAGAACCTGAGCCGCAAGTAGGGTCAAAGATGCGGTCACCCTCCTTAGGTGCTACCAATTTAGCTAACAAACCTGACACTTCTTTAGGCGTAAAAAATTCACCACCTTTTTTACCAGCTCCAGATGCGAATTTTTCTAAAAGGTACATATAAGCTTCTCCTAGAATATCTTGTTTCCCATCCCAAAGTGATGGACGAAAATCTAGCTCTGGTTTCGCAAAATCATTGATTAGGTTTTTTAAACGACGATTACGGTCTTTTGTTTGCCCTAATTTATCTGAGTTAAAACTGATATTTCTAAAAACGCCATCTAACTTTTCTATATTGCGTTCTTCTATTTGTGCGAAAATTTTATCTATTTTCTCACCAATATCTGTGTCGTTTCTATGCTCGTATATAAAATCGAATGAGCAATTAGGTGGCAACACAAAACGCTCACGTTTTAATTTTCTTTGTATCAATTCTTCATCATCACCGTAACGCTCTTTAAGTTCGTTATAGTGATCTTTCCAAACATCACTCAAATACTTAATGAACATAAAAACTAAAATGTAGTTTTTGTATTCTGATGAATCAAAAGCACCTCTAAATGTGTCGCAAGCATTCCATAATGCAGTATTTATTTGATCTTGTGTAGGCTTTATTTTATTTGACATTTTATAATATTTTTAAAAGTTGAGTCGTTATTAATTTATTTCTTAGTTCTATTATTTTATTGCTAAGGGCTAATTCTTGATTATGAAGATTTGCTATTTTTGCTATATTATTTTGCACTTCTAATTCAGGAAGTACAATAGGTGTTTCCTCTAGTGTTGTTTTGTTAATACTGGTATTGTAAGTTCCAGCTTCATTGGTTTTGAAATAATTTTGAACTTTTGATTGGTT
>CAXBID010000447.1:0-1942 GCA_963975495.1 uncultured Flavobacteriaceae bacterium | reverse complement strand
TTGGCAGTAATATAACCTAATCCCAATCGGAATCTTCCAAAGTAAAGATTTCGCTGATTTCAACTTCAAAAATCTGTGCCAACCTCAATGCTAAAACTGTTGATGGAACATATTTTCCTAGTTCCATTGCATTAATGGTTTGTCTACTAACTTTTGCCAGGTTCGCTAATTCAGCTTGAGTAATATTCTTTTTTGCTCTTTCGACTTTAATATTATTCTTCATAATTAGCTGATTTTTTAAGTTTGGAAATTTGCCAATTAAATCTGATTATAAAAAACAATAAAACTGTGAACATATTGAATATCATAACCCATAAAAAGGAAAAATCGAAAACAAACAAAATCGAAAATAAAAGAATTCCGTAGTTGAAATAAACAGCCCAAACCAAGGACTCCAATCTTATTTTAGATATATATTCATCTTCTGATTTTTCTTTGGAAAAAGCGACAAATAAAGAACTGATAATAATTAAAATCCCGAAAATTTCATTCAGAATATTATTATTGACCATTCCGAATAATTTTTTATCTGTAAAAAAGTCATCTATAAAAATAGCTGGGACATTGAAACCTAAAAAACTTGGTTCATATTCGTAAATAAGTGTTACCAACCCAACAATAGCAGATGGAATAAGAATAAGCCAACCGATTCTTTTGAACTTATTCGGAAATAAATAATTTGTTTTCATATTACATAGATTTAATTTTAAACAAATGTAAAACAAATAAAACTATTTGACAAATAAACTTTACATTTAGTAAAACAAATAATACTAAAATGCCTTAAAAAATATTCAGCCCTATAAGCCGGTCTGGCGAATTGCTAGTTATAGACCCCTTTCGATGATCCTCCTAGGCGCAAAAACGTGGCAGGACGGTTTTTCTACCTCCTTACCGGCAGGCAAGTTAGGTTTGTATTTGTTAATTTAGTAGCTGAAACACGCAACTATCTATATACAAACACCTTGTGTATCATAAAAAAATATTAAAGAACTTTTGAAGATCATCGAATCCATAGCAAACGATTTTTATCACTCATTTTACGAAAAGGAATGGAATGGTGAGGAAACCTTAGTACGAAATCTTTCAATTAAAGAAGCTTATAAAGTACAGGACTTGGTAACGAAAAGAAGAATCGAATCTGGAGAAACTGTGGCAGGATTTAAAATAGGGTGTACAAGCAGTTCGATTAGGAGACAGTTTGGTTTAAGTGAGCCGATTAATGGAAAGCTATTTTACCCACACACCACAGAAAATCCTGTAAATATTGATTGGAGCAATTACATTAACTGTGCTATTGAACCAGAAATGGTCTTTAGGATCGGAAAAAATCTTGAAGGGAAAAACCTTTCTGATAAGGATCTAATAAGTGCTATTGACTATATCAGCCCAGGAATTGAAATCCATGAATTCAATTTTTGGATTAAACCACCGACCATTCAAGAACTAATTTGTACAGGAGGCATTCATACTGGACTTATTATAGGAAGCCAAAGAGTTTCCCCTGAAGGTTTACAATTCAAAGATGAGAAGTTTACGGTTTATAAGAATAATTCCTTCATAATGTCTGCACCTGCATCAGAGATTATGGGAGGTCCTCTTCACTCATTAAGATGGTTGGTGAATTTTCTGACCGATAAAGGCTTGTCTTTAGAAAAAGGAAACTTGGTAATCCCAGGCTCTCCTGTTGAACTCGTAAATATTGATCAGGATACCGAGTTGAAAGTTGTGATTGATAATGTAGGAAGTGTAACTGCTAATTTTAAGAAAAAATAACCGAAATAGTTGGATAGAAGAGTTCTCATATTTTATTTGAATATGTCGTGATTAAAAACAACGCTGCACCACACTTCTTTAAATTTCATAGCCAACCTTTGGGATGGCAAAAATATTTAGCCTAACCGCTAGAGTGCACTTAGAGTCAATATAATGAAAAACAAGT
>CAXBID010000446.1:0-1944 GCA_963975495.1 uncultured Flavobacteriaceae bacterium | reverse complement strand
CGGTTCTGTGAGAGGTTTAGGGGTGCAATTCCCCTTTACCTACTCGACTTTTTTAAAATTTAAACTCTCTCTTAAAAAAAATCATCATCTCTTTTTTCCAATTCGATTCAGCAATATGGCTGTCATTAGGGAAAATGATAAATTCTTTTTGGGAATTAATTTCATTAAAAGCTGAAAAACCTAACCTCGGAGGACAGTCATCGTCAACTAGTCCAGTAACATAAAAAGTGCTTGCTTTAATATGTTTAGCAAAATATTTCGTATCGAAAAAGTCAAACGTTTTCAGGCCTTCTTCAAAACTGCATTTATTGCCATAGTAGTCTAGGTAACTTTCCAACTCATCTTCAATTAGGGTACGAATACGAATATGGTTTCTCATGTCAGTTGGGAACGGGTCTCCATATGCACATGCACTTATGTGTTTAGATGCTAAACCGGCCGTCATTAATGCAAGTCCTCCTCCTTGACTACTTCCCATAACACCAATTTTGGATTTATCTACCTCTTCACGTGAAACCATAAAATCAACAGCTCGCAAACAATCCATATAAATCTGGCGATAGGCCATTTTATTAATGTCACAGATTTCATACCCAAAGAAACCAGGTATCGGAAATTCTGTTGCTATTGATTCTTTACTAAGTCCATGGCCTCTTACGCAAAGAGCCAACTCGATAATATCATTACTACTATTCAAAAAATCATCCAAATGCTCAAAACCATATCCATAGCCTGGTAAATGTAAAATAGCAGGGAACTTGCCTTTTTTCTTGGGGACAAAATAATAACCATATATAGCAACATCTCCAATAGATTTCATTTTTATAACATAACCATTTCTTCTTTCAGAAGTTAAATCATCTCGTTTTTCTATTTCAAAATTTGGCTTTACTGTTTTCAGCTCCTCAATGGCATCTTGCCAATGTTTAGAGTATCCTTCAGGTTCATTTTTTAAAGGCTTGATCATAGTAGGTGCTATTGTAAAGAAACTGGCGTCACCTACATATCCTTCGTCTTTTAGAACAGCTGTTACTGTATAAAAGCCCGGGTTTAGTTTTACAGAATTTAAATCTATACTGTATGATTGTTTTCCTTTTACAATATTGACTTTTTTTTCTAATAGCGTTTCATGGAAATCATTTTGAATCAAGAGGTTAACAAATCCCCTTGAATTTGCCTCAACATTAATATCTAGTGAAACTTGATTAGGGTTTTCAAAAAGGTGATCTTCTGTTTTATATAGTATATCAATTTTTGAATCTGAATCTGAATTAGAATATAGTTTAATAGAATTATTACTTTTTCCTCCGGTATATGAATAATTAGAACATATTATTTTGATACTATTTTGTTTATTGAATTTCAGGTATTTATGAGGAATTATAAAATTTTTAGCTTTATAGTTAGGATTTGCGGCCCATACAAATTGAGTTCTAAAACCTCCACTAATGTAATGACCATTGATATTGATACTTTCAACTTTAGCAAGAAGGGTCACTTCTAAATTAAAATCTGTTGGCTTTTGATCGGGGATAAAAAAAGTTGTTTGTAGTTCACCTGTGGGTTTAAGATCTGATATTCCTTGTCTTTGCCAAGATAATAGCATGTTAAAAGGGATTGATTCTATATCACTTGAATTTTTGTTAAAAGTTAACTTCCAATCAAACGGAATCAGGTTTTGAGCGTACCCATAACCAATGAAAAGGCAAGATATTACCAAAATTACGAAGTGTTTTTTATTCATTTTTATTCTATTAAGCACAACGTTTATGTATAAGAATAGTTGCGGGTTTGTATGCGAGGATTTTCCGAAGGAAAATCAGACGTTACAAACACGCAACGACCTTTGATTAAGCACTAAACCGCAATTATTTTTATACGGTGTTGGGCAACGTTGTGTGTCCTGCGTTACTTGGGGATACAAAATATGATTAAGTTCATTGA
>CAXBID010000445.1:0-1975 GCA_963975495.1 uncultured Flavobacteriaceae bacterium | reverse complement strand
TGGGTATCGAATTCTCGTTATGGAAGTTTCATATTTTTCTTTTAAATCGAACGGGTTTTAATTTTTTCGCTATAATACAAAAAGTTTAAACGAGCTCATCTTCTAAATCATGGGTTCAACAATAGATATTTCGTATTTGACCAATGATTCTAAAAGACAATAGACTGCATTCCAATTTCCTTTCTTTATATAAGTTTTCCAATAAACTAGGATTGTAAAGTTAACGGAAAAAGAACACTTATAATATGGTGCATAAAATAAATTTTAAATTCTATTGAAATCGCTTTAATATTAGGTTTAGAAAATGAGATGAGAACAGCATATATATTAATGAGGAAAAAGCAGGTTTTTTGCACGTCAATTTTATTGGGGGTTAATATACAGCCGTAATGTTAGTGCACACATATTTAAATAAGCTTGTTTAAACAAAACCCGAAAAGGTGCTGCTATTCAGCCGGTAGGTGTTTTTCTATTTCTTTTTTCAATTTTGGCAAATGATTTAAAACAATGCCCCAAATCACAACATCATCCACTTTGTCGTAAACATGGATCACCCAATTTCGTGTATCAACAATTTGTCTTGCGTTTTCAATTTCAAAATCAGGATCCAGTTTTAAAATTTGATTCATGGCTTCGCCAATAATCTCAATTTCACGTTTAACACCCCGGCGTAACAATTTGTTTTTTTGATATGCTGAAAAGTCCCTTTCGGCACCAATATACTCAAAGATGGAATCAATGGAAGTTTTAATGTCAAAAAGGTATTTTTTTAATTCATGCTTCATATAGCAATGCTTTCGATTTGTTGATGCTTTCTATAAAGTAAGGGTTTGATAAACTTCTTTCAGTGACTATATCTATGTCCCTGTTAAAAAGCGCCCTTAACTTATAGTGCAGTTCAAAAAAATTATTGGTGTATTCTTCAATCGATAAATTGTCGATAAAGGAAATCAAAAAATCAATATCGCTCTCATCAGTAAAATTATTGGAAACAACAGACCCAAATGCATAAAGTCTTTTCACCTTAAGGGATTGACAAATGTGCTTTAAATCATCTTTTCGTTTTTCTAGAATGGATTGCATGGGATAAGTGTTTAAATTAATTCAAATTACAGCCCTTCAAAACCCTAAATTAGATGTAATTGGGTCTGTAAAGTTAACGGAAAAAGAACACTTATAATATAGCACTAAAAATAAATTTCAAATTCTATTGAAATCGCCAGGGCAAACGCATTAAAAATATTAAGCCACGAATTACACTAATTTTTTAAAAATCTTTAGATTTTTATATTCGTGCGATCATTTCTGGATAATCATTTCATGAGCTAAGCTCATTTATTATTTAGTTAAAGGTTAAAACCCTGCTCCCGACGGTTCGGGACATTGCTCCCGATAGCTATCGGGATTAGTTTCTATAAACTTTTAAGAGCATGTTGTCATTTCAACAGTTCCGATAGTTCGGAAGAGGAACGAGTGACGAGAAATCTTATAATAATGAGATTCCTCTTCGATTGCTCCGCAATGTACTTTCAATCAAAATATATTTTGATTTCAGTAACATTCGGAATGACATGCTAACTTTAAAAAGAATTTCATTATTTTATTTTAAAACTATGGATTTCAAATCCATAGTGGTTTATTTGTGCTAATTAGTGTAATTCGTGGCTAAAAATAGGAATGTTGAGTTTAATGCGTTTGCCCTGTTGAAATCGCTTTAATATTTGCTTTAAAAAATGAGCTGAAAGCTTAAATAAGTAAGAAATTAGAAGGTAAATTATGGTGCAAGCTAAGCGATTACACAACACCTCAAAAAAAATATTCATTATGTTGTGAAAATTAATGATTTAGGGTTTGAAATATTCATTTTAATTTCTACCTTTGCAGCCCTCTTAAAAGAGGACTTTAAAATTTATATATAATATATATGCCAACAATTTCACAATTAGTACGAAAAGGAAGAGCCAAAATAACCAAG
>CAXBID010000444.1:0-2015 GCA_963975495.1 uncultured Flavobacteriaceae bacterium | reverse complement strand
AATTATTTGGTTGATATAGTGTTGATCGTTGATGGTCATTTTTAAAGTAAGACGACTTAATATCGTTTTAGGTTACAAGACATTTTAAAAAATTATTCTAAAAAAGTGTAACCAAAGTTTAAACTATATCGTCATAAGCTATGAACACATTAAAAATAATCAATTAAAAACAAACAGTTATGGAAGGAATTTTAATACCAATCAGTCTTTTTGCGGCAATTTTCGGAATGGTTTATCTTTATTTATCTACAAGAAACAAAGAACGTTTAGCACTTATTGAAAAAGGTGCTGATGCAAGTATTTTTATGAGAGGAAGAAGTCATACTGCCCCTATCTGGAAAGTACTTATTTTAAATCTTGCCCTTTTATTAATGGGTATTGGTGTTGGTGTATTTATTGCAATGCTTTTAAGTGAATACACAACTTTAAATGAAGATGCTATTTATCCAGCAGTTATTTTCTTTATGGCAGGTGTTGCCTTATTTATTGGTTTTAAAATGACTAAAGATTTAGATAAAGAATAAAGAAACGGAATTAATCAAAAAACGATAAAAACTGTTTTCATTATTTGAGAGCAGTTTTTTTATTTAATTGGAAAGTCAAAGTAAGTATTCGGAAAAGGTTCTCCTCTTAAAGTGAAATGCCACCACTCTTTGGGGTAATTTCTAAACCCATGTTTTAGCATGATATTTTGCAACAATTGCCTATTGGCTTTTTGCTCTTTTGTAATTCCATTATAATTTACCCAAGAGGCTTCACCAAAAAAATCATAAGGACTACCCATATCCAATGGGATTCCTGTATTACCATCAATTATGGTTAAATCTAAAGTACTGCCTCTACTATGGCCCGATTTGGAAGCAATATAACCTGCTTCAAATAAATTTTGCTTACTTACATTAGGATAAAACTGATGTTTATTGATGGTGTCATTTAAATCCCTTGCCCATTTTACAAAGTGATTAACGGCACGCTGCGGGCGGTAACCATCATAAACCTTTAAACATAAATTCTGATTTTGCAATTCTTCATGAACTGATTTTATCGCCTTTGCTGTTGGCAACGTAACAATTAATTTGTGTTTACGGTAACCATCAATTGGCATTCCAACAAAGTTATTTGAACCATGGTACCTTAATTCCACATCCAAATCTGGAATACTATCACTTACCTCCACAAAACCTTCTGGCAACTGAGCAAAAGTTTTTAAACACAATACACTGAAAAAAATAATTAACTGATACTTCATTTTAATTTTGAATTATGCTAATTTAGAAAATAAAAGAATATGCTTTTTGAAAGTAAGATTAATTTAAGAATGAAAGATGCAGATATTACTTATTATCCAAAATTTTTTAGTACAGTTGAATCTGATTTTTTGTTGGAAAAACTTCTTAAAAACACGAATTGGCAACAAGATACCATAACTGTTTTCGGAAAAACCCATTTACAACCACGCTTAACAGCCTTTTATGCTGATAATAACAAACCCTACAAATACAGTAATATTATAATGCAACCGCATGAATTTGATGGTGAATTACTTAAAATTAAAAACACCATAGAAACTGAACTCAATATAAAGTTTACAAGTTGTTTAGCTAATTTATACCGAGATGGAAAAGATAGTAATGGTTGGCACGCCGATAACGAAAAAGAATTAGGAAAAAACCCAATAATTGCCTCTGTTAGTTTTGGAACTGAAAGAGCTTTTCATTTTAAACATCGATTTAATAAAAATTTAAAACAAAAACTAACATTAGAACATGGGAGCTTATTATTAATGAAAGGTAAAACGCAAGCCAACTGGCTGCACCAAATTCCGAAAACAAAAAAGGAAATAGGAAAACGAATTAATTTAACATTTAGAATTATTGCATAAAAAAACCGAGTTCCCTCAAACTCGGTTTCTTTTCAATTTGCTTTTTTTATTATGAAGCTAGATTTGGGGTCTCCAGATCAACAACATAATGCAAATATTAATTAATTAATCCATTGAACTAAAAAGTGTGTTA
>CAXBID010000443.1:0-2052 GCA_963975495.1 uncultured Flavobacteriaceae bacterium | reverse complement strand
TTTATGCCGTAGTCTTTTGATGGAAGTATTTTACGAGTTTAAATTGCGGTTATATTGTATGATAATAAACTCCCTCTTACGAAGAATTAAGACTGTGGTTTACTCAAATTTATTATTCTAATAGTAAATTCATAAGAATTATAACCAAGTATAGACATTTGATGTCAATACAAATGTTGCATTAAAATTACTGAAATGTTGTACCTATGTTGTACCTGACTTTTTTTGTGACCTGGTTTTAAACAAAAAAAGCCGAAGATTTCTCTTCGACTTTTGTACGGGCGGGGAGACTCGAACTCCCACACCTCGCGGCATCAGATCCTAAGTCTGACGTGTCTACCAATTCCACCACGCCCGCGTTTTAACAATATTTTAAGAACCTCTATTTGGTTAACTCCTAAGTCTAGCGTGTCTACCAATTCCACCACGCCCGCTAATCCCGATAATTATCGGGATGCAAATATAAACAAGATTTTTAAATTGCAAACTTTATAGTATCAAAAAACATTCTTTTTTATACTTTTGAATACATCCATATAAAAACTTCTATGAACAACATCAAATCCTATATTTCCGAGCATAAAGACCGATTTCTAAACGAACTCATCGAACTCCTTAAAATACCATCAATAAGCGCAGATTCAGCTTATAAAAACGATGTTTTAAAAACTGCTGATGCTATTAAAATAAGTCTTGAAAAAGCAGGATGTGATTCGGTTGAAATTTGTAAAACAGATGGCTACCCCATTGTTTATGGTGAAAAACTAATTGATAAAAAGTTACCAACCATTTTAGTTTACGGACATTACGATGTACAACCACCAGACCCTATAAATTTATGGCACTCGCCACCTTTTGAACCAATAATTAAAAAAACAGCATTACATCCAGAAGGCGCTATTTATGCCCGTGGTGCCTGCGATGACAAAGGGCAAATGTATATGCATGTAAAAGCTATGGAGTTCATGACAGCTACTAAACAGTTACCCTGTAATGTGAAATTCATGATTGAAGGCGAAGAAGAAGTAGGCAGTTCCAATCTTGCAACTTTCGTTAAAAATAATCATGATAAGTTAAAAAACGATGTGATTCTTATTTCTGATACAGGAATGATTGCTAACAACGTGCCTTCAATAACTACTGGCTTACGGGGATTGAGTTATGTTGAAGTTGAAGTTACTGGTCCAAATAGAGATTTGCATTCTGGGTTATACGGTGGCGCAGTGGCAAACCCTATTAACGTATTAACTAAAATGGTTGCTTCATTACACGATGAAAACAATCATATTACCATCCCCGGGTTTTATGATAAGGTTGAAGAACTCACTAAAGAAGAACGTGCTGAAATGGCAAAAGCACCTTTCAGTTTAGAAAACTACAAAAAAGCACTAGACATTGATGCGGTTTACGGAGAAGCTGGCTATACTACTAACGAACGCAACTCCATCAGACCAACATTAGATGTCAATGGTATTTGGGGCGGTTATACAGGCGAAGGTGCAAAAACGGTAATAGCAAGTAAAGCCTACGCAAAAATTTCCATGCGCCTAGTGCCACATCAAGATTGGCATAAGGTTACAAAACTTTTTACCACTCATTTTGAAAATATTGCACCTAATGGCGTGAAGGTTAAAGTAAAACCACACCATGGCGGACAAGGTTACGTAACACCTATTAACAGCGTCGGCTATAAAGCCGCCAGTAAAGCATACCACGATACGTTTGGAAAAACACCCATACCCCAACGCAGCGGCGGTAGCATTCCTATTGTATCACTTTTCGAAAAAGAGTTAAAAAGCAAAACCATTTTAATGGGCTTCGGGCTAGATAGCGATGCCATACATTCCCCCAACGAGCATTTTGGTATATGGAATTACCTAAAAGGCATTGAAACCATTCCGTTATTTTATAAATATTTTACCGAGCTTTCAAAATACTGAAATAAATTCAGCATGCGTAATTTGGGCGTTACCACAATCCCGATAACTATCGGGAGCGCTTTTATTCATGCGTTTATAATTTAAATTTTTGAATTCATGAACATAAATGTTT
>CAXBID010000442.1:0-2066 GCA_963975495.1 uncultured Flavobacteriaceae bacterium | reverse complement strand
AAGAAGCTATAAAGCACGCTAAAACCAACGACCAAAAGGCATTTAATTATTTGCTGGACACTTTTTGGGATACTGTTTATGGATTTCAGTTAAAACGCATCCAAAACGAAAATGACGCCGAGGATGTAACCATTCAAACGTTTTCTAAAGCGTTTGACAGAATTGAAACTTTTGATGAAAATTATACATTTAAAACTTGGTTGATTGCTATTTCAAAAAATATTCATATCGATTTACTTCGGAAGGAAAAAAATTCCATTTCCCAAATTATCTCAAAAGATTCAAAACATGCCTATAATGTTTTAGATGAATCGCCTTCACCTGAAGATAAATTAATAACCGAACAACATTTAGCAAAACTACTGCGAGACATAAAAAAGCTAAAACCACATTATCAAGAAGTTATTAACTTACGCTATTTTCAAGAATTAAGTTATAAGGAAATCTCAAAACAACTTAACGAACCCATGAATAATGTAAAAGTTAAATTACTCCGTGCCAAAAAACTACTTGCTGAGATTATTCAAGAAAAATAAAAATGATTTCCAAACTAAAAAATCTTGGTCCGGGTTTATTATTTGCTGGAGCTGCTATTGGGGTTTCTCATTTAGTGCAATCTACCAGAGCTGGTGCCGATTTTGGCTTGGGCTTACTTTGGGCTTTACTTTTAGTAAATTTATTTAAGTATCCTTTTTTTCAATTTGGTCCTCGATATGCTACCGCAACTGGCGAAAGCCTATTAGATGGTTATAAAAAACTTGGTAAAAGTGTATTGGTTATTTACTATATATTGAGTTTAGCTACTATGTTTACCATTCAAACCGCTGTAACTATTGTAACTGCAGGTTTAGCGTCTTCGCTATTTGGAGATTTTATTAGCGTGAAATTATGGACCGTTATCATCATCATTATTTGTTTAGCGCTATTGATTTTTGGGAAGTATAAGCTTTTGGATCGCTTAATGAAAATTATCATTATTACACTTTCCATAAGTACCATTATTGCGGTAAGCATGGCTTTAGTGAATAATGTTGACCCGATTTCATTTAAACAAATACTACCGGAAAAAAGTTTAGAAATTGCTTTTTTAATTGCTTTTATGGGTTGGATGCCAGCGCCATTGGACATTGCTGTGTGGCAATCGCTCTGGGCTATTGAAAAGAACAAGGAAACAAAACAGTACAGTACAAAATCGGCTTTATTTGATTTTAATGTGGGCTATTTGAGTACCATTGTTTTAGGCATAGGCTTTTTATTATTAGGTACATTGGTGATGTTTAATAGCGGAGAAACATTTAGTAATTCTGCTAGTGTTTTTTCTGGACAATTCATAAATATGTACACCTTTAGCCTAGGTCATTGGACTTATGTTATTATCGGAATTGCAGCATTTACAACCATGTTTAGCACTACCCTAACCACTTTAGACGCTTCACCAAGGGCTATGGCAAAAACAACACAACTACTATTTAAAAATGCATCAAAATTTAATTATGTGTTTTGGATAAGTATTTTGGCTGCAGGTACCGTGGCTATATTTTTGTTTTTAGCTTCAGAAATGGGATTATTAATAAAAATAGCTACCATTTTATCATTTATAACGGCACCTTTTTATGCCATAATTAACTACAGGCTCATTTCGAGTAATTATACTCCAAAAGAATGGCGACCCTCAAAATCACTGCACGTTCTTAGTATTTTAGGTATTGCGTTTTTAATAGGATTTAGTGTTTGGTACCTTACTACACTTTAAGTTTATTGCACAGGGATTCGCAAAGTTTTCATGGAGATTCATAGTAAAATAATCACTAATTTTTATAAACTTTGAATCTTGTAATCTCGATAACCTAAAGACCTCACAGAGGTTTTAAAAACATAAGTGTTAGGAAGACAAAAAATATTAATTAAGAAGCATATTAGCTATAAATTAATGAGAAATAAAATCAAAAGAATGTGAAAAAACACCCCTAAAGTCCCCTCAAGGGGACAATCCTAAAATTTAACTAAGTAAGTTGTCCCCTTGAGGGGACTTTAGGGGTGTAAAAATATAATGAAATCAACATTTA
>CAXBID010000441.1:0-2082 GCA_963975495.1 uncultured Flavobacteriaceae bacterium | reverse complement strand
TAAAAAAAAGAACGAAATTATTTTATTAATTATTGTTATATTTTACACCCCATCCGAAAGGTTTGCTCGTGAAAGTTCATCATTAATAGAATTCACACTGGATTGTAAATCTTGAACAGAAGAAGAATCACCACTTAGTAAATTGACAGCTAAATCTTGAAATTCAGGTGGTAATTTATCTTTGAGAACCTCTAAAGCTCTTTTTGTGTAAGCTGTTATTAGTACTTTTTTTCCGTTTGCAAGTAGATGACAAATAAGATTAGCAATAGTGTGTGATTTACCTGTTCCTGGTGGACCTTGAACAAGCACTTTATTGTTTCTTTTAGCTTTCTCAATTATCTCAATTTGTTCATCGTTGTATTCTTTTGGAAAAAATATTGGCTCAACTTGTGCGTTACTATTTGAATTCTCGCCATTTCCAATATCGTTGTCCGATTCAGGATGAATTCCAATAAGGTCATTAATTGTAGGGATTTCAATGTCTGTTTCCCCATTTTCGATATTTTCTAAAATCTTATCGTACAAAGCGGTAAAACTTCTTGTATTCCTTTTTCTTAGAAGTAGAGCAGGGGAAAATGAAATGACAGGTTTTGAATTTGTCGTATTCGGTTTTTCAATGATTGGTTTATAGCTTCCATCTGGTGAAACACGCTCCGCAAACATTTGAAGTGCATCTTCTGTGTTGTCAAAAACGGTTTCTATATTTTTTTCTTTAAGGTAGTTTTCCACAGCCTTTTCTGCATCTATGATATTTTGTGAATCAAACTGCTCAAATAAGTCGAGAATTGAATCATTTTCAATTTGAGGTGTGGATTCTAAATTCGGTGAAACGTATATTTGAGAATCTTTTTGAGAGTACTCAAAATTTATATCCACCCTTTGGGTGAGGATGTGTCTAAAAATCTTTGGCCGTGCATCATTTTCTTTAAAATTCAATAATCCAACTCCAATGACTAATTCGTATTCCTCTCCAAATTGCTGTGTTTTATTAAAAATTCTGAACAGCCTCTTATAAACTGAATTGAGCTTTTCGTATTCAGCAAATTCTATTTTGTAAGCTTCATGCTTTACACTGTGGTCAATTAAGTCATCAATCCACTTATTCTCAATATAGTTGCGTAGTTCTTCGACTATCTCAGAAAGGTTTTCGGATTCAATTATTTCCCCCTTGACCTCAATGGATTCTTTTAGCTTTGGTTCATCTTCTTCATCAAACAAAGTTGTCCTTTCAATCCACAATTCCAAATTATCCGAAAGTTTACTGAATTCTGGTTTTGTAGGTTCTTTAGGCTTTTTTACTTTAAGCCAAAAGTCATTGTCTGAATTAAAATCGGGTCTAATTATATTTTCAAATAGTTCATTTTCAGGAATATCATTTAACCAAAACTTTTCAGGGTATTGGGTTTCCTGAGCATCAATATCTCGCACTGGATTGCTTCTCAGTTTAGAGAACTCTTTCAGGTAATTGAATATTTGTAAATACTTTTCCTTTTTCATTTAACTCATTACTTCCGAGGTCAATTTAATAATTTTCTGTCGAGCGTTGGCAAAAAACAGCTCTTTTGGTTTTTTCTGCGTTGGCTTTCGTGTCGGCAAAAAACCAAATGTGCTGTTTGTGCGGCTGGTTTTTGCATGTTGCCCAACGATTATGATATGAAATCGTTTTAATGTTTTATATCTACCGATAAGCGAATTTAGAATTTCCCTACTAATAAAGCAATACGTACTTATGCGTAATTATTAACATTTAATATCAATTATTCAACCCATTCCGTACCTTTCTCAAAAAAGAAACCCATGGCCTTCAACCACATTTTTAAAGCCAAAGTAAACTGGCAATTAGGTAATAACGAAACCACCAAAAATCTTAAAGGTTTTAGTAGCTAACCATAGCCAATAAAAAAACACCTTTAGAAGTATCGGCAGCAAAACCATTTAGAGGAGATGATACCCTTTATAATCCAGAAGATTTGTTGTTAACTGCTTTGGCGTCTTGCCACATGATGTCTTATTTATACGTTTGCGCTCAAAATAACATAGAAGTTTTAAACTATGAAGATAACGCTGAAGCTATTTTAGAGG
>CAXBID010000440.1:0-2106 GCA_963975495.1 uncultured Flavobacteriaceae bacterium | reverse complement strand
GGATGATAAATCTGCAAACCCATAATCAAGGATGTTTTAGGTAAATATTTTGGTGCTTTTATTTTAATTTTAATAGCACTTTTACCAACCTTACTCTATGTTTATACGGTTTATCAATTAGGAAATCCTGTTGGTAATTTGGATGTTGGGAGCACAATGGGGTCCTATTTCGGATTACTTTTTTTAATTGCTTCTTACACCGCTATTGGCGTTTTTTCTTCAACATTGTCCGATAATCAAATTGTCGCTTTTATCACTTCGGTGTTTTTATGTTTTCTTTTTTATATTGGTTTTGAAGGGATTGCAGACTTTGTTTCGAGTGGTTTTATAGAACAACTAGGAATGGGTTTTCACTATAAAAGTATGAGTCGGGGCGTGTTGGATACATGCGATATTTTATACTTTTTAAGCGTATCTGTTTTTTTTATTGTTTTAACTATTGGTGGCATAAAAACAGGAAGGCTCCAAAAAAGATCTTGGATAAAAATCGTGGGCTTATTTGCTGGTTTATTCATTTTAAATAGTGCTGCAAACTCATTTCATAAACGTTTCGATCTAACTACAGATTCCCGTTATACCTTAAGTGATGCTACATTACATATTATCGAAGATGCTGAATCGCCTTTAATTATTGATGTGTTTTTAAAAGGAGAAGATTTCCCTGCGGAATTTAGACGTCTTCAAAATGAAACCAAGCAATTATTAGAAGAGTTTTCAGAAAAAAACAACAATATCATTTTTAACTTTTTTAATCCTTTAGAAGATGAAGAAAATCGGGATATTATCATTCAGCAACTCACACAACGTGGATTAACCCCTATGCAACTGCGTGTTGAAGAAAACGGAAAATCATCTCAAGCTATTATTTTTCCATGGGCATTAGCAAGTTATAACAACCAGACGGTTGCCATTTCTTTAATTAAAAACAAAATTGGTGCTTCGCAACAGGAATTGGTTAGTAATTCAGTACAACATTTGGAGTATGCTTTCGCGGATGGATTTAGTAAACTCACCAAACCAAAACGTAAAAAAATAGCCATTTTAAAAGGCAATAATCAATTGGAAGACAAATACATTGCCGACTTTGCTAAGAAAATTGGCGAATACTATTTTATTGCGCCTTTCACATTAGATAGCGTCGCTTCAAATACACAAAAAACATTAAATGATTTAAATAATTTTGATTTAATTATTAATGCAAAACCTACCGAAGCTTTTACTGAAAATGAAAAATATGTTTTAGACCAATATACCATGAACGGCGGAAAAAGTCTTTGGCTTCTTGATATGGTAGCCATGGAAAAAGATAGTTTATATAACGCTTCGGGTAAAAATTATGCTATTACAAGAGACTTAAACTTAACCGATTTTTTCTTTACTTACGGTATTCGCATCAACCCTGTAATGGTAAGCACGCTCTACTCTGCCCCTATTACTTTGGCTATGGGTGAAGGCAGTAATTCGCAATTTCAACCGTTGAGATGGCCCTATTCACCCTTGGCAAATTCTAGTAGCAATCACCCTATTGTCAATAATTTGAATTTAGTGAAATTCGATTTTGCAAACCAAATAGATACGCTTAAAAAATAGTATTAAAAAAACGATTCTTTTAGAAACAGCGCCTTTAACCAAGCTAGAAGGTGCACCTAGGGAAATTAGCTTAAGTATTGTTACCAAAGAACAGGAACCTGCAACCTTCAATAAAGGCAATCAAAACCTTGCGGTGCTTTTAGAAGGTGAATTTGAATCGGTTTACAATAATCGTATCAAACCCTTTAAATTGAAAGCTGATAAGGTAAAAAGTGCAACTACAAAAATGGTAGTTATTGCTGATGGCGATGTAATTAAAAATGATGTAGTAAAAAATGTGCCGCAAGAATTGGGGTTTGATCGTTGGACAGGAAAAAGATATGGCAATAAAGAATTTTTGCTCAATACCGTGAATTACCTGCTAGACGATAACGGACTTATAAACATTCGATCTAAAGAAATAGCTATTGCCTTTCTAAATCAGGACAAAATAGCTGATGAAAAAACCAAGTGGCAACTTATAAACATCGCATTACCACTAGTATTATTGGTGCTTTTTGGATTAGGCTTTAATTA
>CAXBID010000439.1:0-2121 GCA_963975495.1 uncultured Flavobacteriaceae bacterium | reverse complement strand
GTGAGATGTACAATTTTTGGTCAACAAGACCAATGATAAACCAAACCCGATTTAGTAGTTCTGGTTTTACATCTGGATTAAATTTAATTAAACCCTATGTTAAAAGCTATAATATCGTACGTATTCTAGGAGGTAGAACGGATAACAAAAATGATTTTTATAAAGGTGTTGATGGCGCAGGAAATATAATAACAGATTTTAGTGGTTTAATTACAGACATGCGCAATTTTATGCAAACAGGTTTTAAGCCACGCATTGTATTAGATAATGTGCCTTGGGAAATGAATGCCATAAAAGAAGTGAATACCTATGGCAATACCAATCCACCAGATGATTACAATATTTGGAGGCAATACATTAATGCTTTCTTGCAAACATTGATTGATGAGTTTGGTGTAAATGAAGTTAAAACTTGGAGATTTAGGGTAGCAACAGAACCTAATTATACACCGCAACACTGGAATGGCACTAAAGAAGAATTTTTTAAACATTACGATATTACTGTAGATGAGGTTTTAAAAGTAATTCCAGATGCCATTATAGGCCCTGGAAATAATTTATCAGAAGGTGTAGCCACTTACACTACAGAAATAATAGATCATTGTGCCAACGGAACCAATTACGCAACTGGGGCTACAGGTACACAAATGGATTTTTTCTGTATTTCTTACTATGAGAAAATAGATCAAAATACTATTAAATTTCCAGAAACAGTTGAATCTTATAGAGCTAAACTGAATAGTTACTCCCAGTTTAGCGATATTCCTTTTGATATTCAAGAATTTGGAATTTTACGTGATGAAAATGGCAAAAGGGGAATTAGCCTAACAGACGGAACTGAGTTTGGAGCTAGTTGGTATGCAAGAATTGCCGATTTGGCTTATGATTATAGAATAACCGAAATTTATGATTGGGGACAAGAAATTGAGGCGAGTAATTTACCTCAAGGAAGACGGAATGTTACCGAAATGTTTTTGAAGATGGAAGGCGGTAATAGATTAGAAGCTATTCATAATATTAGTGGTCACGTAGGTGTGATACCAGTGGTTAAAGGCGATATTATTTATCTATTGGTTTACAATCATAACACAACACGAAATAGTTCAGCGGCAAGAACTTTGTTTCCTGTATTGGAAGGCGGGCAAATAGCTGGTGGAACCAATTGGAAAATGAACGAGTGGACCGTTGATAAAACTCATGGTATTATGATGCACGAACTTTATAAAGATGTAAGAGCAGCGGGAGTTGGTGAAAAAACAAATGGCCGTATTTATGGTAACAGGCCTTCAGACCGTTTTGAAGACGGATGGAAAGATGTTTTAAATGCTAATTTATCGAAGTACACCCAATTGGCTAAGTTGCCAAAAACCATTACAGACTCTATAGTAAAAAAGCATGAAGGAAAACTAACTTTGAAAGTAGATTTAGAATCTCATAGTGTTAAACTTATAGAATTAATACCGCAATAATTAGTAAGTCATAAAAGCATCAGAAGTTAAACGGATTTGAATTTGAGTATGAAAATAAACTTTACAAAAATTAATCATGTTCAAATTTGTATTCCTAATGGAGAAGAAGAAAAAGGACGAGAATTCTATTGTGGTATATTAGGATTAAGAGAAATTGAAAGACCAAAATCTTTACATAAAATGGGAGGGTTTTGGTTAGAAATAGCAGATATACATTTGCATATTGGAACTGAAAAGTTAGAAGGAAAATCAAAGAGACACCCTGCTTTTGAAGTTGAAAACATAAAAGACATAAAAGCTTACTTAATTTACAAAGGTGTATTCGTTAAAGAAGATCAAAAAATACCTGGCATCAACAGGTTTTCATTTTACGATTTTTGGGATAACAGAATTGAATTGATTGAAAAAGAATAGCATTAAGTTCATAACATTTAAGGCTTCTTATTCTTTTTCTGAGGCTCTGGATTTTTCATGACATAATCCTCTAAAAGCGCTTTTACAACTGACATACTTCCCGCTTTTAAGCCGTCGTTAACATTTGCACCAGTAATCCAATATAAAACCATACCAGCATCAGAACAGTCCCATTTTCCCTTTTGAAAATTGACAATGTTATCCAATTCCGCAATATTTCCAATGGTCCAAATTAATC
>CAXBID010000438.1:0-2142 GCA_963975495.1 uncultured Flavobacteriaceae bacterium | reverse complement strand
AAAGAGCTTATTATAAAATAGATTACGTTTCAAATAATGAAAACTACTCAATAATAGCGTAAAGCGTCTCAAATTACATATTTATAAAACATTAAAGTTTGAGACGCTTTTTTACAAATTGAAAGTAAAGAATGAAAAAATTATTCTCGTTATTTTTTTTACTTATTGTAATTACTGGTAATTCTCAAATTACAGGTAATTTAAAACATCATGCTGGCCAAGAATTGACGCTTAAAGGGTTTAATGATTTTAAGCCTGAACTGTTAAGTGGTACAACCATAGATAGTTTTGGTAATTTCATGTTGATATATCCTAACGGTTATAGCGGAATGGGGATTTTAGAAACCGAAGACAAATCATCAATGGTTTTTGTTTTAACAGAACCTAACTTAAAAATTACAGGAACACATCTCAAAGAAAAAGATAGTTTAACGTTTATAAACACTAAAGAAAACAGCACACTTATTCAATATTTTAAGGATTATGGACAGCGGCAAAGAGCGTCTTCTGCATGGGGTTTTTTAAAAGAAGAGTACCAAAAAGATAGGGTTTTTATAAATCAAAAAGAAACCTTAAAAATTATAAATACTGAGTTAAATCGTCTTGAAAAGGAAGACACCAATTACTTAAATGCTTTAGATAAAGATACTTATGTGTCATGGTTTTTGCCGCTACGCAAATTGGTAAACGATATGCCTATAATATTTAGGCATAAAGTAGAACAAATTCCAGAAGCCATTAAAAAGTTTAGAGAAATTGATTTTAATAATCCGAAATTTAAAACCAGCGGACTTTTAAGAGGTCTCATTGAAGGGCATTACATAATGTTGGAAAACATGGGGCAAACTTCGGATAGTAGATATGCCCAAATGAATATAAGTACAGATTATCTAATAGGCAACTTATCAGAAAACAAAACACTCTTGAGTGAAGTAGGTGCTCACTTATTTGACTATTTGGAAAAAAGAAGTTTACATAAAGCTTCGGGATATTTAGCTGTTAAATTATTATCTGATGATACTTGTGGTTTAGAAGATAAATTAACAAACAAACTAGAATCCTACCGTAAGTTGAAAGTGGGAAAAACAGCACCAAATATTACGTTTACAGATAACACAAAACTTAGCGAAAGAAACACAAACATACTTTTGGTTTTTGGCACTTCATGGTGCCCGAAATGTGAAGAAGAAGCCATAAAATTAAATGAATATTATAATGCCTGGAAAGAAAAAGATGTTGAGGTTATTTACATGTCAATAGACACCGATAAGGCAGATTTTGAAAGTGCATATAAAAATATGCCATGGAAAACAGACTGCAGTTTTATGGGCTGGGAAAGTCAAGCCGTTAAAGATTATCATGTTTTTGCTACACCAACTTATTTTTTATTGGATAAGGATTTAAAGATCGTATTGCGCCCAAATTCCATTGAGCAAACCCATAGTTGGCTCAATTTAAAAATTACGGATAATTAATTTGTTATAAAAATCATGAATACCTCAGATACAAAAGCAAATAATCGCTTAATGTCTATTGATGTTTTAAGAGGATTTGACATGCTTGTGATTATTTTTGCAGATCGTTTTTTTGCGCATCTGCACGAAGGTGCCCAAACAGAATTTACGGGCGCGTTGGCAACTCAGTTTGAACATCCGGAATGGTTTGGTTTTCATTTTTATGATATTGTTATGCCCCTTTTTCTTTTTGTGGTAGGCGTCGTCATTCCTTTTTCAATGGAAAGAAGGATTAAAGAGGTTGATAATAAAACGAAGCTATATCCTCATTTGATCAGGCGCTTTATTATTTTATTCATTTTAGGTTGGATAGTACAAGGAAACCTATTGCATCTTGATATCGAAGCGTTTCAAATATTCAGTAACACACTTCAAGCCATTGCCGTTGGATATTTTGTTTCATGTGTAGCCTATATTCATTTAAGCAAAAAAGCAAGGTATATGCTGTTTGCATTATGCCTTATCGTATATGCCCTATTATTAGAATTCGCAAACGTTCCCGGAATAGGTAATAGCGAATTATTGCCCGATAAAAATATAGCAATTTACATAGATAGATTTGTTTTTGGCGATTTTGATGATGGCTATCAATATACGTGGTTGTTAAGCGGTCTAGGGTTTATAGCAA
>CAXBID010000437.1:0-2146 GCA_963975495.1 uncultured Flavobacteriaceae bacterium | reverse complement strand
TGCTTCCATCTATTTCATTAAATTTTTTGAAACTATTATGAATGTTAAACCAATTAGTCCGATTACACCTACTAATCCAATTACCTCTAAATTACTTTTATTAGTTGTAATTGCAGATTGTGGTGTATTGCTTCCATTGAAGTCGCTAAACTTTGCAATAGAATCTGAAATAACATTTTCTTTTGGTATTTCAGTTTTAATTTCTTTGTCTTTAGAATTGTTTTGATTACCACATTTGTGGCACTTATATGGGTCTTCTCCACCCTTTGATTTTTCCCACGACCAATCACAATTAGAACACTCAATATTTCCTTTAGATTTTAAACCAAGAGTTCTAACAATCCAATTTTTATGGGGGTGTATTTCAGCCATCTTTTTTTCCAAAGATAACTTGTCATCTAGTTCAAAATATAATTGAGCGAGTTTATCCTCTAAATCGGTATGACCTGTTGCTTTTGGTTTGTTATAACTTTTCAACAACTCATCACTTTCCTTAGTAGCCTCATTGGCTAAAATGGTCATTAAAGTAATATCTTGCTTTTTCTTATTGTGTTTATTGTTTCGCTTCATATTAAATATTTAAAACAAAAAAAAGGCGAGGCAATAATACCTCGCCTTTTTCTAATTTGTAAGCGTATATTACTTAGTTAGTAATTCCTCTAACGTTTTGTGACGTTTGAATAATTACAGGAGCAACATTTTTACCACTTAATCTTGGTGCACGTGCTCTGTTTAAAGCAACACCTCCATTAAGTTCAGCTTTTCCACTAACAACTGCAACAGGAAACATTGAGATAGTTAATACTGCATTAGCCTTCAAAGTGAAGTTCATTTCAGTATTACCATCAATAGTTACCATTTTAGTAACATCAATGATGTCTGCTTGTTGTTGGTAAGCATCTCTTAAAATTGAAAGGTTCATTGGCGTAGTATATTGTTTACCGTTACCATCAACGTGTTGAATTGAGACAGTTTGTTGTAACTGTGCAGCATCATCACATTGGAATCTGAATTTTCCAATTTTGAAGAATTTGTTGTTTGACTGTGCAATTAAACGTCCGTATGTACCACCTTGAAGGTTAGTAATAGTCGTTGTTGCAACGTTTCCGAAGTTCGCAGCACCAAAGTTGTCGTTAAAACCAAACATTGTGGCAGCGACATCAGCACCCGAAGTTTCAGCGTATTGAATCACGTATGGGTCTGAAACGGCAGAAGAAGCATTAGGTGCTCCTGTAGCATATGACATATCATCGTTATCGAAGTAAGACATATCATCATCATCAAAGTATGACATATCGCCTTCCATATCGTAAGAGTCAAAACCACTCATTGCCTCAGTACCGCTAATATAACCGTGAAGTTCTTTTTCGATTGAGTTCATAATCGTGTATTTTTTTTGATAATAGACTTTAAATAAATCTACTATCGACTTTATAATTTAATTTTTGTACCACATTTAGTTATAAATAACTTGGCTTGGAAAACCATTATTATATTTAAAAGATTTTTCTTATATATTTTATGTACTATCTGCGAAATACCATAGGGTAATAGCGGGGTTCTTTAAAACAAAAAAAAAGGTTCTTTAAAACCTTTATTTATGCAGCAGCTTTTACTCTTTTTGCAAGTCTTGGTGCTACAACCACTTGGTGCACGGCTAAACCTACCATTACGGCAGTAAGAACAATTGCACCCATTTTTAAATCAGCTTTTGAAATCATCTTTATCTATTAAATAATTATTACAACCGAAATTAAGAAATAATTACTAATAAATATAATGAATTAGTTGTACAGTAGAGCATAGATTAAAACACATATTATTGTATTTCAATTACTTAGATGTAATAATAGTGTATAAAAAAAGGAAAGCTACAAAATAACTTTCCTTTTAAAAAATATAAATTTTTATTCAATTTCGATAATTTCGGCTTCTTGTATGGAAGATGAAGGCTCTTCATTTAGACCAAACATCATTATATTTGAACTTTTTAAAGAATTGAAGGCGTTTTCAAAAGTACGAATTTTTCCCGTAATTTCAGTAACAAATCCTTTTTTAATTGGTTGTATTCCTTCTAATGCTATAAAATACTTACATTTTCCGTTTTCTTTAAACCATTCTAATTTTTCCGAAACTGTTTTTTCTC
>CAXBID010000436.1:0-2156 GCA_963975495.1 uncultured Flavobacteriaceae bacterium | reverse complement strand
AAAACCATTACTCAACAAGATTACGAAGACAAAATTTATGTGTAAATTTGTTTTTTATCGCCAGTAACCAAGTTCCATTTTTTATCAATAACGCCTTTTTTCTTTGCATAGCGTTTTAATTGAGCAACCGTATCAATTTCTGGAGTTACAGAGTGAGAAAGCAGCATGACTTCATCATCATTTATAATTTCCTTTTGAATTTGCACCATGTGGTCTGTCATAATTGGGCAAATGGTTTGGCAGGTGGTAAAAAAGAAATCGGCCACATAAATTTTGTCTTCGTAATCTTGTTGAGTAATGGTTTTTCCATTCTGATTTATAAGTGAAAAATCGGCTATTTTATGATATTTTTTTTGATGCTGAATCGTACTGTCAACCAATTCAGTACTTACTCTAGCTGGGGTATAAATAGGTAAAGGTTTATAAGTGTTTAAAGTGTTGTAAATAAGTATGATTATAATAATAGAAATAACACCAAAAACGATGGCAAACTTTTTATAATCTTTAAAAAAGGATAACATTTTAGAAGTATAGATTTTGAACTTTTGCAAAATTACAATGAAAATTATTGAAATGGAATTTTATTGAAACCTAAATTATTGTTAAAACCATTCTGTTCATCTAATTGTCTTTTTAAAGTTGGTTTAAAAGCTTACTTTTGTGCGGTTAAAAAAAACGACTGAATTTATATGGAGTTTGTTATCAAAATATCTCAATTTTTATTAAGCCTGTCTTTGCTGATTGTTTTGCATGAGCTTGGGCATTTTATTCCAGCAAAAGCGTTTAAAACAAGAGTTGAGAAGTTCTATTTATTTTTTGATGTAAAGTTTTCATTATTTAAAAAGAAAATAGGCGAAACCGTTTACGGTATTGGTTGGTTGCCACTTGGAGGTTATGTGAAAATAGCTGGAATGATTGATGAAAGTATGGATACTGAGCAAATGGCACAAGAGCCCCAACCTTGGGAATTTCGATCCAAACCTACATGGCAACGTTTAATTATTATGTTGGGTGGTGTTACGTTTAATTTTTTATTAGCAATTCTTATTTATATAGGAATGAGTTATTTTTATGGGGATAAGTTTCTACCTATTGAAAATATTAAAGACGGCCTTTTAATTGAAAACCCTGTAGCTAATAAAGCAGGACTTTTTACAGGTGATAATGTAATAGCTGTTGATGGCGATAAAATTGAAAATTTTAATGAAATCCCCGAGAAAGTTTTATTTGGAAAAGAGATAACTATTGAAAGAGGAGGTGAACAATCTACAATAACATTTCCTGAGGATTTTCTTGCGCAATTAATAGATTCGAAGGGGAAAGGATTTATTAGTTTAAGAATGCCTTTTGCTGTTGTACAAGTTCCAGATACATCACATAATGTTAATAGTGGTATTAGGAAAGGGGATGTAATTATTGGTATGAATGACTTTGAAACTAAATATATAGACCAAGTAAAATTGGGACTAGAAAAATATAAAGGTCAACAAATTAATGCTAAAGTTTTAAGAGACGGTAAAGAAACTACATTGCCTTTAAAGATAAGTGATGATTCTAAACTAGGTTTAGTTTATGGTGGAATTACAGAAGACAATCTAGAAAAATTAGGGTATTATGAATTTGAAACCAAGAAGTATGGTTTTTTCGAATCATTTCCAATAGGTGTAAAGAAAACGGGAGATAAAATATCATCTTATTTAACGCAATTCAAAGCTATCTTCACACCAAGCACTGGTGCTTATAAAGGTGTAGGAGGCTTTTATGCAATTTTTAATATATTCCCTGCTGCTTGGAGCTGGCAAGCATTTTGGAATATTACAGCCTTCTTATCAATCATGTTAGGAGTTATAAATCTATTACCAATACCAGCATTAGATGGTGGCCATGTTATGTTTTTATTATACGAAATGGTGTCTGGTAGAAAACCTGGAGATAAGTTTATGGAGTACGCACAAATGGTAGGTTTCTTTATATTAATAGCCTTAGTTTTATTTGCCAATGGTAATGATATATTTAAAGCTATTTTTGATTAATTTTTTTTTAAAATTATATTTGCAATAAGTAAAAATATATCTATATTTGCGCTCGCTTAAGCGAAACACACACTCCTTCTTAGCTCAGTTGGTTAGAGCATCTGACTGTTAATCAGAGGGTCC
>CAXBID010000435.1:0-2161 GCA_963975495.1 uncultured Flavobacteriaceae bacterium | reverse complement strand
TTGAAAAAGCTCCAAAAATAGCCGTTTATACGCCCAACGGAAAACAACCTTGGGACGATGCCGTAACTATGGTATTAACCTATGCAGAAATTCCTTATGAAACCGTTTATGATGAAGAGGTTTTAAACGACGGTCTTTTATTATTTGACTGGTTGCATTTACACCACGAAGATTTTACGGGACAGTTTGGGAAATTTTATGGTGCTTACAAAGCGCATTCTTGGTACATAAATGAAAAGAAAGAAGCTGAGGCGCTTGCCACAAAGTTAGGTTACGATAAAGTGTCCAATGAAAAATTAGATGTCGCTTTAAAAATTAGAGATTATGTTATAGGTGGTGGATTTATGTTCGCCATGTGTAGTGCTACTGATAGTTTCGATATTGCATTATCTGCTGAAGGTGTTGATATTTGTGAACCCATGTTTGACGGCGATGGAAGCGACCCAGGTTACCAAAATAAGATTGATTATAATAAAACCTTTGCATTTACTGACTATGTGCTAGAAAGAAGCCCGAAGGTTTATGAGTTTTCTTCAATTGATATGACGCGTAAACGCATGGTGTCTCGAACTACAGATTATTTTTCGCTTATGGAGTTTTCTGCAAAATGGGATCCCATTCCAACCATGCTTTGTCAAAACCATACCGCTTTGGTGAAAGGTTTTATGGGTCAAACTACGGCTTTTACAAGAGATGAAATTAAATCGAATGTTTTGGTAATGGGTGAAACCAAATCTAACGGTGAAGCCAAATATATTCATGGCATAAAAGGAAAAGGTTTTTTTACATTTTATGGAGGACATGATCCTGAGGATTACCAACATAGGGTAGGGGACGCCAAAACGGAATTAGATTTACATCCAACATCCCCAGGTTATAGACTTATATTGAACAATGTATTATTTCCAGCTGCAAGAAAAAAGAAGCAAAAAACTTAATTATTGCGCTTTTGCAACTCTTTGAAAAGTATATAAAAATCCATCTGCACCTTGCCCGGTCGATTTATTATTTTCATCAATAGTAAAAGTGTTCGTTTCTACGGTTATTTGTCCGTATTCGATACTATCAATAAATATGAAATTCTCACCAACAGTTGAAATTGAAAAATTGTAAGTGCCAGAATCTAATAAGTCTTGTTTGGTATCATCATCGTTATTATTTTCTATTTTTAATATTCCATTAAGTTCATCAAATGTCCAAATTACAGTATCTAACTCAAATTGTTGATTAACACCTGCTAAACCACCTTCAGTTTTTATTAAGTGCCAAGTGTATAAAATGACTTCTTGATTGTCATTTTCTGTATCGCTATCACTATTTAAAGAACAGCTTGATAAAATGAATATAAAGGATAATGCTATTATTAAATGACGTTTCATGATGTTTAAAATTAGATTTGTATTCTATAGATGAGAAAAAAGCAAATAGGTTGCGTGTAAATTAATAAAAATCACTTTTAAAAATATTAAAATCTTTCACTTCTTTTTAGCAAAAAAAGCATAATTTTAAAAATGAAGTATTTTCAAAAAGAAATAAAGTTAGAACCTTTTAAAAGAGGATTTCATTTAATTACTGATTTAGTTTTTGATACTATCCCAGAGATAAAACAAATTAGTATTGGTCAGTTACAAATATTTATAAAGCACACTTCGGCTAGTTTAACGATTAATGAAAACGCAGATTATACGGTTAGAGGAGATTTCGAAAGTCATTTTAATGTTATGATTCCTGAAAACGCACCTTATTACAAGCACACTTATGAAGGGTCAGATGATATGCCAGCACACATTAAGGCCTCTTTACTCGGTGCGTCAGTGCAAATGCCAATAACTAATGGGAAACCAAACCTAGGTATTTGGCAAGGTATTTATTTATGTGAGCATCGGGATTACGCGGGATCAAGAAACATAGTCATTACTGTATTTGGAACATAAAAAAAATCCGATTCAATTACGAATCGGATTTTTCATTAAGCGAATACTATGATTTTACAATTGGCAAAAACGCCTTATTTTACTTTTTCAATTACAGCTTTAAAAGCTTCAGGGTTATTCATAGCTAAATCTGCTAAAACCTTACGGTTTAATTCAATATCATTAACTTTTAATTTCCCCATAAATTGAGAATAAGATAAACCATGTTCTCTGGCTCCAGCGTTAAT
>CAXBID010000434.1:0-2197 GCA_963975495.1 uncultured Flavobacteriaceae bacterium | reverse complement strand
ATGCTTGCCATAGGTAATGGTGCAGAAAAAGAGATACTAGCCCAGTTAGAATTAGTAGGCGTAAATAATATAGTTGTAACGCCAATACCTGATCAAGAAAAAGATGATTCTGGGGAAAGCGGAGAAGAAAACGAGCAATCTGAATCTAAACGCTTTTCTAAAGGTTTGGATATATTAGATGCAGAAAATATAAAAAAATATATTCCGAGTGTAAAACTTATCAGTCCTGAAATAATTTTAGATACTTATGTAATTAACAATGGTAGACAAAATTCGGTTAAACTAATAGGGGTCTCTCCCACTTTTTTCAAGTCTTCCAATATCGATTTAGAAAACGGCAAGATATTTTCAGACTATCAAATCAAAAACGCCTTACCAGTATGTATTATAGGAAAAAAAGTAGAGAAAAAATTATTTACTGGCGAAAGTGCCTTAGGTAAGCAAATAAAAGTAAAGGATGTTTGGTTGCTGGTAATTGGTGTTATTGAAGAAAAATTGATTTCGGATAAAGCTCAAGAAAACTTGGGTATTAGAGATTTAAATGAAGATATTTATATACCTATAAACACCTTTTTAGTGCGTTATAGAGACAGAAAAATAATTACTGATGAGAAAGTTACTCCAAGTGGAGGCCGCTTTGTTATGATTGGTGGAAATCAAAATGGTCCCAAAAAGAAAATTCCTAGAGGAAACTATCACCAGATTGATAAATTAACGGTTCAAGTTTCAAATTCAAATGAACTAAAAGCCACTGCCGAAGTTTTAAGTAAAATGCTAAGACGAAGACATAACGATGTGTTGGATTTTGAAATAGAAATTCCAATACAATTACTTAAACAACAACAAAAAACAAAGCAAATTTTCAATATCGTTTTAATTATAATAGCAGGTATATCATTACTCATTGGAGGAATTGGTATTATGAATATTATGCTAGCCTCTGTTTTAGAGCGAACAAAGGAAATTGGAATTATTCGAGCTATTGGAGCTACCGAAGAAGATGTTATTTTACAGTTCCTTTCAGAGTCTATACTCATTAGTGTTGGTGGAGGAATTATTGGAATAATTTTGGGTGTTATTGGAGCTTATATTATAGAGTTTGTTTCGGGCATAGAAACCGTTTTAACATTTAGCTCTATTATGATATCATTCTTAATTGCAGTAATTGTTGGCTTAGTTTTTGGAATCTTTCCTGCTAAAGCCGCTGCAAATAAAAGACCAATTGAAGCATTAAGATCTGAATAGTTAAATATGAAAAAAATCATCCTTCTTGTCGTTATTATTTTTCCATTAGCCATTTTTTCGCAATCAAAAACAATCACACTAGATGAAGCCATTGAAATGGCCCGCAAAAAATCACCTGATTATAAAATCAATTTAAATATAAACCAATCAAATTATTGGCGCTTTAGGCGTTATAAAGCAAGTTTTCTACCAGAACTTAGGCTTAATGCTACACTACCTGAATATAATAATGCGATACGTAGGATAACAAATGACGCAGGACAAGATATTTTTGTAACACAAAATCAATTACGTATAGAAGGAGGTTTATCTATTTCCCAAAGTGTACCATATACTGGAGGTACTTTATCTGTGAATACAAACTTGGAACGTGTAGAACTTTTTGGTCTAGATGATAATATTGGATATTCGGTTATTCCTTTTTCTGTTAATTATTTTCAAAATTCAGTTCTATTTAACGAATTTAAATGGGATAAAAAAATTGAACCACTAATTTATGAGGAGTCCAAAAGAGATTTTATTGAAAATATGGAACAAATATCTGTTAGTACATCCAACCGTTATTTTGATTTGCTAAAAGCACAAATGCAGCTTGCTATTTCCGAAACCAACTTAAAAAACCAAGACACATTATATGAAATAGCAAAAGGACGATATAGCGTGGGGAAAATTGCCGAAAATGAGCTATTACAAATGGAATTAAGATTCTTAAATTCGAAAAATAGAGTTACCACAGATATCGTCGAATTAAAAAGAGCATCGCAAAGTTTAGCGCGTTACCTAGAGTTAGATACTGAGGATTTAAAACTATATGTTCCTGAACAACTCCCTCTTTTTGAAGTAGATGTAGATAAAGCATTAAGTGAAGCAGAGTCTAACAGAAAAGCGGTTATAGAGTTTAGAAGACAACGGTTGGAAGCCGAGAAAGATGTAGCATTTCAAAAAGGAAATA
>CAXBID010000433.1:0-2229 GCA_963975495.1 uncultured Flavobacteriaceae bacterium | reverse complement strand
GTAGCCATAATGTTGTTTTTGATGATTTTGTTTTCATAACTGTAAATCGTTTTTTGATTAATGAATAATTAATGGCATTTGCCAATGGTGAATGTGATACGTTTGATGAGAACGCGAGTAATAATTGTTGATAATTTTTTGTATTTGTTCCTTTATTTATAACAGCTTGGTCTGCTAAAAACTCATGATTTAATTTGATGTCCTTTTTAATGAAATATAACAACGGGTTAAACCAAAATAGGATTTGAAGCAGTTCAATAAACATAATATCTAAAGCATGTTTTTGCTTTGCATGGGTTTGTTCGTGTAATAAAACTTCTTCGGGAATTTGATTGCATTCGTATTTTACCTTGTTAAAAAAAATATAATTGAAAAAGGTGTGTGGAGTTATTAATTCTTGCAATAAAACATGAAAAGTATTCTCGTTTTTAAATTTAGGATTTCGTTTTATTTTTTGAAATAGTTGGAATAAATTTTTAAAAAACCTAAATGCAAAAATACTAACCCCAAAAAAATAGATACTCCATAAAATAGATGGTAAATAATTTGTAAGTGAAGTACTTTCAATAATTTGAAGATTTTCAGAAGTGCTGAACTCTTGGTTAGGAATAAAAGCGGTTGCTTGAACTTCAATATATTCCGTAAACGTTATAAACGGAATACTAGTTGAGATTAGTATAACCCCAATTAAATAAAATCTTTTAAATGTGTGCGCACTCGTTTTTTCTAAACATAGTTTATAAAACAGCATAAAAACAGCTAAACAAGCACTGGATTTTAATAGAATTTCTAACATGACTATTTATTTTTAATTTCACTATCAATTAATTTTTTCAAGTCTTCTAATTCTTCTTTTGTTAAGTTGGTTTCTTTCGTGAAAAAAGAGGCAAATTGAGATGCACTATCATTAAAAAAGTTTTTTATAAGACCGTTTACATGTTTTGAGAAATAATCTTTCTTTTTAACCAAGGGAAAATATTCTCTTGAATTTCCGAATAAATTATAATCAACAAATCCTTTGTTGGTCATACGCTTTAAAAGGGTTGCTACTGTTGTGGTTACTGGTTTTGGCTCTGGATAGGCTTCTAATAAATCTTTCATAAAGGCTTTTTCAAGCTTCCATAAATGATTCATTAAATCTTCTTCGGTTTTTGATAATTGCATATTCTACAAAATTAGAATTAATTCTACAAATGTAGAGCAAATATTTTAATTCTACAAATGTAGAGCATAAAATCATGAAATTTTAGTACTTTTTAGACCTAACACTTTCAATTATAGCAGTTGCTAAAATTAAGGCACCTCCAAAAAAAGTATTAAGTGTAGGAATTTCTTTTAAGAAGAAAAAAGCGATCATAATCCCGAAAAAGGGTTGTACACTATTTATAATACTTGCGGTACTTACTGAGAAATATTTTAACGTGTAAATAAATAAAGAGTGACCGATTGCAGTAGTTACCAAAGCTAGTAAAATGACATATGGAAATTGTGTTTTTATGTTACTGCTATCCATTAAAAACATGGCTGGTAATAAAATAATACTGAGAATAATAATTTGGTGTAGCATGAGTACCGTACCATTATAATTACCAATATGTTGTTTTAAAATAAGGTTGCGTAATGCATAACATAGTGCGGAAAATACACCTAATAATATTCCTTTTACTTGTGAACTCTCAAAGTTAAACTCTGGGGCTAATATATAAATGCCAATTAATACTATTATACCTAGTATAACATGAATATAATTGAACTCGGATTTCGTAAAAAGAGGTTCTAACAATGCAGTAATTACGGGGAAAGTGAACAGCGATAACATGCCTAAAGCAACGTTTGATAATTTTAAAGCGTAAAAATAGCTTATCCAATGTGCGCCTAGTAATACGGAGCTTAAAACGACCGTTGGAATATCCTTTTTTGAGTTTATTTTGATGCTTAGCTTTTTGTATTTACAAAATATAAATAGAAACAAGGCGCCTAATGCACTACGCCACCAAATAACAACTGGTGTTGGTAAGTCTATAAACTTACCTAAGGCACCAGAGGTACTAATTAAAAGTGTTGCTAACGCAAGTAAAAGAAGTTGGTTGGTATGTTGGTTTTTCATTTGGGGTTAGCCATTTGCGTTAGGGATTGCAGAGGAAATCCTTTTTGTGCCCAACTATTATTTTGGTTGGAAACTAGTTTTAAGATTTGTAAAATACTTGATGAGATACTGAAACAAGTTCA
>CAXBID010000432.1:0-2243 GCA_963975495.1 uncultured Flavobacteriaceae bacterium | reverse complement strand
TTTACTGATTTTGGACAATAAGTACGTTAGGGATTGCAATGGCATCCTTTTTTGTGCTTAACTATAATTTTGAATTGAAACTAATTTAAAATATATAGAAAAAGCTTGATGAGATACTGAAACAAGTTCAGCACAAAAAAGATATAATGGAAAGCCCGACCCTTGAGGTAACGCCCAAATTAACACCTATTATATAATTTTTCATAAATTACTTTTTTCTTAAATCCAGTGTTGTTGGAAATTCAAAATTCACTGGTAATTCTTTATATCTAAACTTTTTGGAACTCCCTTTTTGTTTTACCTGTGGTTTTGATTTATCGCTTTCCTGAGCTATATTCTCTTTAGTTTCCATATCGCCCTGTGTATGGCCAAATTCCCAGAAACGATTGATTCTTCTGGATTCTGCTTCATAACTATTTACAGGATATGTTTCGTAAGAACGTCCTCCAGGATGCGCTACATAATAGGTACAGCCGCCTATGGAGCGTCTGTTCCAAGTATCTACAATATCAAAAACCAATGGGGTATCTACATCAATTGTAGGGTGTAATGACGAATGCGGGTTCCAAGCTTTATAACGAATACCAGCAACATACTCGCCTTTAACACCTGTGTTATTCAAGATGACTTTGATGCCATTACAGGTTAGGGTATAGCGTTCTTCTATAAAGTTTGATACTTTTACCTGAATACGCTCAACTGAAGAATCGACGTAACGCGCTGTTCCGCCGCCGGTCATTTCTTCACCTAAAACATTCCAAGGTTCTATAGCTGCACGTAATTCCATGTGAATATTATTGATTTCCACCATACCATGAAGTGGGAACCTAAATTCAAAAAATGGATTAAACCAATCTTCTTTAAATTTGTAACCTGCCTTATTTAATTGATTTACAATATCTTTTATATCCTCTCGAACGTAATGCTCTATTAAAAATTTATCGTGTAACTCTGTCCCCCAACGCACTAAATCATGCTCGTAAGGTTTTTTCCAGAACCATGCTACCAATGTTCTTACGAGTAGGTTTTGCATTAAACTCATTTGAGGATGCGGAGGCATATCAAAAGCACGGAGTTCTAAAATACCTAATCTACCCGTTGATGAATCTGGAGAATATAATTTATCGATACAAAACTCTGCGCGGTGTGTGTTACCCGTTAAATCTGTTAGTAAATGACGGAACAATCTATCTGTAATCCAAAAAGGGACTTCACCATTTTTAGGAATTTGACTAAAGGCAATTTCCAACTCATAAAGGTTTTCCATTCTCGCCTCATCAATTCTTGGGGCTTGACTGGTAGCGCCAATAAATGCTCCTGAAAATAAATAGGAGAGACCTGGGTGATGTTGCCAAAAGGTTAGTAAACTTCTTAATAAACTTGGTTTGCGAAGCAATGGACTATCTTTTGGAGTTAAACCTCCAAGTGTCACATGGTTTCCGCCACCTGTGCCAGTGTGCTTGCCATCCAACATGAACTTTTCAGTACCTAAGCGTGATTTTTTAGCAAGCTCATAAAGGGTTAATGTGTTATGTGTAAGTTCTTCCCAGTTTTTAGCAGGTTGCACATTGACTTCAATTACACCCGGATCTGGTGTGATTTTCATGGATTCCAATCGACTATCATGTGGTGCATCGTAGCCTTCTAAAATAACAGGAATAGAAAGTTCTTTCGCCGTAGCTTCAATGGATGAAATAAGGTCTAAGAATATTTCCGCACTATCAAGTGGTGGTAAAAATAAGTAAAGTTTACCATCTCTAATTTCAGCACATAAAGCTGTACGAATAAAGTAATTGGTTTTGTTTTCGTTAATACCATTTTCTTGAATGGCTTTGTAACGCTTGGCAACTTTATTTTTAAAGCTAGGAAGCTTTTTCTTTTTAGTGAAATTATCAGGTTCGAATTTAGGAAATTCCTCATGCTCTGATTTTCTTATTAAAGAATCTAAAGGCAAACGCAACCCAACAGGTGAGTTACCCGGAATTAGAAATAAATTATGTCTTCTAAAACTCCAATCGCAGGTGTACCAAGTATTACCAGAACAATTTAAAGGCAATACATAACCCGCAGGTTTTGATGTTCCATTATTAAGAATATCCTTTAGTTTATCCTTAACCAGCATCGTACCATCTTCTTTGGTAGGATCAACATCTAAAGGCAATTTACCTTCCTCCCAAAGGAAGTAAAAGGCATCTTCGTATGTTGGAATAATATGTTTATTGGTAACGCCTAAGTATTTTGTT
>CAXBID010000431.1:0-2245 GCA_963975495.1 uncultured Flavobacteriaceae bacterium | reverse complement strand
AGCGTAGATTTGCACGCAATTATAACCGTAATTGCAATATGACTGCACATCAAGACAAAATTTTAGGAGAAGGATTAACTTATGACGATGTTCTCCTAGTTCCAGCTTTTTCAGAAGTGCTTCCTCGCGAAGTTAGTATTCAAACAAAATTCACACGTAACATAACCATTAACGTGCCAATTATTTCAGCAGCTATGGATACGGTTACTGAAAGTAAAATGGCTATAGCCATGGCGCAAGAAGGCGGTATTGGTGTGTTACACAAAAACATGTCCATTGAAGCTCAAGCGCTAAAGGTACGCCGTGTAAAACGTGCAGAAAGTGGTATGATTATCGATCCTGTTACACTACCATTAACAGCAAAGGTTAAACACGCTAAACGGGCTATGGCGGAGCATGGTATTGGCGGTATTCCTATTGTTGATGAAAACGGTATTTTAAAAGGAATTGTAACCAATCGTGATTTGCGTTTTGAACATGAAAACAAAAGACCGATTACTGAAGTTATGACAAGTGAAAACTTAGTAACTGCTGCCGTTGGAACGTCTTTACAAGATGCAGAAAAAATTCTTCAACAATATAAAATAGAAAAGTTATTAATAGTTGATGATAATTATAAATTATCAGGATTAATTACGTTTAGGGATATTACGAAGCTAAGCCAAAAACCAAATGCCAATAAAGATTTATACGGACGGTTACGAGTAGCAGCTGCTATTGGTGTAACTGCGGATGCCTTTGAAAGGGCGGAAGCCTTGGTAAATGCGGGTGTTGATGCTGTTGTAATTGATACGGCCCACGGACACACCAAAGGTGTCGTTTTAGTATTAAAAGAAATAAAAGCTAAGTTTCCAACATTGGAAGTTATAGTAGGTAATATTGCCACTGGAGCTGCGGCTAAATATTTAGTTGATGCAGGAGCCGATGCTGTAAAAGTTGGTATTGGTCCAGGTTCTATTTGTACTACGCGTGTGGTTGCTGGAGTAGGTTTTCCACAATTTTCTGCGGTTTTAGAAGTGGCTGCAGCTATAAAGGGAACAGGGGTTCCCGTAATTGCAGATGGTGGTATTCGTTATACAGGTGATATTCCAAAGGCTATTGCAGCAGGTGCAGATACTGTTATGTTAGGTTCGCTTTTAGCAGGAACTAAAGAATCACCAGGTGAAACTATTATTTACGAAGGACGGAAATTCAAATCGTATCGTGGCATGGGTTCTGTTGAAGCTATGAAAGAAGGGAGTAAAGACCGTTATTTCCAAGATGTTGAAGACGATATTAAAAAACTGGTACCCGAAGGTATTGTAGGTCGTGTGCCCTATAAAGGCGATTTATACGAAAGTATCCATCAGTTTATTGGTGGCTTACGTGCCGGTATGGGCTACTGTGGTGCGAAAGACATTGAGACTTTAAAAGCAACGGGGCAATTTGTAAAAATCACGGCTAGCGGAATTAATGAAAGTCACCCGCATGATGTAACCATTACCAAAGAATCTCCTAATTATTCTAGGTAGTATTTGGGTGTTCCCTTTCAGGTCAGGCTATCCGCTATATCTTTCTTGTGCTGAACTTGTTTCAGTATCTCATCAAGTACTTTCTATGTATTTAAAAATCGCTTTAAAATTAAGTTTATAGATCAGCACAAAAAAGGATGCCGCTTCTATCCTTAACACGGGCTTCAGCAATCCTAAAAACTTTAGAGGTTTAGTAAGACCGTCTTTATTACATCAACAGTTGTCTTTTAATAGATCCTTCTAGGGTTTTAAAATAGATAAGAAACTTGCTTTTTTGGAGTGCTTTTATTTATTTTCAAAATGATTTTTCACAAAAGCTACCTGTTCATTATCCGTAATGTTATCTGATGATTCTATATCAATTTTGATATTCTTAAAATGTAAATCTTTATTCAAGTAATTATGTAATTCTACTTTTGCATTTGTTGGTCCAAATAATAGTACATGTTTGTGTTTTAAAATTTGAGATCCAATTTTGTCATAAAATTTTTCATGCATTTGCTGTCTTTTGTTATGCATAAGACTCTCGCTCCGATTCAAGGCTTCTTCCTTGGTTTCTGAAGTAAATTTTGATACAATAGAGTGACATTCGTTTTTTGAATTTATATCAATCAAATTAGCGGTTGAATGATCCATCCATATACCTAAATTGTTATTTGTTTTCATTATGTTAAGTTTTAGTGTTTTTGAATTTTTCCAAGAATACTTTCTATAGCCGTTTTTATTTTATTAAT
>CAXBID010000430.1:0-2282 GCA_963975495.1 uncultured Flavobacteriaceae bacterium | reverse complement strand
AATTTTAGTATTAAGGTCATTTCGACGCTAGGAGAAATCACATAACGATATTAAGAGTTTTCCGCAGCATAATGCGATGTCTTAATCGTTCCTCATTTCGACATGACTAAATTAGTTTCATTTTATCAAACAATAATAAAAAAACTAAGTAAAATACTTAAAAACCTTTTTCAGTAAACTTAATTTACCTTCATAAGGCGGATATCGAAAAGAAGGATCTATCCAAGTGCCGCGTTTCATTATTGACTTTTCATGCGAGAACGTGTCAAAGCCATGCTTACCATGATATTTACCCATCCCGCTGTTTCTAATACCACCAAAGGGCAACCTTTGGTTTCCAAAATGGACCAATAAATCGTTAACCACACCACCTCCAAAATGGTATGTTTTTATTATAGCATCAATAAACGGTTTATCTTTTGAAAATACATATAATGCCAACGGGTTTTCAGAATTTAATACAATCTTATTGATGTCCTCTTCGGTATTATAGGTGAGTATTGGTAAAATGGGTCCGAATATTTCCTCTTGCATAATAGCATCATCCAAACTCGGATTATCAACTATGGTAGGGGACATGTAGTTTGTTTTTTCATCAATAATACCGCCAAAAACGATATTGGTATTTTCTAATAAGCCCTTTAATCTTTTTAAGTTTTTATCGTTTATTATTCTAGGATAATCTGCTGAATTTATGGGATTTTCACCATAACGTTTAATAATTTCTTCTTTTAGACGGAGTATAAGCTCATTTTTTAGTACCGATTTCACAATCACATAATCTGGCGCGATACAGGTTTGTCCGCCATTAAATAATTTCCCCCATACCATTCTGCGTGCTACCAGTTTTAAATCTACAGTGTCATCTATAATACAAGGTGATTTTCCTCCCAGTTCTAAAGTTACGGGTGTTAAATGTTTAGCAGCAGCTTCCGCTACAATTTTTCCAACTTTTGTACTTCCTGTAAAAAAAATAGAATCCCATTTTTGAGCTAATAATTCCGTTGCCGTATCAACGCCACCTTCAACAGAAGCAGCAATGGCTTCAGGACATACATTTTTAATGATTTCGGTTAATACTTTAGACGTGTTTTTAGTAAGTTCACTGGGTTTTAAAACCACTGTATTTCCTGCTGCTATGGCCATAATTAAGGGTTCTATAGCCAGTAAAAACGGATAATTCCAAGGCGCAATAATTAAAACGGTACCATAAGGTTCTTTGTAAATATAATCCTTCGAAGGAAACGTTAGTATAGACGATTTTACGCGTTTAGGTTTGCCCCAAGTTTTTAAATTTTTTATTGCCAAATTTACTTCGGAGATAACCAATCCGTATTCGCTAATAAAACTCTCAAATTTGGATTTTTTGAAGTCTTCGTTAAGCGCATCATATATAGCATCTTCCTTAGATATTATTTCTTCTTTTAAAGCTTTTAAAAGCGTTAATCGGAATGAAATATCTTTAGTTTTTTGAGATTTAAAAAAGGATTTTTGGGCAGCTAATATGTTAGAAATACTATTCACAATACTTATAAATTTTAGATACTGAAATTACGGAATATTATGTTAAAACAAAATTGACTGAATACTGCTACTGAAAACTGCGACTATTTTAAGCAAGCATCCCAAATAGGATCTTTTGGTAAAGGAGCAGTACAATTAACTGGGGTGTTTTTTACAGGATGAATGAATTCGATTTGTCTTGCATGTAAATGAATGCTGGCGTCTTTATTACTTCTGTCGAAACCATATTTTAAATCGCCTTTAATCGCGCAACCTATGGTTGATAATTGGGAACGGATTTGATGATGCCTGCCTGTTTCTAAATTAATTTCAAGCAAATGATAGTTGTCTAATTTTTTTAATAATTTATAATGAAGAATCGCTTTTTTACTGCCATCCACTTCATTAATATGCGCATAGGATTTATTGTTTTTAGGATTCTTTTTTAACCAATGAATTAAAGTGTCTTCTTGTTTTGGTGGCATATTTTTAACAATAGCCCAATAGGTTTTATGAATATTTTTTGACAGGAATAATTTATTTAGTCTAGGCAGTGCTTTACTGGTTTTTGAAAAAATAACGAGTCCGGTAGTAGGTCTATCCAATCTATGTACTGTGCCTAAATATACGTTTCCGGGTTTGTTGTATTTTTCGGCAATGTATTCTTTAACAACGTCGCTTAACGGCTTATCTCCAGTTTTATCGCCCTGTACAATATCGCCTGCGCGTTTGTTGATAATGATGATGTGATTGTCTTCGTAGAGTACTTGGAGATTAGA
>CAXBID010000429.1:0-2302 GCA_963975495.1 uncultured Flavobacteriaceae bacterium | reverse complement strand
TTTGTTTACTAAATTAGTTGCTTAAACACGCAACTAACCATACACAAAACCGTTGTGCAACATTATTACAAACATTCGTAAATGAAAATAAAACTAACATTTTTTATTCTAATTTTAATAAACTCTATTGTTTTTGGACAAACCGAAATCGATAAAAGAAAATATTTACAAACAGATTTAAAGGGTAAAATTCTAATCCCAGAAGGAAAAGAAATACCTGAAGAAGGAATACATATTCATATTTTTGGAGAGAACAAAGATTTTTTTACTGACCAAGAAGGTAATTATGTATTTGAAGATTTAAGAAAAAGTGTATTATATAAAATTCGCGTTTTGATTTATGGATACAAATCGAAAGAAATTGCAGTAGTAACTTCATCCAAATCATTAACCGAATTTAATATCAGATATGAAATGGAATGTGAGTTTGATTCTGCAAGAGCTCTTTCGGATTGGAAAAGTGGCAATGCCAAATTGTTTAGGGCAAGTGGAATCGCATCTTATGTAAATCCTTCTGATAAACCTTTTGAAGAAAAATACGGAATTGAATATTATGATTTCGGCTGTAATGCGCCAAATGATATTTGTATTTCAGATTATAATGCGAAGATTTTTGAACTGATGGATTTGAAATATGGAAACAATTGGCGTGAAGAAGTTCGAGAAGACATTGAGCATTAGTGCGTGTTTAACGTTGCACAACAATGCATATAAAAAATAGCGCGAACAGTTGCTTACACAAGAGTTCACGCACTTTTTCGAGGTCGCCAAATTTTTAAATTTGGCTATTTGGGAAAAGAAAGATAAATAGAAAAATTTAAAAATTCGGCTTGAGTTCAACCGAATGGATAGCGCATTTTTTCAGCGCTACGTTTCATACACAAGACCGTTGTGCAACATATGAAAAAAACAATAATCTTAATATTAGTACTTGTGATTTCAAATTCAATTTCGGGTCAAAACCGAGATGTTGAATATGATTTCTATAATGAAGAACGGTCATATATTGAAATAAATGAAATATTTAATTTTCCGATTCTAAATTTGTCTGAAAGCAAAATAATAACTGAATTAAAAAAGAAGCTGAATACGGAATTGAATACTGTTGCTTCGATTATGGTTCATTATAAGTTTGCGAGGACTCTCAAACTTAACTCTGATGAACAAACAGAATTAGAAAACCGAATGGTTGAGATTTCGAATAAATTTGCGGAAAACAAAAAATATGTATTATTCAAGATATCTGGTGGTTATGCGCCAGTTTTTGGAATAAAAGAAGATATAGTGTCTGACAAAAAAGTATTGACTTTAATGTTAGGAGGAGACTGTACAATTGATGATGTTGAAATTAAAGAGAAAAAGATATACAAAATTTTTAATGACCAAATGAAAATAAACATTGCGGAATAATACGTTGCACAACAAAGTATATAAGCAATGCGAGGGTTTGTGCTTAATTAAAAGTAAAGGTATATTTGGGAGATCGCCGAATTTTAACAAATTCGACTTATTCCCCAAAAAAATAATAATCGAAATTTGTAAAAATCAGCTTGTGCCTGCCGAATGGCTATCGCCATTCTTCATTCGCACTGCTCATATACAGAGACGTTGTGAGCAAGCTAAAAAAACCAATCTGAATGGAATTTGACCGAACAGGAATTATATTATATACAATCGAATATAAAAAGTGTGTTGAGTTTTATGAAATTATTCTCGGACTGAAAAAAATGTTTGAAAGCGAAAATCTGACTTGCTTTAAATTTGGACAATCATATCTAATGGTGGAATTGGATGATGAATATAACGGACAAAAAACAGAAACGGAACGATTTAGAACTTGCTTGCGAATGAATGTGCCGAATGTAAAATTACTTGCAGAAAAACTAACCGCAGAAAATATAAAAGTTGATTATCAAGAACATTCTTGGGGAACGATTGCGAAATTTTTAGACCCAGATGGAAATCTTTGCGCATTCAAAGACAGCGGAAAATTTGAAAAACAGATTGCTGATTTTAAGCAAAATAAATAATGTATTGTGAAAACGAAAAGCAGAAAGCCAGCTCACAACAACGTATATAGCTCATAGCTAGTCAGTTGCTAAATCGAAGTTAAGGCATATTTGCAAGTCCGCCAAATTTTTTAATTTGGCTTATTGAGAAAAGATAATAAGAAAAATTAAAAAATTCGGCTCGTGCATAATCCGAAAATAATTGTTTAATTTGCACGCTACGAGCCATATACAGAGACGTTGTGTGCAATTTGAGAAAAACATTATGCAAAGATTAATATTTCTACTTTTTA
>CAXBID010000428.1:0-2308 GCA_963975495.1 uncultured Flavobacteriaceae bacterium | reverse complement strand
TAAAACAAACCCTGTTAAAAACGGACCAAAAAAGAATCCAGAAATCCAAAAAAATAAAGCGATAACACCAATTAATCCAAATTGAAAATAAACAGGAATAGTTTCCTTTTTCGATTTCATGTTATTGAATTCCCTAATCAAATACTCAATATAAAACCCAATATTGATAGCTAAAGGAATTAATACAGGCATTAAGTAGCGTGATTTTTTTTCGGGTATAATAGATAAAAGTATCACTGCAATAATCGTCCAAAAGAAACTAAATCGATAGGCTTTTAAATTTGAAACTCTAGATTTTAGATAAGGATAAAGTAAACTAATAAAAGCTGGTACTGTCCATAAACCACTTTGAACAAAGAAACTCCAGTAATAATAAAATGGTCTAACGTTATAACTACTCCAGTTAGATGTTTCACGTTCTGCAATAGCTGTGAAAGTTTCTGGGTCTGCAACACGTACATGAAAATACCACCAACCACCTAATACAATACCGAATACTAAAAGGCTAATCAGTTTTAAAAAATGAAGTGTTCCACCTTTAAATTTATATGCAATACCATAAGCAGTAACAAATGGTAAAAACAATACATAAAGTGAAACCGGACCTTTTGATAAAACTGAACCTGCTAAAAAGAGCACAAACAGGATGCTATTTAAAATTGATGTTTTAGCATTATGAAACAACTGAAATAATTGAAATAAAGCCAATAACATAAAACCATGTGTGTAAATATCCCATGGCGCTTCAATTGTAATACCTATAATATAAAAAGATGTCAGTACAACAAACCCATTTATTAAACTATGAGATTTTGTAAGCTCTAATTTTTTAGATAAAAGATAAGTTGATATGCCAATACTTGCTAAAAAAAGTAGGGCTGGCCATCGTAATGCTAGGACTGATTTAATTCCAAAAACAAATCCGAATGCTGCTGTTATCCATGTTGGTAAAGGAGGTTTTTGGTAACGAGCTTCACCATTCATGGTGGTTAAAATCCAATTATTATCTGTCAGCATTTCTCTCGCTGAAATAAAATTTCGTGCTTCCATAATACTAACAGGAATTGCATCAATCGTAAAACCAAGCATCACAATTACAAAAAGGAACAGACTTAGTATAGGATATTTTTCTATGAGTTTAATCATTGGTTTGTCTTATTAAATAAGCATTACGTACATAAATAACTAAGCCAAATAAATGACCTATAAAAAGTACAGGATCTTTTCTAATGATGGCATAACTCAAAATCATTAAGGCTCCAATTAAACTCAAAACCCAAAATCCCATAGGTAATGTAGATTTTTTATTGCGTTCAGAATGAATCCATTGATAGACAAAACGTAATGTGAAAATGATTTGAGCCACAATACCAAGAATTAACAACCAAAGCGGAATAGCTTCATTTTTAAATAAAAGCTCAATGTCTATTTTGTTATTATTGTAATAGAACACAACAATAAGAATAGGAACTATGAATAATAAATATTGAACAACTTTCGGAAATTTTTGCCATTGCCCTTGTAATTGTAGGTTTCTGATATAGATAAAATACGTTAAACTTTGACCAAGCATAATGGCAAAATCTAATCGTAAATAGCCATAAATAAACAATAGGAAAGAAGCAACTAAGCTAAGCGTCCAAAAGGTTGTAGGTGTGATAACCTTACGTTGTTTTTCGGAAGTAACCCATTGAATGACTAGCCGAGAAGAAAATAAAATCTGAGCTAAAAAACCAATACTGTAAATTATCCAGTCTTTCAAATTATGAGTTGTGTTTGCTCGATTTTTCGACCTCGTAATTAATATATTTTCTCTTCATCCATAGATAAGCGAAGCAATCCATAAGTGGTCCTAAAAGTCGATTCCATAGTCCAAATTTTGCAGTACCTGCTATCCTAGGAAAATGTTGAACCGTTATCTGAGTAACACGTCCGTTTTGTAACATAATCATCGCAGGTAAAAAACGATGCAAACCTCTAAACATTGGAATACGTTTGGCGTATTCTGTTTTGATGACTTTTAGCGGACAACCAGTGTCATCCATACCATCATGTGTAAAAGTACGTCTAATGCCGTTCGCAATTTTAGAAGACATGTTCTTAACAAAAGAGTCTTTTCTGTTAAAGCGTACTCCCGTAACCAATTCGTTTGTGTTAATATGTTCTAAAAGAATATTGAAGTCTTCTGGCGCAGTTTGTAAATCGGAATCGATATAGCCAACCAACTCAGAGTCAACATAATCAAAGCCAGCTTTTATAGCAGCACTTAATCCTCTATTTTCTTTAAATAAAATGTATTCGAAGGCTT
>CAXBID010000427.1:0-2312 GCA_963975495.1 uncultured Flavobacteriaceae bacterium | reverse complement strand
ATCAGCCATGTACCAGATTCTTTTCCGCTTATCAGAAAGTAACTTGATCTTATCTTCCAACATATTTAAGTCATTATGCCGAATCATATCGATAGGAACACTTCTGTTCTTCAATACCTTGGCGGCACTTTGTACACTCCAATGCACTTGATGGTCTAGTATGATGGCATCTTGATCGCTAACCGCATTTGGTATCACGCCCATGTGTCCCAAAGTGCTATTTTTAGTAATTATTATGGGGTTCTGGTACATCTGGGTAAGTTTCTCTTCCAGTTCTTTATAAAGAGGGTTGGAGATATATGATTTAGACAAAGGAAACTGAGTACCGTATTTAGTAATGGCATCTATCGCTGCGGCTTTTAATCTGGGATCCTGTTCCAATCCTAAATATCCAGTGGTGCCAAAATGAAATAGTTTCCTATTATTGATACCAATGGTTCTTCCTGAAAAATCGTCACCGTCTGCATACAAATGCATGACACCTTCTTGTTTTGCATCTGTAAAAACTTCATTTACAGTGTCTAAAAAATTGTTGTGTTTTATCTTTGCCATATGATTATATATTTAAATGTCATTTAATTTAGCTGAATTTGTAGGGAATTGAGGAATTACCTGATTCCATAATCCCTTATAGTCAAATTTTAATCCTTTTCAGACAAACAAAACGGGATAATTACTATGTGAAATCGACAAATGACATAGGATAGTCTTGATTATTTTGTAAGTTTATATTGAAAAACCAGTTTTCTATAGATCATGCGTAATTATTTTGAAAATGACTATACCTCATATAGATTCCATGATGGGGTACTGCATATCATATATCACCAAGGGGTTAGTGTAGACCTAAATGCCGCAGTACAGATCGTCAAGGATAGACTGCTTTTACATGAAGGTAGACACTTACCCATACTATGTGATATTAGGGGTATAAAGGACATCAATAAATCAGCAAGAGCTTATTTAGCCATGGAGGGTTCTACACTTATAAAGGCTGTTGCGGTTATTGTCGAACCACCCGTTTCTGAAATGTTATCTGAATTTTATATACGAACAAGTAACCCGCCAATACCAACCCAATCCTTTGAGCACATGGAAGATGCTTTAGTATTTTTAAAAGAATATATGACTTAAGAATTAGTGCCAAAATCTTTAGATAATATCTGCTATTTAATTAACGTCTCTCACAATCATTAACCTTAATTACTCGAATGTGAGCACAGGAAAAAAACAACGAATGAAGCAAATCAATCAGATGCTATTGGAAATGGCTTCAGGGAATTTCTTTTATCGTTTAGAGCGCTCCACAAAAAATGATAATCTAGAATCCATTGGTATTTCGCTTAATATGCTGGCTGAAGAAATTCAGGAAACCTTGTTACATCAGGGCTATGTGAATTCTAATAACCCCATTGTTGAAATTATTCAGATGAGTTTTATGCTTGATAGTGAAGGACGCATTGAAATGGCAAACCAACAAGCTTGTAATATACTTTCTGTACTTCATACTGATATTATAGGTCATCCGTTTGAGGCTTTTTTGGAGAACCATTCTAAAAAGACATGGAAAAATAAATGGTCTGTACTTAAAGAAAAAGATTTTCAAGATATTTCATTGGAATTGAAATTTATATCGAAAGGCGGATTGGTAATTCCCAAGACCTGTTATATTACTACTTTTAGAGGTGAAGACAAGGGTTTGTGCAAAACACTTATAAGCGTAGTCCACCACTTCAAAAGACAGAACCGTTTAGAACAACAGGTTATTGAAGTTTCCAAAACAAAAACACAACCATCCGATTACGTACCATCCAACCCAAAAAAATCAAAACCCCGGTTAAGCTATGAGGATATTGGTAAAATTCGAAATGGACGTGATATCATCATTAATAATCTTGAAATGGACTTTCCATCACTTAAGGCTTTTGCCCTACAATTAGGAACCAACGAGTTCAAGCTAAAATATGGGTTCAAGGAACTCTATGGTACTAGTGTTTTCAGTTTTATAAAACAGGAGCGCATGAGAAAATCAAAGATGATGTTACAATACAGTACCCAATCTGTTAAGTCCATTGCACAAATGACCGGCTTTAAAAGTATCTCCCACTTTTCAAGGACTTTTAAAATATATTATGGATGTTCTCCCAGTAGCTTCAGAAAAAACAATGAAGATGTAAGAAATTAATTGTTTGTAACCCGTGTTTCAAACTAACTCCTTTATAGTCAATACATTATCCCTTAAAGTAAAATGAAACTACCGAACTTAGCCAAATCAATTCAAAAGATATGGTTCGTTCTAAAACAATATACCA
>CAXBID010000426.1:0-2316 GCA_963975495.1 uncultured Flavobacteriaceae bacterium | reverse complement strand
TTTAGATTATGTCGCAATTATCAGAGCAAGAACTTGTACGAAGAGAGAAATTAGGAAAATTACGCGAGTTAGGTATTAACCCATACCCAGCAGATTTATACCCAGTAAAAAATACCTCAAAATCCATAAAAAAAGATTTTATTGAGGGTAATAAAGTGGTTATTGCTGGACGATTAATGTCGAGACGCATACAAGGAAATGCTAGTTTCGCTGAGTTACAAGATGCCGAAGGGCGTATACAAGTGTACTTTAACAGGGATGAAATTTGTACTGGTGACGATAAAAGCAAATACAACGATGTTTACAAAAAACTACTAGATATCGGCGATTTTATTGGTATTGAGGGCGATTTATTCACTACGAAAGTGGGCGAAAAAACGGTGATGGTTAAAAACTTCACCTTATTAAGTAAAGCGCTTAAACCGTTACCGTTACCAAGAACGGATCCTGATGGAAAAGTGCATGACGCTTTTACCGACCCCGAGCAGCGTTACAGACAGCGTTATGCTGATTTGGTAGTAAACCCGCAAGTAAAAGAGGTGTTTGTAAAACGTACCAAACTTTTTAATGCTATGCGTGGCTTTTTTAATAGCGCTGGTTATTTTGAGGTTGAAACGCCTGTTTTACAACCTATTCCTGGTGGTGCTGCGGCGCGTCCGTTTATAACGCATCACAACGCTTTAGATATTCCGCTATACATGCGAATTGCTAACGAGTTATATCTTAAAAGATTGATTGTTGGTGGCTTTGATGGGGTTTACGAGTTTTCCAAAAATTTTAGAAACGAAGGGATGGATAGAACCCACAACCCTGAGTTTACTGCCATGGAAATTTACGTGGCATACAAAGATTACAACTGGATGATGGATTTTTGTGAGCGCTTACTTGAGCATTGTGCGATTGCCGTAAATGGCACCACAAAAGCTAAATTTGGGGGACATGACATAGATTTTAAAGCACCGTATGCCAGAGTAACCATGGCAGATTCCATAAAACATTTTACAGGGTTTGACATTACTGGTAAAACGGAAGCTGAAATACGGGAAGCTGCTAAAGGTTTAGGTGTTGAAGTGGACGAAACCATGGGTAAAGGCAAGCTTATTGACGAGATTTTTGGTAAAAAATGTGAGGGTAATTACATTCAACCCACTTATATTACCGACTACCCAAAGGAGATGAGTCCGTTATGTAAGGAACACCGTGATAACCCTGAATTAACAGAGCGTTTTGAGTTGATGGTTTGCGGTAAGGAAATTGCAAATGCCTACTCTGAGCTTAACGACCCGATTGACCAGCGTGAACGTTTTGAACACCAATTAAAACTGGCTGCAAAAGGGGATGATGAAGCTACCGAATTTATTGATTATGACTTTTTACGGGCTTTAGAATACGGTATGCCACCTACTTCTGGTATGGGCATTGGCATGGACAGACTAATTATGTTTTTAACGAATAACCAATCGATACAGGAAGTTTTATTCTTTCCGCAAATGCGACCAGAAAAGAAGCCTTTAGCCATTAGTGACGATGGTAAAGCTGTTTTTGAAATTTTGAAAAAAGCTGAAAAACTGGAACTTGTAAATTTAAAGGGGCAATCTGGTTTATCAAACAAAAAATGGGATAAAACCATAAAGGAATTGACTAAAAACAATCTTGCTAGGGTTGAGAAAACAGATAAAGGATTGTTTGTTGGAGTGGTTTAATTCTCTTTAAATAGTAAAAATCAAAAAAGGTCAATAATATTAATATTACTGGCCTTTTTTTAACTAAATAAACTAAACTAACTAAACTCAATACAAATAGAAGGAATTTTTCCCACCTGCAGAAGTATTTTAGAAAGGTTTAACAATACGTATTGATAATTTAAAGTTTCTTTAAGATTTAGGTCCTAAATATGTTAATTTTTTGATAAAATCCAATACTAAATTTCTATTGAATTATTTCAGCATATTTTCTATATGGTTAAGATATACATCATAAGTATTCAGGTTTCCATGATTTCCACCTTCAATAGTTACAAAAGTAGTTTGTGATTTTGGCGCCACATCAAACAGTTTTTCTGCAGAAGCATAGGGTACAACCTCATCATTTGTACCATGGAATATGGTAATTGGGCAACTTACTTGTTTAATAAACTGATGGGTTGGAAATTCATATTTCAATAATTTTTTTACAGGAAATATGGGAAATCTATCTTTCGCAACATCTAAAATACTGTAATAAGGTGTTTCTAAAATAAGTTGCCTAGGATTATTTTTCGATGCTAAATAAGTAGCAATACGTATTGTTAAACCTTTCTAAAATACTTCTGCAGGT
>CAXBID010000425.1:0-2324 GCA_963975495.1 uncultured Flavobacteriaceae bacterium | reverse complement strand
TATCCCCCCTAAAAGCGGCTGTGACTTTTGCATGTATTTCAAGAAGGATCATTTTAGAAAACTGGCAAAAAAGAATCCTGAAAGATTTCAAAAAATTGTTGATATGGAAAAAAATTCCTACTCTTACGGAAAATATTATCTAAAGGGAAAATATCCCTTGCAGATGATTTTAGACAATACGTCATTGGATGAATTTAACGAGTATGAAGATTCTTGCGATTCTGGGCATTGTATGAATTAATTTACTGATCGCAAAAACTACTTTTTTTTATATTTTATCACTTTTTAGGCACAAAATATCTTCAGGACCATTGAATCCAGGAGGATCGCAAAAACTACTTTTTTTTGGTTTCAATGTATAAAATTATAAAATAAATAATAATTGCCTCAATGATTATCTGTATTGTATTCCCAAGAGAATCCAAGATACTGCCATACATAATGCAGTTATAGAAACGATCAAATTAATACACTTTGAACAATCGTTAATATTGTAATTAACGATCCAATTATTGCAACAATTTTTACTTTACTTATTGGTAAACTCATTTTTATTCTATTAATCCTATTTCTGCTAGTTGTTTATGCAATTCCGTTATCTGTTCTGGTGTTGGAAAAGGTATATTTTCACCATTTCTAATTTTAATTAATGGTTTTTTATTTTTTATTTCTTTCAAAGTTTGTATTTTATAAACATCATTATCAGATACAATTAATTTATAATCAAAGATAACTTTATCATTAGAAAATTGTAATGTTCTATATAGAAATTCAGGAATTAACCATATTTCTTTTTTTGGTAAATTACCAAAACGATTAACATTTTTAATTTTATTAAATATATGAGATACCATTATGAGAATCCCTGAAAATAACATTTCATTCTTGGATTTGTTCCTGTGTTAGCCCAGCTAAAATTCATAGCATTGGCTGGACTAATTACATAAGTAAGAGATCCCTCAACCTGTGTGCCGGCTGGTGTTTTTAACACAGTTGAAGTATCTGAAAAACCTATCATCATTACAACACTAGTTCCACCCTTAATCACATTACTTGAAACCTCACTATTTCTTTGAGTTGAATCAACGCCTGAACATGCTACTTCTGTACCCCAACCTAACAAAGAAAATTGTGCGTCATTTGGATTAAGTGTATATAATCTAGTTATACAATTTCCAGCTACACCCGAACCATTATACCATTCAAACCCTGTGACCTTATACCATATTTCTGTAGTTGGCATAGTAAACCCATGAACATAAAGCATATTTGCCGCTGGACTCATTGATCCACCGTCTGCACCTGATATTGATGATTCTTCATCTCCTAAAGTAGCTCCACCGGCTGGTAATGTTTCCCAGTTTAATGTAGATCCATTCATTGTTAAAACTTGGTTATCTGTTCCTCTGGCTAGTCTTGCAAGGGTATTAGCACCAGAGGCATACAATAGATCACCGGCTGTTGTTAAGGTACTAGTTGCACTAGATCCCCACTTTATCCCTAATGTCTGTGCTGAATCGCATAAAAGTGAAAAGTTGTTAGTTGATACGGGTAATCGACCTAATGCACTAGCTGATCTAGATAAAAGATCACCCTTTGTTGTCAAAATATCCCCTGCTGTAGCTGCGGCTTTCTTTAACGTGCTAAGGAATTTTCCTCCGGAACCCATTAGAAACTACCTCCGGTAAATAATTCCGGTCTTTTCTTTCTCATTAAATCCCTTAACTCCCTAAAACATTGGTTTCTTTGTTCAATGTTATAGTTTAATTTACCGATTAATAGATGGCTTAATTTTATTTTAGATAGTTTGATAAACATTTTATTTAAAAATACTATCTTTGCATTGTAGGCTGTTAACTTTAATTCTAAATCCGCTTCATTAGACACGATTAGACATCTCCCCTGATCCGTTACAATGTAAACAATGTGATTTTTGTAAAGTTCCGGTTTCTTTATTTCTAATATAGTGTACTCTTTGTCCCCTGCATACTCTACAAACTACGGTTGTATTCAGAGTTTGTCTTAAGTTCATTGTGTGCAGTTCGGGCATATCCCAAAATTTCGGTTTAACTCTGTTTACATTGTTAATTAGTAACGGTTGTGATTTTTCAGAAAAAACAGACATGAGAATTATCTAAACCTCTTTTTGTTAAATGCAACTAGCTTTTTAGTTGCGGCTTTTTGTTTTGCCGTTCTTGGTTTTTTTCTCATGTCTTTAGGTTTTTTCATTGGAAATTGATTTGCAGTTCTAGTTGTAATTAATTTCATCAATGAAATACCGGATTTAGTTTTGCGTAAATGTTTGAATAATTTGATCATTGTAT
>CAXBID010000424.1:0-2325 GCA_963975495.1 uncultured Flavobacteriaceae bacterium | reverse complement strand
TTAGATATTTAATTTTGCTTTAATAACTTCATAATATGAATCGGTGATTTTGTAGCGGAACATTAATAATCCCATAATCACATGGAAAACTCCAGGAATAATGGTTAACATTAAGGCTAAACCGAGTAATGCAGTTTCACTTTGAACTGTATCTGGGATATAACCAAAGTAATCCAGCAAATAACCAACTGCAGCTCCTGCAATACCCATCCCAAATTTTTGTGCAAAAGAGATACCTCCAAAAGACAATCCTGAAACACGCTTTCCAGACTCGGCATGTCCATAATCTACAGCTTCTGCAATTGCTGACCAGAAAACTGGCGCGTGTAAATCGACCACAAAAGACAAGATAAAATATAGCACATAAGCTAAAATTAAATCGCCAGGTTTTACCACCAAAAACATGATTAAACTAATGGCTCCAACTGCTAACTGCGTGTATTTAAACAACTTTACTTTACAATAATGTTTGGTGATTAATGTTGAAGCTGGCATGGCTAAAATGGCAGCAATAACGCCAGTTCCTAAAAATGTTGACTGTACAGTAGCGTCACCACCAAGGAAATATTTCGCATAAAAAATTGCTACAGAACCACGGATTACATAACCGACTGTTCCTGTAAAACACACACCAAATAACAACGTCCATTGTCCGTTTTTAATCAAAAGTTTGAATTGTTCCAGTAAAGACTTATCATCTATTTTATGCTCAACACGCTCTTTTGTTGTAAAGAAACTAAACAGCAATAAAGCGGTTCCTAAAAATGCCATGATTCCCATAGCTAGTTGATAGCCTTTTGCCAAATCATTTTTACCTAATTTTTCGGCTAAAATTGGAACAACAATCGATACTAAGAAAGCGGCGATCTTTGCAAAAAACAAACGGTATCCATTAGCAGATAATTTTTCTTTTGGATCACTCGTTAATACGCTTATTAAAGAAATATACGGAATGGTTACCGACGTAAACATAATGGTTACAAAAATATAGGTAATGTACGCGTAGATTAACTTGCCAGTATAATCAAAGTCTGGTGTGGCAAATGCTAAGAATACAGAAATACCAAAGGGTATAGATAAAAAGAGAAAATAATGTCTATAGCGACCCCATTTTGTTGTGAATTTATCGGTTATTAAACCCATCAACGGATCAGTAATAGCGTCTATTAATCTAACCAAGAGAAACATCAACGCCATATCTGTTGCTTTTAACCCAAAAACATCGGTATAAAAGAAGGTTATAATTAAAAACATTGAAGAGATTACAACGTTTACCGCTGCATCTCCCGAGCCGTATCCAATTTTTTCAAGTACACTTAACTTTTGTTGTTCTGATTTCATATTTCTGTATTTATAAATTCAACAGTTAAGTGACAATCACTTCTGTTATTTAGTTGATTATTAATATATATCACCAAGTTAGCTTTATTAATGAAATTGCCTGTCTAGGCAGATCTAATTCAATAGTCGTTTTTCCGTTATTCATTTTCTTCCATTTGGGTGATGTGTATAATTGTAATTGTCCTGCTTTTTCAAGATTTTCTATTTGAATTTTAGTTGGCTTTTGAGGTGATCCCATTTCTTTCCAAAGCGTATATGAGTTACTCAACTCTTGGTCGACTCTGTAATGATTCATAAAAACTTTTTCTGACGGGATATTGTTGATAATTAAATTCACTAGAGAAGACGGTACATCCAAATCATTATCGTCGTGGTAATTCCAAACCATAATCGATATTGAATTTTCTGATTTTGAAGCCAAGGCATTAATATCAGGCGATTCACCTCTTACACTTTCATTCCTAACTTTTATAAAACTATAGTCCAGATTTTCCTGATTTACTTTAATCCTGTTACCTTCCATCATACCAAACATCCTAAACACATTCAAAACTGGTTTATCTACACCATTGGTTGCCATATCTCTAAAACCAGCATACCAAGGTTGGTTTTCAAACTCGAAACCCCAAGTAACGGCGCCTAGTAAATTCACACCATAATGATCAGCAAGTTCATATTTTCTGGCAAATGAAGCCGCCGTATAACTAGCGTACATAGTGCCATTTCGATAAGCATTATGTGGATAATCTGCTTCGGAACAGGCGGCACAACCTTCTGGGTCTGATTCGCCAATAATAATTGGTAAATCCTTGAATTCTGGATAAGAAGCCACAATTTCAAAGCCTTTGCTAATATCACTCAACTGTGCACCCATATTCATTTGAACCATATCGTCAACTACTTTAGGACTTCCTTTGGCGTGGAAAGTTATAAAATCGAGTGGTGAGCCTATTTCTCCTGTGACATAGTTTTTACCGCTTTTAA
>CAXBID010000423.1:0-2373 GCA_963975495.1 uncultured Flavobacteriaceae bacterium | reverse complement strand
GGAGTCAACAAATGTTGAATATAAAGGAAACCCGCTTCAGGTAGGTAAAACCTATTACTGGAAAGTGAGAATTTGGGATGAGGAAAACAGATTGGTTGATTATTCTGAAGCTCAAAAATTCACAACAGGACAAAGTGATAGCTATATCATTTCAACAGAAAATAAATTTGTAACTACTTATGTTAAGCCAAAAACATTTAAAAAATTAGGTGATTTATATATTATAGATTTTTAGCTATCACTTTTTCCCGTCGTGAATTTTAATTATAATGCTAAAACGCCACATACCTTAAAAGTGCGTGTTGGAGAAATGGTTGATGATAAAGGTAATGTTAATAGAACACCGCCTGCAAAAAGTAATATTAGATACCAAGAAATTAAGGTTGATGTAAAGCCAGGTAAAACTGAATATCAAATTCAAGTACAGACCAATGAGAGAAATACAAGGCCTAACAAAGCTATTCCTTTACCAGATGGTTTCCCGCCGTTGGTGCCATTTAGATATGCAGAAATAGAAGGATTTGAAGGAGAACTTGAGGCAAATGATTTCACACAATTGGCATTCCATACTTATTGGGATGAAGAAGCAAGTAGCTTTAAGAGTAATAACAATATATTAGACCAAGTTTGGGACTTATGCAAATACTCTATTAAAGCAACAACTTTTAATGGTTTGTATGTAGATGGTGATAGAGAACGTATACCTTACGAGGCAGATGCGTATTTAAATCAGTTAAGTCATTACACAACTGATAGAGAGTTTGCTATGGCAAGAAGAACCATCGAGTATTTTATGCAACACCCAACATGGCCAACGGAATGGCAGCAACATGTGCCTTTATTAATCTATGCGGATTACATGTACACAGGTAATACTGAGTTGGTAGAACGTTATTATGAACCTTTAAAACACAAATCTTTATATGAATTATCTAACGAAGATGGCCTAATAACATCTACTAAGGTCGATAAGGAATTTATGAGGAAGTTAGGTTTTCCTGATGGTTATAAAAAACCATTAACGGATATTGTTGATTGGCCTGGAGCTAACTTTAATAGAAGTAAAACAAAAGGAGAACGCGATGGTTTTGTATTTAAACCTTACAGTACAGTTATTAATGCTTTCTTTTATGAGAATATGAAAATCATGGCAGAATTTGCTCAAATTCTAGGGAAAACACAAGAAGCTTTGGATTTTGAATATAGAGCTGCGAAAGCTAAAAAGGCAGTGAATGAACAAATGTTTGATAAAGAACGTGGTATTTACGTGGATGGCATTGGCACAGACCACGCCTCTTTACACGCAAATATGATGCCTTTAGCATTTGGGCTTGTTCCAGAAGAACACTATAATTCTGTTGTGGATTATGTGAAATCTAGAGGAATGGCCTGTAGTGTTTACGGTGCACAGTTTTTAATGGATGGTCTATATAATGCTGGTGAAGCAGATTATGCATTAGATTTATTAACGGATACTTCAGATAGAAGTTGGTACAATATGATTAAAATTGGGTCAACAATAACTTTGGAAGCTTGGGATAACAAGTATAAAAATAATTTAGACTGGAACCATGCTTGGGGTGCAGTGCCAGCAAATGTTATACCACGCGGTTTATGGGGTATAAAACCAAAAACACCAGGATTCGGAATAGTTACTATTAAACCACAAATGAGTAAGTTAAAAAGTAGCTCTATTGAGGTTCCAACTGTAAGAGGTCCAATAAAAGCAATGTATAAGTATAATGGGGCTAGGCTACAAACCTATACCATTGAAATACCAGGCAATATGGTTGCCGAATTTTCTTTAAACGGACTTGATGGAAAAGACCTGATTCATAATGGGGAAAAAGTGCCTTCGGCATTTGAGTCTATAAGGCTTGCTCCAGGTGAACATACTATACAACTTAAGATTAATTCATTTTAAGTATCTAATGCCAATAAGTTTTCTTATTGGCATTTTATTTATTATCATTAATAGAAAAAGAAAAAGATGAAAAAGATTTGCCTATTACTGATATTGTGTTGCTGTCTCCAATTCTTTTGGGGACAAGAAAAACAGTTTGCTGTAAATTTAGATGAGTTATCACAAGTTTCAGGAGTTGGTGAAGGTGGCCTATATTTTGCTGGAACAAAAGATGTAAATTATAGGTTTTCACAGCGTATAACACCTCATGGTGATTGTGTAGATGTGGTTAATGGATATGCCTTTGTTACCTGGTATAAAGGCGGTATGGACACTAGAAATTTAATGCTTTCTAGAAAAAATTTAAATGTACCAAGCTCCAATTGGGTTACTATTGAATTTCCACATAAACATGTAGGTCAAGGGGGAGAGATTCTAAACGGCACTGGTATTCGAGGTGATTCTCATAA
>CAXBID010000422.1:0-2385 GCA_963975495.1 uncultured Flavobacteriaceae bacterium | reverse complement strand
ATCCATTTAATCATTTCCTTGGGTATCAAGTTTTAGTTATGGATGTTTCATAATGACTAAATCTACATATTTATATTTACATTGAATGTAGGCATTATAAATTTTTCATTATTACTTTTTAATTATTAGTTGTATTATTACTTTTTAATTATTAGTTGTTTTGCCCCAAATCCAATTCTATCACTAATATAATGACCATTTTGACAATATGCAACTAATTCATTTTTAATGAATTCGCCAACTTGTTCACATTCATTTTCAGGATATAAAACGTGTACATTGGCTCCAGCATCAAGCGTAAAACAAACTTTAGAATTTGATTTTTCTCTAAATAACCAAATTTTATTGATAATTTCAAGCGTGTTGGGTTTCATCAAAATAAAGTACGGTATACTCGTCATCATCATCGCATGCAGCGTTAATGCTTCACTTTCAACAATTTTAATGAAGTTGTCCAAATCACCTTCCTTTAAAATTTCTATTAAACTAGAAAGATTGCTATGCGCTTGTTTAAATCGCTCTCGCGAAAACGGATGCCCGTGCATTAAATTATGCCCAACAGTGCTACTTACTTGCTTTTCGCCTTTATCAACCAATAAAATAGTGTCTTGATAATTCTTGAAGTTTTTATGGACTTTATAAGGATATTTTACACCAAACAAATCTGAACTTCCAGCAATGTCGCTGTGTTTTCCCCAAACTACCAAATCGCCTTCCAGACTTCTGCAAGCACTTCCTGATCCTAATCTTGCTAAAAATGATGCCTTTAGTTTAAAAAAGTTTTTATCCAAATCTTCTATATCTTGCAGTGTAAAACTTCTAAATATGCTTTCTTTTTCAAGTTCCACTAAACATAATGCCAGCGCACTCATTCCTGAAGCTGAGGAGGCAATTCCTGAACTATGTGGAAATGTATTTGTGGTTTCAATTTTAAAATGATAATTCTTTAAAAAAGGCAAATAAGCTTCAATACGCTTAAAAAAAGTTTCAATTTTTGGTTTAAAATCGTCTTTCTTTTCATCATCTAAAAACACCTCAAAAGAAAAATCAGTATTGTTTTCTTTTTTAGTAAAACTAAGTTTGGTAATTGTTTTACAATCACTTAAAGTAAAACTAATTGATGGGTTTTCTGGTATTTGATGTTCCTTTTTTCCCCAGTATTTAACTAAAGCAATGTTACTTGGTGAAGACCATGTAAAACTCCCGTTTTTTAAGGATTTTGTGTAGGGTTTTGTAATAAAATCTTGTTTTGTCATAGTAACTATTCTGTTGACAAAGATAACAACTTTACCATAGTTTTATAATTTCTTGCTGTGGCTGTAATCTTTAATTTTCGCTCGAAAAAATTATTATTATACTTAGCTTTTCCATAGCCGATTGAACAATAAAAATAAATGCAGTTATTTGTCATAATAAATTCTTCATTTGGATATGATACTTTTGAAACTTCTTCAATTAAACGCTTTTCTGGTGCTCTATATAACATTGTGAAATAACTATTAATTTTCTTTTTTTCAGGAAATGGGCAAGCATCAAAAATTTGCTGTAATTCTTCTGGTGTTTTAATAAGAATAGGCACCTCAAAACCAAAATGAGCATGAATTGCATTATGGATTTTCTCTTCTAATTTTTGAATATTTTCTTCAGGAGATTCAAAAATAACATTACCACTTTGAATGTAAGTTTGTACATTTTTTAGACCAGATTTTGAAAGTACTTCGCGAAGTTCTGCCATAGGGATTTTCTTTTGTCCGCTCACGTTTATACCTCTAAGTAATGCGATGTAGGTTTTCATAGTTTTATGGTTTGTCTAAAAAATTAACTAGAGATTATTTTAATTTGATTTATCAACACACCCCTTAATCCCCTCTTTTTAGAGGGGAAACTCTTGCGAGATATATTAGTTGGTATTTAAATTTATAATATACTTTTTAGGGTAACCGTTTCCCTCCTAAAAAGGAGGGATTAAGGGAGGTGTAAAATTATTCTCTTCAAATCTAAAAATATAATCCTCAATAGCTCTTAAAACATTATCAATGTCATTCATAATTTGATAATCAGAAAACCGCAATACAAAAACCCCCAATTCATTTAATCGTTTTGTTTTTTTTGTATCTTTCTCATAGACCTCTAAAATCTCATGAGAATATCCGTCACATTCAATGGCTAATTGTAATTTATTACAAAAGAAATCTACAATAAACTCATCAACTGGTTTTTGCCTATGAAAATCGTATCCATACATTTGATTACGCCTCAAATAAGTCCATAATTTTATTTCAGATTTTGTTGAATTATTACGAAGTTGCCTTGCTAATTCTTTAAGTTTTGGATTATAATAAATTTTCATTTCTTAAAATCATTAAAATACATCTCCCCTCTTTT
>CAXBID010000421.1:0-2414 GCA_963975495.1 uncultured Flavobacteriaceae bacterium | reverse complement strand
CTACCAACCTATTCATAAAGAAATTGATGTTTTTGAACACGCCTATAAATGTAAGATTCCATTTTTACTAAAAGGTCCTACAGGAACAGGAAAATCTAGGTTTATCGAGTTTATGGCACATAAGCTTGAAACCAAATTAATTACTATTTCCTGTCATGAAGAAACCTCATCAACAGATTTAATTGGACGATTCATAATAAAAGGTGCCGAAACCATTTGGCTAGATGGCCCGTTAACCACAGCGGTAAAAGAAGGTCATATCATATATTTAGATGAAATTGCAGAAGCAAGACCAGATGTTATTGTAGCCATTCATTCATTAACCGACCACCGTAGAGAATTGTTTATTGACAAATTAGGCGAAACGGTAAATGCTCATGAAAATTTCATGCTAGTAGCCTCTTTTAATCCTGGTTACCAACGTGGATTTAAGGAATTAAAACCTTCTACCAGACAGCGTTTTGTAGCCATTTCATTTGCATATCCAGAAGCCAAACTAGAAGCTGAAATATTGGTTTCTGAAACCGGAATAGAAAAAGATACTGCTAAAAAGTTAGTAAACATTGCCACAAAAATTAGAAACCTAACAGAACTTGGTTTAACCGAAACCGTTTCTACTAGATTGTTGGTAGATGCCGCAAAACTTATTCATATAGGATTGCCAAAACGATTGACGGTACATGTTGCAGTTGTTGAACCATTAACAGACGATTTAGAAGTCATTCAAGCTCTAAAAGACTTAGGCGATTTAATGATATAAAAATCAGTTTCCAGTCTCAGTCACAGTTTTCAGTAATGCAAACTGCGACTGAGACTGCGACTGAAAACTAAAATACATGTTCGAATTCGAACCAGACGAATATATTTTTACCAAATTCGCTTTCTTCTTCAAAAAAAGGAAAAAGAAAAAGGAAACACAACTTGAGCATGCGGTAAACTTAACGGATATTAAATCGCGATTAGTCATTTTTGCTCGTGCTATTACTGGAGAATCTATAGAAATTTTTGAAGCAGACAGAGAAGGTGGCTACAAGAATAACAATTTCTTTTTACCGTCTAAATACTATGAATATCAAACCCAAGAAGAAAATATTTCATTTTATTTATTTAGAATTTTATACTTGTCTATTCAAAAAAATCTAAACTTTAATTGGAACGACAACCAGGAACATGATTTAACCGAATCGCAAACCAAAGCACAGGAATGTTCTGATCCCGTTTTAAAATCACTGTTTGATCAGTTTCCCATTACTCAAAAATATTATCAAAAATTCGTAGCACATCAGCAATCTAAATCAAGTGCAAAACAACCTGCCGATTTCACTTTTATCTATGGAAAGTGGATGCGAAACTCCCCCGAAGACACTTCAAAAAAGAAGTTAAAAAACTTTACAAACAAAGTTAAAGAAGCAAATCAAGAAGAACCAAAAACAACTATTAAATCAAAAGCAGTTGAAGAAATCATATCTGTTCAAATTGACCAAAAACAGATGGAAGATGCCGTTTTACAACATCAATTTGAAAAGGTAGAAACTGCTGAAGAGTTTGGAGGCAATTTTAGGGATATGGATGGCGATGATGACTTGGAAGATCACTCCAATGCATTGGACGATGTTAAAATGAAGCACACCGTTCGTGTTGATGATACAGCGCACTCGGTATATCAAGCCGATTTTATTGAAAACACCACCATTGCTGAAAGTTCAGAAAATGAAGGCAATGGGCATTTCATCTCCTATGATGAATGGAATTATGCCACTAGAAAATATAAAGAGGATTTTTGTAAAGTGTACCCCAAAACACAACTGACAACGGATATTCCATACTATAAAAAAACACTTCATGAAAATCGTTCTACATTGGTTGGTTTACGTAAAATGCTAACCACGGTAAACAACAAGTACCAGCAACAAAGACGACAACCGCAAGGCGAAGAATTTGATATTGATGCCATAACAGACCTCTTTATTGATGTTAAAACCGGACATACACCATCAGAAAATATATATTTATCTAAACGTAAAAAAGAAAAAAATCTATCCATTTTATTGCTTCTGGACACTAGTCTTTCCAGTGATGGTTATGCTGCCGGAAACCGCGTCATTGATGTTGAAAAACAAGTTTCTATCTTATTTGGCGAAATCTTAAATGAATTTAATATCGATTTTTCCATTGACTGCTTTTATTCAAAAACCAGAAATCATTCTAGTTACATAACGCTAAAAGGTTTTGATGATAATTGGGATACTGCAAAGTATAGGGTTGGTGGCATTGAGCCAAGTGGTTATACCCGTATTGGCACGGCGTTACGACACTCTGGTGCTTTGTTAGATAAACGAGACACAAAGAATAAATGGGTAATTTTAATCTCGGATGGAAAACCAAACGATTATGATAAATACGAAGGCAAATAC
>CAXBID010000420.1:0-2427 GCA_963975495.1 uncultured Flavobacteriaceae bacterium | reverse complement strand
TGGATTTATACTGATGGTACCAATGAAATAGATAAACTTCCTGCACAAATTTGGCTTGCATTAAAAATAAATAAAGCTAATATGATGATTTTTGTGTAGTACATATAGCACTTAGATTAAATCATAGAACTAGTCGTTTTTCTTTTCTTTAAAACTATCAAATTCCGATTTTGTTTCCACTTTAGGAAAGCTATTGTTTTCCATTGCTGTATCGGCAAATTCAAAATTAGGATCTAAATTTATTTCACGAACTTCTTTTTCCTTTATAAAGGTTTGTTGCGTTTCGTATTCGTTTCTGCGCCAAATTTGTGCAGGAAGTTTATCTATTTCATTGGTACCATCAGTATAAATCCATTCTATAGTTACAGGCATAATAAGTCCGCCAACATTTTTAATGGTTAATTCGTAAATATTTTTTCCAGAAAGTTGTTTTCTTATTTCAGGTTCATCCAAACGAGATAGAAATTGTCCGTAACCAGAATCAGGAGTAGAGGTCATCGTAATAACCTCTGGGCCGTTTGAAAAATCTTTAGATTGTGCTTCAGCAGTATCTTCTGAAGATTCCATTTTAATTTTAGATGTTTTGTTTTGGTCTTCAATATTTGTGTTTTCCTCAAAAACCTTAAACCATTTTACATTGCTAAGTTCCACATCTACATGATCTGTGGTAAAAAACCAGCCTCTAAAAAACCAATCTAAATCAGTGGCCGTAGCATCTTCAAGGGTTCTAAATAAATCAGCTGGGTTTGGGTGTTTGTATTTCCAACGGTTGGCATATTCTTTAAAAGCTTCATCAAATAATTCTTTACCAATAATGGAGTTGCGAAGCATTTGCAAACCAACGGTAGGTTTTAAATAAAAATTAGCGCCAAATTGACTCATAAGTTCATTGTCGGAAGTTGTCATTATAGGGCGTAAAATGTTTTTATCACCACTCATAAAAGGCACAATACTTTTGGGTGTTACACTATTAAAATCGGGGTAGCGTTCGGCAACTGTACGTTGATGTAAAAACGTATTCAATCCTTCGTCCATCCACATCCATTTGCGTTCATCTGAGCTTACAATCATTGGAAACCAGTTGTGTCCTACTTCATGAATAATAGTGCCAATCATTCTTGCTTTGGCGGCATTACTAATAGTGCCATTTTTATCTGGTCTGCCTCCGTTAAAACTAATCATGGGAAATTCCATGCCAATATTTGAAGTATTTACCGAAATACAAACAGGGTATGGATAATCAAACGTAGCTTCAGAATATACTTCAAGCGCATGCATTATCGCTTTTGTAGATTCTTCCCGCCATACAGGTAAGCCTTCTTTAGGGTAAAAGGACATTGCCATAACGGTATTGGTTGGTAGTTTTACAGCTTGGGCATCCCAGATAAATTTTCGTGATGATGCAAAAGCAAAGTCACGCACGTTTTTAGCGCTATATTTCCATGTTTTTTGTTTGGTTGATTTTGATTTTTCATTAGCTTCAGCTTCCTCTTTTGTAATAATCATTATAGGTTTATCAAACGTTTTTTCAGCTTCAACTAACCTTTTTCGCTGGGTTTTACTGAGCACAGATTCAGCATTTTGTAATTCACCAGTTGATGCAACTATATGGTCGGCAGGAACGGTGATTTCTACATTATAATCTCCAAATTCCAAAGCAAACTCTCCAAGTTTTTGAAATTGCTGGTTTTGCCAACCTTCGGTGTCATTATACACGGCCATTCTAGGAAACCAATGCGCAATAAGGTAAACGCTATTATCATCTTCAGGAAAATATTCATAACCCTCACGAGATAATAAATACATACTTCTATCTGTAATGGGATACGACCACGCTATTGAAAAACTAAACGATTCACCAGATTTTAAGGGTTTATTTAATTTAACCTTCATCATCGTATTATTTACGACTGTTTTTAGGTTGTTTCCAGAGGCGTCTTTTATATATTTTATGGAATATCCTGCTGGAAAGTCCATAGCTCTAGTAAGAAATTGCATTTGACGTGAAGTCATACCTTCCTTTACATTATTATTAATATCGCCAAAATCCTCGTTTTCTTTTTTGTTTACATTTTGCTCTAACTGAATCCATAAATAGCTTAAATCATCAGGTGAATTATTAAAATAAGTTATGGTTTCCTCACCAGTTAATGTATTGTTTTTTTCATCTATTGAGACCTTAATATTATAATTGGCACGCTGTTGCCAATAGGCTTTACCTGGTGCTCCACTGGCAGTTCTATACGTGCTTGGTGGATCAATCATTCGGTCTATAGGCTCAAACTTCCCTTGCCATGGTTGGGTTTGTGCTTGAAAATTAGAATAAGTAAAGGTTGTGATGATTAGTAAAAATAGTAGTCGCATTTTTATTGAATTAGTCGTTTCAAATTAATGCAACAATATAATAATATTATGATAAAAATTTAA
>CAXBID010000419.1:0-2482 GCA_963975495.1 uncultured Flavobacteriaceae bacterium | reverse complement strand
ATCACAAATTCTTAAACAGACTTTAAGTGTAATTTTTAATTACTAAAATCACGATGAAGCTGCTAAACAATTATATAGACCACACACTCCTTAAACCCACAGCAACCAAAAGCGATATTATTAAGCTTTGCGATGAAGCTAAGGAATACAAGTTTTTTTCTGTTTGCGTTAACAGTTGTTATGTGGCTCTGGCAAAATCAGAATTAAAAAACACTAACGTTAAAGTTTGCAGTGTTATTGGGTTTCCATTAGGCGCTATGAGTACCAAAGCGAAAGTTAATGAAGCAAAATCCGCATTACATGATGGTGCTGATGAAATTGATATGGTCATTAATATTGGTTTACTAAAAAGTAAAGATTTTGATGCCGTTTGGAAAGATATTGAAGCTGTAAAACGTATCATGTCGAATAATATCCTAAAAGTCATTTTAGAAACCTGTTATCTTGAGGAAGTAGAAATTATTAAGGCTAGCGAACTTGCCATACAAAGTGGTGCCGATTTTATAAAAACATCAACAGGTTTTGGAACTGGGGGAGCAACCACTCACGATGTAAAACTCATGAAAAGCGTTGCTAATAATGAAGCTAAAATAAAAGCTTCAGGAGGTATTAAAGATGCGAAAACCGCTTTGGAATATATTAATTTAGGCGTTGAACGCTTAGGCACATCCTCAGGAATAGCTATAGTTACCAACGGTAAATCTTCAAATTCAAATTATTAAAAATGAGTGTACATATTGAAGCCAAAAAAGGTGAAATTGCTGAAACCATATTACTTCCGGGAGATCCTTTAAGAGCCAAATGGATTGCCGAAACTTTTTTAGAAAACCCTGTTTGTTTTAACAAAATTAGAGGCATGTTAGGTTTCACAGGAAACTATAAAGGGAAATCGATTTCAGTAATGGGAACTGGCATGGGTGTGCCATCCATCTCTATTTATGCACATGAATTGATTACAGAATATGGCGTTAAAAATTTAATACGTGTTGGAAGTGCAGGTTCTTATCAAAAAGATATAAAAATCAGGGATATTGTTTTGGCCATGGCAGCATCTTCAAATTCCGGACTCAACGAATTGCGTTTTGGTGGTGCAGACTATGCGCCTACTGCCAATTTTGAATTGTTTCAAAAGGCCATTGAGGCGGCTAAAGCAAAACGTATTCCAATAAAAGCGGGTAATATTTTTACTTCGGATGAGTTTTATGCTGACGATTTTGAATCTTATAAAAAATGGTCAAAATTCGGGGTGCTTTGTGTTGAAATGGAAACTGCGGGTTTATATACCGTTGCGGCAAAACATAAGGTAAATGCGTTGTCGATTTTAACTATTGCCGATTCGTTGGTAACAGGAGAACGCACAACTAGCAAAGAACGCGAAACAACGTTTAAGGATATGATAGAAATTGGCTTGGAATTAGCTTAAATAATAAGCCATGAAACATCTAAAATCAGTCTTTTTAATTACGGTTTTATTTTTAATGGCCTGTAAACCAGAAGAAAAAACTATAGAAACAAAGGAAAGTATTACCTCTACGTTTTACCTAATAAGACATGCTGAAAAAGATAGAAGTGATAGCTTAAATACCAATCCTAACCTTACTGAAAAAGGCTTCTTACGAGCGGAAAATTGGAGTACTGTTTTTAAAGATATTTCATTTGATGCCGTTTACTCAACGGATTATAATAGAACAAGAGCAACTGCCCTACCAACAGCAACTAAAAACAATTTGGAGCTTATTATTTATAATCCCGAAACTATTGATATTCCTGATTTTTTGAATGAGAATGAAGGGAAAAACATTTTAATTGTTGGCCATAGCAACACCACTCCTAAGTTTATTAATACCATTCTTGAACGTGACACTTATAAAGATATTGACGATAACAATTTCAGTAACCTTTACACAATAACTGTAACTGATGGTAAAATTACTAGCAATCTATTATACATTAATTAACTTGTGACGTGAGTTCGAGATAATTAATAATAACATTATGCTTTATGGAGTGTACTCCCTCCTTGAGGGATGGTTAGGGAGGTGTTTTTTGATATGGATTACACCCCTATGAGCTTCGCTCGGTAGCTTCAAAGCAAAATACATTTTGCTTCTCGCTAATCCTTAAGGGGATAATCAATCGCATAAGAATAACACAGATGTCTTGTTTTCAATAAACCAAATTAACGTGAATTTGATTTGAAAAAATCTGCGTTCAAAAAGTTTACTAACTTAATTTTAGTCACCTTGGGCATTACTGAAATGAAAATATATTTTCATTGAAAGTAGCAAGTGAAACTTGTCGAAAGGTCTTCAAAATTGATGAATCTAATAGGTTTCGACTGCGCTGACATTAAAACAATAAGCACTAACTTTTAAATAATTAAAATCGATTTATAACGAAATCATATTATTTAGTACCGATACTAACCCAATACTTCGTTAAGTTTTCAAGCGGCAATTTTGCCAAAACAGGAGAGTTGCCG
>CAXBID010000418.1:0-2483 GCA_963975495.1 uncultured Flavobacteriaceae bacterium | reverse complement strand
ATTCTATTTGTATTTCCTATTACAAAATTAGCTTTGTTTATTCCGCGGTAACAGCTATCCCAATAATCAGCAATAGGACCGTGATTCGCATCAAACGAAAAATCCAGATATTGTTTTTTGTCGGCTTCCAATTGTGGGTTTCCAGCATTTTCATGAGACATATTATCTTGTGAGAAAAACATGTGCCTAGAATAGAGCCCACGTGTTTGCAAATTAGAATATATAGCATTTACTGCAGATTGTACTTGGGCTTCTGTAGTAAAAAAAGTTTCTGGTGACAAATCAGTAAGACTTTTCAATTCTAAATCTTTATCACTACAAGCACTTATAATGACAATAAATGTGCTTATTGTGAAAAACGCAAAAATTAATTTATATTTTTTCATGACTTATTTTTTTTATTATTAAAATTCAACTTGTAAACCCAATAAGAATGTTTTAGGTTGTGGATAACCACCTCTATCAATACCAAAATCGAAACTATTACCATTTCCAACTTCAGGGTCTAAACCAGAATAATCTGTTATAGTCACTAAGTTTTGAGCACTTAAATACAATCTGAATTTTGAAAATATATTTCCAGCTACACCATCTGGCAACGTGTAGCCTAGAGTGATATTTTTTAAACGCACATAAGAACCATCCTCAACAAAACGATCTGATAGAGCTAAGTTTTGTGGTGCACCACCTGCTCTTGGCACAGTAGTAGAAGGGTTTGTTGGCGTCCATCTATCCAATACAGCTGTTCCTGCATTAAACAATCGTGGCATACCTTCAAGGTCATAAATGTTTGTATTATATAAATCCCTACCCTGTAAACCATTAATAAATATATTAAGGTCAAAATTTTTATAATCAGCATCAAGATTCAATCCATAGGTTATGTCAGGAAAAGGGTCTCCAATGATAGCCCTGTCTGCTTCGGTAATATTGCCATCACCATTTAAATCTTTGAATCTAATATCTCCAGGTTTTACAGTAGTTTGACCAGGATTTGCCGTAAAAACAGCTTCAACTTCTGCTTGATTTTGATAAATGCCATCAGTTACTAAACCATAAAAATGAAATAATGATTCACCTTCTGCAAGTCTAGTAATATTTTCATTTTCAAAATTACCACCTGTTAACTCTTCCAACCCTGCAGTAGAAATTGTATTATTACTCGATGTTCCCAAGTTTAAATCTGCCGACCATGTAAAATCACCTTCGGTATCACTATATCCTAAAACCAATTCGAAACCAGAAGATTCTACAGATCCTGCATTTTGAGTAAGCCCTCCACTTGGGTTCCCAAGAGATGTTGGCGTAGGAAGAAACACTAACAAATCTTCACTTGTACTTTTAAAATATTCTAAAGAACCTGTTATCCTATTATTAAGTAAACCGAAATCTAAACCTATATTTAATTGCTCATTTTCTTCCCATTTTAAATCTGCATTTGCTAAACCTGCTGATGTTGTTCCTACTGCGGGTAAACCATTTATAGGATAGGTATATATGGAATTCAATGAAGCACTATATAAATAATTACCTATTTTATCATTCCCGGCAATACCCCAACTTCCTCTTAATTTTAAAGTATTTATATCAGAGCCACTCAAAAAATTCTCATTAGCTATATTCCATCCTAAGGCTAGGGAAGGAAACCAGCCCCAACGATTGTTCTTTCCAAATCTTGAAGATGCATCCCTTCTAATAGAGGCTGCAATTAAATATTTATCATCGTAATTGTAATTCACACGCCCTAAATATCCAATTCTATTATATTCACTAGAACCAGAAGTAGCCGTAGTAGATACATTTTGAACCACCTGCTTAATCTCATCTGTAATTTCATTTCTACTACTTGCACTAGTACCTTCAAAGGTGCTATTGTAGTCTTCTGCTAATAATAAAAAATCAAAATTATGTACATCTGCAAATGATTTTTCATAGTTTATGCTATTAGTGAAAATCACTACTTTGCCAAATCCTGAATTTTTATTTACTTGAGCAAATGCTTGTGAATGTGTTCCATCATTATCATTAAATGAAGGTGTAAACGCATCATTATTAAAATTGAAATAATCCAGACCAACGTTTGTTTTGAAGCTCAAGCCCTCTAATATTTCATACTCTGCGTAAACATTACCCAAAATTCCAACTGACTTATTTGTTGCTTCACCAATTTGCATGATTCTAACAGGGTTTTCAGCATCTTGACCATCGCCAGCACTACTTGGCCCTTGAAATCCTCCTAAATTTGATGGATTATAAACTGGTAAATATGGTGCTGATTTTATGGCATGCTCTAACAAAGAACGTCCTCCACTTGCAAGTTCTGGGTTTTGTTTAGAAAAATTCAACCCTAATGTTTGCCCGAATTTGAATTTTCCTTGTTCAAAATTGCTATTTAATCTAAACGAATATCTTTCAAAACCAGTTTCTATAATAATCCCTTCTCTTTCAAAATACCCAGCAGAAAATCTAAAATTATTTGTATC
>CAXBID010000417.1:0-2503 GCA_963975495.1 uncultured Flavobacteriaceae bacterium | reverse complement strand
GGCAAATAAGGTCAAGCTGAAGGTCAGTGAAACGTAGCGTACTGTAGTGGGTTATTAAGGCTAAATATAGTAGGGAAAGAGGTTCGAAACTTTTTCCCTTTTTATTTGCGTAATTCGAATTTTTTCCTTATCTTAGTGATGGTGCTCTAGTCCTGGTTTTCATTACCCACTACACCAATACATAAAGATACAACAAAAATTTCACATAAACAAATAAATCTTTTTTACGATTTAATTAGGTTGGTACATTTCTTTTTCTTATCTTTACATTGTTGCCAATTAGATACACAGTTTAACAAACAAAAAATAACTGTAAATAAATTAGGTTGGTACATTTCTTTTTCTTATCTTTACATTGTTGCGATATTGCAATAACAAAAATTAACTATTATGCAAGCATTAGAAATTAAAAAAGCAATTATTAAATTACACAAAACATTAGACAATAAAGCTATAGCTGAAAAACTAGGTGTTGCTTATCAATCTATAGTTGCTTATTCCGCTGTATTATCGGGACAAGGGTTAATACCTAAGAAAGGTAAAGTAGTTAAAAAGAAACATGTTAAAGTAAAAAAGAAAGAAAGTAAAAATAAACCTTACAATAATATTGAAGGTACTGCAAAGGAAGATATTAGAGTTTACAAGGCTAAAACTATTAGTGAGTCAAAATTGACTAGTGGACTTATGGCTTGCATGCCGTTTACGGAATGTAGAAGTGAAAAACATATTTTTGCTTCAAGTCCTAAAATGAAGTTTTTAGGTATTGACAATAACAAAAATATTGTTGATATAATGAGATGTACTATTGCGGTTGAAAAATTACCAATGGTTGCAAAAACTTGTGAGATGTCAGAAATTATTTACAGTGCAAAACGAAACACGTATTCACATTTAGATTTGGATTACTGCGGTCACTTGAATACTAAGGACGAGGAAATTACACATGCACTAGATAATAAGATAGTAAAAAAAGGTGGTTATATCTTTATTACTTTGTCTAAAGATGGTAGAGGGAACAAACAAGGAAGGGCGATAATTGACAAAATGAATAAAAGTAATACTACAAAATACCGTACCACTAAAGTTACTGAGCGTGGAGTACGTTTATTTTTTGATTTAGTAATTCAAGATAGTTACAAAGTTGAAAGTGTTGAGTCATACACTGATACTGCTGCAATGATATTCGTAGCATTAAAAAGAATAAAATAAAACAAAGAATGTAGGTGAAATATTTGGATAGTCCAAGTATTTCACTTATATTTGTATTGTCACCAATTGGTACACAGTTTAACAAACAAAAAATAACTGTAAATAAATTTGGTGGTAACAATTAAATTACTTATCTTTACATTGTAGCAATAATGCTACTAACTTTAAAAAACATTTATTATGACAATTACAGCAAACACAAAATCAGTTTTAATCGATTCATTAGAAAACGTTACTAACTTCGACAAATACCCAGTTCTAGATGGTGTTAATCGTAAAGTTGACCAAACACAAGTTAATAACCTTGTAACAAGTTTTCAAGCTTTTGGTACACTTAGTTCTGTAATTGTAGTAATTGAAACCAATGCATTTGGGAACGGTGAAACACAAAGATTTAGAGCAGATGGTCAACACAGAATAGTTGCAGCAGAATTGCTTGGAATAGGTTTAGCAGTACGTGTAATTCGTTTAGTTGAAGACACTACTATGAATGTTAGTCGATTAATTTCAGTATTGAATAGTAGCAACAAAGCTTGGAGTACTTTAAACTTTTTGAATACATTTTGCGCTAACGATATTGAAGAGTACAAAACTTTCAAAAGTATCATGAAAGAAACTAGCTTAACTATCACAGATTTATTAAATATCTTTACAGGTAGTGGTAGTCAAAAATCTATGAATGAGTTCAAAGATGGTAGGTTAATTTTCGTTAACGAAAAGGATTCAATGAGAATGTTAAAAGCGGTTGTAATGATTAAAGGAGTAATTCCAAACAAGGCTTTTTGTAGACGTGGAATTTACAATATCTTAAGAACTAGTAAGACTTACACGAAAACTGCAAATGCAATTATTGAAGCTTCAAAAACAATTACTTTCTCAGAAAACGAAAGAGAATTCAAAGCACAAATTGCTAGCATTGTACTAGGTACAAAATTAAGTAAGGTTGCATAAACAAAATACAGTTGAAAATAAGAAGGGATTAAGTTCCCTTTTTATTTGTTTAATTCAAATTTTTTTATTACCTTAGTGATGGTGCTCTAGAGTTTTTAACTATTTCACATTGGGGCACCAGAATAAAGATACAACAAATAATCGAGACTACCAAATAAATCTTTTATGTAAATATATTTGGTGGAATGGATTATTATCCTTATCTTAGTAGTGTAGCAATGGTGCTACTAACTGAATCAAATTATTATGGCAAGCAGAAAAGAAGCAATCGAGGTTTACGGAAGTACAATTGTAAATTCCACGTCTACAAAAAGCCTTGTTTGGAATTACTCCTTTAATCATT
>CAXBID010000416.1:0-2506 GCA_963975495.1 uncultured Flavobacteriaceae bacterium | reverse complement strand
ACTTGAGTAATTAAGACCTACATACTCAAATGAAACGAGTTGATCGTTGTGTGCGAGTGTTAACTCTGAAAGTTCAGACAATGTTGCAGCTAAAGAGATTGGTTCATTTAAGTTTAAAATATTAGTTAAGTAAACTTGCGGAGCTTTTTTACTAACATTTATTTTTTCAGGGTTAACACTACTCAAGCCCTTTCCTGCTCCAAAGTATAACGTTTTATCCATACCAACAAAAATAGAAGCATGGGTATATTCAAGATCAACTAATCCATGGGTTAAATCAAAATGTTTGAAACTCTTTTGTTCTGGAGAGAAGCGAGAAATCCCCTTACTGGTACTAAACCATATGTTGTCATATAAATCTTGGACAATGCCATATACAGCCATACTCTTCATGCCATGCCGGCCATTTAATTGTTGGAAGCTATAGTGCTGTTTGTTAATATTATCCTTGGTTAATATATTAATACCGGAAGCTTGCGTACCTACCCACAAATTGTTTTTAGTATCTTCAAACATAACCCAAGCCAAATCACTAGAAATACTACTTTGGTCGTTATCATCATGTTTAATATGAACAAATAAGTTTTCGCTTACATTCAATCGACTTATACCACCACCAAACGTCGCTAACCATATATCACCTTTTTCATCTTCTAACAATTGCAGTATATGGTTGCTACTTGGCCCCTCTTCAGGCTTATCTATATTGAGTTCAAACCTTGTAAATATTCCATTTTTGTCAAGTTTATTTACCCCTCGATGGAATGTCGACACCCATAAATCTCCATTTGTATCTTTTATAATATCTGTGACACTGTTTGCGGATAGTGAAGCGGAATTTTTGGCATCATGTCTATATGCTTTTACACTGTTAGTAGATATATCAACAGCAAAGAGGCCTGAGTTACGTGTCCCTACCCAAAGTGTGTTGCTATCTGCATATAGCGTCATTACTCTATAATTAGAAAAGTATGAATTAAATACAACCGGCGTGATCAGGTTGTTTAGCGTTGATAGTTGATAAATACCACCATTGTATGTACTAAAATAGATGAACTCTTTCGTAAACTGAGCAAAGCTTGTTATATTATTATTTTTTAATTCTGGATTGGTTAACGTATTATATTGAAGAAATGTTGTCGTATTAGGATCCCAGCGGTTTACACCAGCAAAAGTACCAATCCACATCATATTATTGTGATCTTCAAAAAAAGTAATAACAAAGTCATTACTTAAACTATAGGGATTACCAGGTGTGTGTTGATATCGTTCAAAATTGTTTGTGCCTAAATTATAGATTAGTAAGCCTTTATCCGTGCCTATCCAAATGTTTTTTTGACTGTCTTGGTAGATTGTTTCTATAGTATTACTCAATACTGAATTAACATTAGATTTATCGTACTTGAAGTGCTCAAAGTCTTTAGTTTTAGAATCATATCTAAGCAAGCCATTTTCAACGGTACCTATCCAAATATGTCCTGAGTCATCATTAAATAGTGAGTTAATGAACTGTATTTCGGTAGACTTAACGTTACTTTTTTTGCTTTCTAATGACTTTAGAAAAACACCATCGATATCAAAGATAGAAATACCTCCGCCATTCGTTCCTACCCAAATTTGATTGTCTACGGTTTCAATAATTGAATGTACCGTATTATGGGTTAAACTGCTTGGGTTACCTGCCTCATGATTTATATGCTTAATTGACCAACTATCATTATTTTGAGATATTATATTTAAACCATTTTCAGTCCCAACCCATATTTTTCCAGTACTGTCTTCAAAAAGTTCATTAATGGTGTCATTAGTTAATATAGCGCCTTTCTTTTTTGTAGAGAATTGTTTGAAATCTTGGCTACGCTCTCTATAAAGGTTTAATCCACCACCAAAAGTGGCAACCCAAATCTGCTCATTTTTATCAATTATGATTCGACTAACAACATCTGAACTTAATGAATTGGGTAATGAATTATCATGATGAAAATTTAAAGATTTGTGTCCATCAAAACGTGATAGCCCTTCAGCTGAGCCAAACCACATAAAACCATTTTTATCCTGAACAATTGTTCGTACGAATTTATACGACATAGGATTTTCAATGCCAAAGCTTTTAAATAACTTAACTTCTTTAGCTAAAACAGTGATACAACTTATTAATAAACATAGTGTAAATAGAATTTTTTTCACGTTTCTAGTGGTCACTTATTCTGGTTTTCTAAATGCTATCGTTAATTAATAAACTAAATAAACCACCGCATCAAACAATAGTTCGATACGGTGGTTTATTGTTTAATCTATTATTACTGTGGGTCAACCCAATTATTCACATTTATTGTAGCTATAGCATTTTCTTCAAAATTAAACTTCCAGATCAAAGCATCAGTTTCAAAATTAAACTTCCAAATCAAGGCATCAGTTTCAAAATCAAACTTCCAAATCAATGCATTAGTGCTAGCATTGTCTTGATTAGCCATAGTCGAATCATTAAAATCAAATTTCCAAATTA
>CAXBID010000415.1:0-2511 GCA_963975495.1 uncultured Flavobacteriaceae bacterium | reverse complement strand
AGTTCACATTAATACGACCAAAAAAAGCTTGATAACTATATTCGCCATTACTATCTTCAAGTGATTTAATAGTCGTAGCTGCTAATAAATTTTGTAGTAAATTGTTGTTAGGGAAACCCGTTCCTTTTAGTACCAATCGATCAGTTGTCTCACGTTGAAATGTTGTTCCCAATAGGACATCAAGCTTTACATTTCCCCATTGGTGCTTCCAATTTAATTGGGGTTCTATTATCCAAGATTGACTTGTTGCATTGTTTGTAGTAATGGATGAATAATTTTGAGGTGTAAATCCAAACTTGGGGTTTCTAGCAGAACTTGGCAACGTTCTATAGGATTCAAGTTTATAGTTATTATAGCCTAAATTTGTTTTAAATTCCAGTTCAGGCAACAATTTATATGTTAAATTAACATTTGCTAGGAGGTTATTAATCTGGACTTCGTAATTTTCTTCTAAAGCAGCTAAAGGATTGTTCCATGAGTTATTTTCCCAATTCAAATCACCATCTGACGTGTATATCTCAGGTGCATTTGGTTCTAATCTATAGGCCATACTCGTAAAATCTGATCGGGGTAACTGGTTATTTTCTATAGAATAATTAGTGGACAAGCTGATACTAAAGCGGCTGTCTTTAGATTGATGATTTAAATGACTATGAACCGTTGTTTTCTTGTAATTATCATCCCCAGGGAATACTGTCGTTTCATTTTGATGCCCCACGCTCATTAAAAATTGAGTTTGATTACTTCCTCCAGATACAGAAAGCTGTGCATTATTACGGTAGGCTGTACCACCTATCAATTCTTTTTGCCAATCTGTATAGTGATTTTGATCCCAAGCTTTAAGCTCTGGCCAAATAAAATCGAATGCTGGGTTTTCTAAAAATGAACCAAAACCATCATTAGTAATACCTTCTCGACGCAATTCTAAAAACTGCTGCGTATTCATCAATTCCCTAAAACTGGTAACTTTACCAATGGTACTACTAACATTAGCTTTAAATTGTGTTTTTCCTGCTTTCCCTTTTTTGGTAGTAATAAGCACGACGCCGTTTGCCCCACGAGATCCATAAATAGCTGTTGCATCTGCATCTTTTAATACTTCAATACTTTCTATGTTAGCTGTGTTGATTGCATTTAATGGACTCACATTTCCAGCATTAATTTGACCAGACACATTTTGTGACTCTAAAGATTGACCGCCAAATGGCACACCATCTATAATATATAGAGGGTCGGTGCCACTATTTATAAAATTTTTACCACGAATTTCAATGTTATAACCGCCTCCTGGCACACTAGTGTTCTGTACAATATTAACACCTGCCAAATGCCCTTGCATTGATGCTAAGGGATTATTTACAGGCTGTTTTTCAATGGTTTTGGCTTCAATTTTGGAAATATTTCCTGTACGTTCTTTATCCTTTACCGTGTAGTATCCTGCATTAATTTCTATGGTATTTAAGGCTGTTATGTCGGTTTCAAGTTGGATATTGATTTCTGTTTGCCCGTTTATAGACACTTCCTCTGTTTTATAACCCACAAAGGAAAATACCAGTACATCATTTGTATTGACGGAGATATTATATGCCCCATTAAAGTCTGAACTAGTGCCTTTTTGAGTGCCTTTGATCCTGATGGTCACTCCTGCAAGAGGTATACCATTGTCATCTGTTATTTTACCTTGAACTTTAATTTGGTCTTGCTTTTCTTTTGAAGCATTATTAGCCTTAATAATTATGTAATTGTCGTTAGTTGTAATACTAAAGTCTTTTTTAGTGAGGTTTTCTTCTAATAGTTTGATTGCTTTGACAATTCCTTTTTTAAGATGGACTTTAGGAATGTTCTTAAAAATGTCCGACTGGTAAATAAAAGTGTATTCCGTTTGTTCCCTGATGAGTTCAAAGACTTCATAAATAGTTACCGTTTTGTCAATGTTGATGGTTATTTTGGTATTCTGAGAGATAACAATGCTAGTAGAAAAACTAAAAACAGTTGAACAAAATAAGAGTAGAAATGTTCTCATAAAAAACTGTATTAAATTTTTCCAACAGGCGAAATGAACGCTTGTTAATTTAAATTCCATAAATTTGTGTGTTAGTTGGTTTAAAAACCGATTAATATTATAAAGGGGATTAAGTGTATTACTGTCGAGGTATCAGCTTTATTCCCTTTCCTTTTTTCTTTATTTAATTGTGATTTTTTTGTCTTTTATCTCATAGGCATTTATAATGTTTGTGTTCTTAATTCCGTTTAAAATGTCAGATATGTTTTGGTTTTTATTCAGCACGCCGTTAAACTTTACTTTTTCGAGTGCCTTATTTTCAAAGGACACTTCTACATCATACCATCTAGAAAGTACAACCATAATGTCCTTTAAAGGTTTATCCTTAAAACTAAACAGTCCTTTTGTCCATGAGATATTGTAACTCACATCTACGGGAGCTGTCACTATTTTTTTGGTTTCTTTATTTAAAATAGCTTTTGCTATTGCTTTAGGTCCTGAATTACCTT
>CAXBID010000414.1:0-2514 GCA_963975495.1 uncultured Flavobacteriaceae bacterium | reverse complement strand
TGTTCAAAATAAACTGGAAAATTAGCAATCTTCAACTCCATTGAATTAGTTAATGAGTTAAATATGGTAAGAATGATATTTCTTCTACAGACTTAGACCTATAAAAATAAAAACTACTGGCAATAAAGTATAGCTAATTGCTTGTTCTAGCCTATTTATGATAATCCTCACGGATTTTCTATTACATACATCAGTAAATATGACAAAAGCAATCTCATTGGCAATTGAACAAAATAAAGAAGAAAAGAAGGAGTATCGCTGGAAGGTAGCTATAAGTCTTTTTATTCTATTCGTTTTATCCGCAATAGCAAATGTCCCATTTTCCAGAGAAATAAGAAGATTAAGATTAGAATCAGGTGAGATGTTGTCTGCACCTTTTTCTGATTATGCATTTACAATTGGTATTAATATAATGATTGGTGCTATATTAATTTTCATTGGTTTATGGGTTTCCGAAAAATCGAATTTAGGAGCTCCTGTTCTTGCTCGGATGTTTTCTAAAAGACCTATTAGCGAATTAATGAATTGGAAGTCTTTTTTATCATGTATCACCTTAGCTATTGTGGTAGCAATGATTTTATTGGGTTTATTTGAATTACAGAAATTTTTGCATCCTTTGACTGCTTTGCAAGAACGCCCTTCTAAACTTTATTATGTTCTTGTTTCATTCGTAATGGGCACCAATGAAGAAATAATATATCGGTTGGGTTTAATGTCATTAATAGTCACAGCAATTCAGCATTTAAAAAAAGTAGATAAACCAACAAAGAATATGGTTTTGACAGGGATTATTATTACGGCCCTAATTTTTGGAATGATGCACTTCCAGATAACAAGTAACTTTTTTGAGCTTACTCCTATTACTATTGGTGCTACAATTATTGGAAATTTTATAACAGGTACAACTTTCGGCTGGATTTTTTGGAAGCGTGGATTGTTAGTTGCTATTGTATCACATATAGCTTTTGATATTACATTTCATGTTATTGGCACTCCCTTCGGATAAGAATAATATAACAAAGGCAAACAACAAGTATAGTGCATTTGGCTGAATGAGTTAGAAATGAAAAGATTAGTATTTAATAAAAACAGTAGTAGTTTGAAAACAATGCGGAGTCTATTTGACTGAATTGATTGAAAAACTAAAATCTGAATAAAAAACGTTAGGTAACAACGTATTCCAAAATTAATTGCTAGGTCTAGCCCAATGGCTTTCAGTAGCGTATCTGTAGTAGCGAATAGCCTCAGACTTAAACGAATAAAACTTTAAGAGGTCGTTTTGGAAGGTATGATTAGAATTTTTATAGATTATTTTTGATACAGAACGAGGCAAAATCTTTTAAGGATAGCAGAGTTATCGTTCAAAATTTTAACAAAGTAATGTACAAAAAGAAGCCTAAAAAAATAATCGATAACTTTTAAAATGACCTCTATTATTAATTATAAATTCAAATACAATGAAAACTTTAAAATTTAAAACAAATATCAATTGTGGTGGTTGTATATCAAAAGTGACCCCCTTTTTAAACAAACAAGAGGGTGTAGAAAGTTGGGAAGTGGATACTGATAATCCAGATAAAATCCTAACTATTGTAAGCGACGGTGCTACCGAAGAAGATGTAAAGGCTACATTGCAAAAAGTAGGGTTCAAGGCTGAATTTGTAGTTTAATACTTTCGTTATAATATGGTCTATATTTTAATTTTTGTAGTGATTCTTTTGTTCGCTATTCATTTTTATCGAAAAGCGAAACGGCATAGCGTAAAACCTTTTCCAGAGCATTGGCACAAGTTGTTAATGGAAAATGCTCTCTATTATCGAAATCTTTCAAAAGAAAGACAACGTGTTTTTCAGCAACGAATGATGCAATTTTTAAGCGAGGTTTATATAGATGGCGTGCAGTTTGAATTAGAAGAATTGGATAAAATTTTAATTGCTGCCAGTGCTGTAATTCCTGTTTTTGGCTTTAAAGAATGGCGCTACACCAATTTAAGTGGAATCCTTTTATATCCAGATAATTTTAATGAGGACATGGGATTTAGCAGTAAAGATAAGTCACGAAACATTGGTGGATTAGTCGGAAATGGACGATTTGAGAAACAAATGATTTTATCAAAAAAAGCATTATATCACGGTTTTAATAACACTAGTAATAAAAGTAATACTGGTATACACGAATTTGTACATCTTATAGATAAGCTAGATGATAGAACAGATGGTGTGCCAGAGCGACTACTAGAGTATCAATATGCGATACCTTGGTTAAATTTAATACATAAAGAAATGGAAGCGATAAATGATAATCATTCGGACATACGAAAATATGGAGGCACAAACCAAGCTGAATTTTTTGCCGTAGCTTCAGAATACTTTTTTGAACGTCCAGATTTGCTCAAAAAGAAGCACCCAGAACTATATAAAATGTTGGTAAAATGCTTCAATCAAAAAAGAGCTTATACTGCTAGCTAGGATTAATATGCAACTCTTGTTTTGGTTAGGGAATATTGCCTTTTGG
>CAXBID010000413.1:0-2577 GCA_963975495.1 uncultured Flavobacteriaceae bacterium | reverse complement strand
ATGCCGATACACAGCATTTGTTATTTAACATGATAACGCTATATTTTTTTGCTAATGAAGTTATTGCTTTAACCAGTACACTCAGTTTTATATTTATTTACTTTGGTAGTTTACTTTTAGGCAGCTTATTGTCACTATATTTTCATAAAAACGAATACCATTACAGTGCAGTAGGAGCAAGTGGTGCCGTTACAGGTATTTTGTATTCTGCTATTTTATTGCAACCAGGAATGAATTTATATATATTTTTTATACCAATTCCTATTCCTGCATATATTTTCGGTATTGGCTATTTATTGTACTCTATTTACGGAATGAAAAACAAAATAGGTAACATAGGTCATGATGCGCATTTTGGTGGCGCTATCGGTGGCTTTATAATCACCTTAGTATTATCGCCATGGTTATTCCAAACCAATTTATTGATGATTGGCTTGTTATCATTACCAATAATATTGTTGTTTATTTTAAAGAAAGCTGGTAAAATGTAAAATTCTAAGGATTACATTTTATAAATGGCATAAGTATTGACTTTATACAGTGGCTGAATGCTTTTACTTTGTTTTAAATAATTGTTATTCAGTTAATTAGATTAATTGTAAAATTCTAAAAAACAATGGGTTATCTGTTTTAATGACAGATTGACTTAAATACATATATGAAGAAATCCAATTTTATTACACTTGACAGTTTGTCATTACAGGAATTTGATGAAAACTCAGAATTAATTCCCTTAATGACACCTGAAGATGAAGAGGCTATAAATAATGAGAAATTGCCCGAAACTTTACCTATTTTATCTTTAAGAAATACGGTGCTTTTCCCAGGCGTTGTAATCCCAATTACTGCTGGAAGAGATCAATCTATTAAACTAATAAATGATGCCAATAAAGGCGGAAAAGTTATTGGGGTTGTAGCACAAAAAGATGAGTCGGTTGAAAATCCAACGGCTAGAGAAATTCATGAGACAGGTACTGTTGCTAGAATTTTACGCGTTTTAAAAATGCCAGATGGAAATGTAACGGTTATTATACAAGGTAAAAAGCGTTTTAAGGTAGCCGAGGTGTTAACGGAGCAACCGTACATGAATGCTACGATTAGAGACTTGCCTGAAGCTAAACCAGCTGTAAAAAATAAAGAGTTTTCGGCAATTATAGATTCTATTAAGGATTTGGCACTCGAAATAATTAAGGAAAGTCCAAATATTCCAAGTGAAGCTTCTTTTGCTATAAAAAATATTGAGAGTAATTCATTTTTGGTAAATTTTGTGTCATCAAACATGAATTTGTCTGTTGCCGAAAAACAGGCACTTTTAGAAATGGATGATCTTAAAATGCGAGCCTTAGCAACGCTTAAGTTTATGAATGTTGAGTTTCAAAAATTAGAGCTTAAAAATGATATCCAATCTAAAGTTCAGATGGATATGAGCCAGCAACAGCGCGAGTATTTCTTACATCAACAAATGAAAACCATTCAAGAGGAATTGGGCGGTGTAAGTCATGATGAAGAAATTGATGAGATGAAACTCCGTGCCACTGAAAAGTTGTGGGATGAAGATGTTGCAAAACATTTTGAGAAAGAGATTGCTAAAATGCAGCGCATGAATCCGCAAGTTTCTGAATATTCAATTCAACGTAATTATTTAGAGTTGCTTTTAGATTTACCATGGAATGAATTTAGTAAAGATAAATTCGACCTTAAACGTGCCATGAAAATTCTTGATCGAGATCATTTCGGTCTAGAGGATGTGAAGCGAAGAATTATAGAATACTTAGCAGTTTTAAAGCTTCGTAACGATATGAAATCTCCTATTTTGTGTTTATACGGACCTCCTGGAGTTGGTAAAACATCGCTTGGTAAATCTATAGCAGAAGCATTAGGTAGGGAATATGTGCGTATTTCATTGGGTGGTTTACGCGATGAAGCAGAAATTAGAGGACACAGAAAAACCTATATTGGTGCGATGCCCGGGCGTATTATTCAAAGTTTAAAAAAGGCTGGAACGTCAAACCCTGTGTTTGTTTTAGATGAAATTGATAAACTTTCCAATTCACACCAAGGCGATCCATCTTCTGCCATGTTAGAGGTTTTAGATCCTGAACAAAATAGCGAGTTTTATGATAACTTTTTGGAAATGGGGTACGACCTTTCTAAAGTGATGTTTATAGCAACTTCAAATAGTTTATCTACCATTCAACCTGCTTTACGCGACAGAATGGAAATCATAAATGTAACAGGCTATACGATTGAGGAAAAGGTTGAAATCGCAAAACGCCATTTATTACCAAAACAATTAAAGGAACACGGTTTAAATACAGACCATTTAAAAATAGGAAAACCACAATTAGAAAAAATAGTTGAAGGTTACACACGTGAATCTGGTGTTCGTGGTTTAGAAAAACAAATAGCTAAAATGGTACGTTATGCAGCCAAAAACATAGCTATGGAAGAAGATTATAACATTAAAATCTCAAACGAGGATATTGTTGAAATTTTAGGCGGACCAAAATTAGAACGCGATAAATATGAAAATAATAATGTTGCAGGTGTTGTTACAGGTTTAGCTTGGACACGTGT
>CAXBID010000412.1:0-2585 GCA_963975495.1 uncultured Flavobacteriaceae bacterium | reverse complement strand
CAAACCGGAAGCAAGGATTATAATATCCCAATGCGTCCAGATCATGGGCATAAAATGTTAGATGATTTTAAAAGAAAAGCAAACCCTGGTTATCCACTTATTGGCCGTTTAAAGGGATTGGCAGAATTATCAGGTCTTGAACTAGGATTAAAGTTTATGATTAAAAATAAATAATACCTTTTATTACCTAAAATTATCCAAAATATATGACTCGTAACAAAATTTTATTTTTTTCTTTAAGCCTTCTTTTTTTCAATTGTGCTAAAGTTCAGGAAAAAGAAAAACCTCAAAGACCGAATATCCTTTTTATTGCCGTAGATGATTTACGTCCAGAATTAGGTAGTTATGGAAATGCAATAATAAAAACACCAAATATAGATAAGTTAGCATGGGAAGGGGTGATTTTTAAAAACCATTTTGTGCAAGTACCTACTTGTGGAGCATCGCGATATAGTTTAATAACTGGTATGAGACCCAGAAATAGGAAGCAACTTCAAAATAATATTGTTGAATTAGAAATATCTAATCAAACAAAAAATGAAAAGAGACCAGAATCTTTTATTCACCATTTAAAAACAAATGGGTATTACACATTAGGTATTGGTAAAATAACGCATTCTGCTGACGGACTTATTTATGGTTATGAAGAAGAAACATCATCCAAAAGAGAACTTCCCTACAGTTGGGATGAGCTGGCTTTTAATTCAGGAAAATGGAGAACAGGCTGGAATTCATTTTTTGCCTATGCCAATGGCGAAAACCGTCAAAGCTTAAAAAATTTGGTTACGCCCTATGAAATGGCAGAGGCAGATGATGAAGGATATCCAGATGGACTAACAGCAAATTTAGCCGTAGCTAAACTTGAGGAATTGAATAAAAAATCACAACCATTTTTCATGGGTTTAGGTTTTTTTAAACCACATTTGCCCTTTAATGCACCAAAAAAATATTGGGATTTATATGATAGAGATGCTATACCTGTAGCACTTAATCAGTGTATTCCAGAAAATATAAACGTCAAGAGTTTACATAATAGTAATGAATTTAATCGGTATAGACTGTCTGATGAAAAAGTGAGTCTAAAGCAAAAAGCTTCAGAAGCGTATGCTAAAAAATTGAAGCATGGTTATTATGCGAGTGTTTCCTATATAGATCATCAAATTGGTAAAGTACTGGATGAGTTAGACGCATTAGGGCTTAAAGAAAATACAATCATAATTTTATGGGGAGATCACGGTTGGCATTTGGGCGAGCAGCAAGTTTGGGGAAAACATACACTTTTTGAAAATGCTTTAAAAAGCCCGCTTATTATGAAGGTGCCTCAATTTAAACATCTGAGGGGGCAAGAAATAAATACATTAGTAGAAACGGTAGACATTTACCCAAGTATATTAGAACTTTGTAATATAGATATGCCTTACAAGACCGATGGAAATAGTTTTGTTAATGCACTAAAAGGTGAAGAAAACGCTCAAAATAACATTGCGTACAGTTACTTTAATAATGGCATTTCAATAAGAACAGATAGATACCGCCTCACTAAATATTATAGAGAAGAAGCTCCCGTAATAGAATTATATGACCATGTTAACGACAAACTTGAAACAATTAATATAGCCCAGGATAAACCTGAAATTGTCAATAAACTTATGCCATTACTTGAAAAAAGTGGCTTCAGTTTTTAACAGTTTAATTTTTCCACCCATCTAGAGTAGCGTAACGAATATCTAAATACGATTAAAGCTTTTTTAAATTATGAGTAAATTTCTTTTTATCTTTTCTGCAATTATTTTTGTAACCTTTTTTTTGGCTTGCCAAAATACTAGAGTAACGAATCAAATACATACTGTACAAGGGCCAATAAACACTTCGCAACTAGGTCTAACGTTAACACACGAACACATTATGTCCAATTTCGGTAGTGATATAAGCGAGACTTCGAAATATGACAGCCTAAAATTATTCAACCAAGTTATTCCTTATTTAAAGCAATTAAAATCATATGGTGTCAATTCAATTTTTGATTGTACCACCAAATATTTTGGTAGAAACGTAGACTTGTTAAAAATGATATCAGATTCTACAGGACTACAAATTATTACCAATACTGGGATTTATGGAGCTGCCAATGATCGGTATATTCCCAAGTTTGCATATAATGCTGCCATAAACGCTATTTCTAAAGTTTGGATTGGTGAATTTGAAAACGGAATTGAAGGCACCAAAATTAAGCCTGGATTTATTAAATTGGCTTTTGATAACACTACAACTCCTTCAAAAATTGATATAAAACTATTTAAAGCTGGAATTCAAACCCATCTTAAAACAGGGTTAACTTTAGTCGTCCATACCGCGAATAATCAAGAAGCTGTAAACGTACAGACATCGCTTTTAAATGAATATGGTGTCCATCCAAGTGCCTAGATTTGGACACATGCAAATAAGGTGGAAGATGATGAGATTTTAATTCATTGGGCAACCAAAGGTGCTTGGATTTCATTAGATGGTGTTAAGGAATCTAATACAAATGAATACATAAAAAGAATTAAAATCTTCAAACAAAATAATCTGCTAAACAAAGTATT
>CAXBID010000411.1:0-2616 GCA_963975495.1 uncultured Flavobacteriaceae bacterium | reverse complement strand
GTTACGGCGGAAAATCATAGCTGATTTTCCGCAACGAGCCATATACAAAACCGTTGTGCGTAATATGAGCTAACCATTGAAAATCAAGTTACCATATGGATTGAAAGACGAAAATTTAATTTCAATTGACGAAGTTGAAAGTGGATTAGCTTGCGACTGTTTTTGTCCAGCTTGCAAAAAACAATTGATTGCTAAAAAAGGAAAAATTAACGTTCATCATTTTGCTCATTATAAAGTTAAAGATTGTAATGGTGGAATTGAAACAGCACTTCATTTACTTTCAAAAGAAATAATTGCTAATCACAAAACTTTTTCAACACCAATTTTATTTTACCCAAATACTAATTATGAAATCTTTCCTGAAATGGAAATTCCGATTGACAAAGTAACACTTGAAAAAAAACTTGGAGGAATAATTCCGGACATAATAATTGAAAGTAAAGGAAAAAAATTATTGGTAGAAATTGTAGTTAGCAATCCAATTAGTTGGGATAAAATGAGAAAAATAGCAGCTAAAAATATTCCAACAATAGAGATTTACGCTAAATATTTATTTGAGTATGCTTATGTAAAAAAGGACTTTGGTTTAAATAATAATTCATTCCTAAATGAACTTATTAGCGGAACTAAATACAAACGATGGGCTCATAATCCTAAAATAGCAAAAATTAAGGCTAACCTTAAAAACAATTATGCCGAAGAAAAATTAGTTAAATCTTTCAAATCGGAGGAAATGGGTCAATATAACTTTGTTGAGGACTGTCCTTTAGAGAAAAAGTTTTGGAAAAGTGGAAAAAACGCAGGAAAACCATACGCATCAATAGACTATGACTGTAATGATTGCGATTTTTGTATTTCTATTGACTATGACCAAATTCCACACAGAAGATTAGAATTTTATTCTTATTCTGTTCCGAGAAAAGTATATTGCTTGGGATATTTAAAAAGAGAATTTAGAGAATTATTAAAGCATATGAATTAAAAAAATACTACGCACAACACAGTATATAATTAATGGCTAGTTTTAGCTTACTTACGAAAATCCTCGCGGATTTTCTATCTGGTGTTTATTTGCTAAATTAGGTGCTTAAACACGCCACTAATCATATACATAAACGTTAGGCATAATTAAATGAGCAACAAAACTAAAATTGGGAATTTATTAAAGAAATACTCTGACAATACATCATTACGTGCTGGAGTAAATGCTATACCATATGTTGGCGGAACGTTAGACATCCTTTTAACTTCGGGTATTCAAAAAAAATCTCATGAAAGGTTTTTGTTTTTTCTCAATGAGTTGGAAGAACAAATAAAAAGCATTGATGAGAATAAATTGGACTACAAGTATCTGGAATCAGAAGAGTTTTATGACCTTTTTCTTCAATCATCAAATTTGGCAGTTAGGACACGTTTAAAAGAAAAGATAAAAGTTTACGCAGGAATTTTGACTTCCTCATTAATTTCAGATTTTAAACACAATTTGAATGCGGAAGATGTACTAAATATAATTGAAGGATTGACTGAAAATGATATAAAGTTAATTAAACTAATATCAGAATATTTAGAATTAGAAGATGCTGATACTATAAATACAGATAAGGTATTTGGAGCAAGTTCTTTCTCTAAAATATCAGAAGATTATACAGACGAATTCATATTATTTGGATTGTTGAGATTATTGAAAAGCAGTCTAATAATTAAACATCATGTGAAATCTGCACCATTAGAAAAATTGAGTTTTGCAACGACACCAATGTTTGATATAGTAAAGGAATTTATAATAAAATAACTATGCCTAACACCGTATATAATTTATTGCTAGTTCTAGCCTACTTACGAAAATCCTCACGGATTTTCTATTCGATTTTTATTTGCTAAATTAGGTGTTTAACACACGCAACAAACCATATACAAACACGTTGGCATTCATTGAGCAGAACAGTTAAAAATGACAATTATGAGTAATTTAAAAGACATTAAATCGGAAATTGAAAATTATGCGAATGACTCAAATCTGACTGAATTACAAATCGTTGAGAAACTGGAAAAACATTACTTTGACAAAAAAGTAAATGAGAATTTGAAGTTGTATAAAAAAGGAAAGAAAAAAGTGAGTGAAATAACAAAAGACTTGAAAATCTCGCCACGAAAATTTTACGCAATTCTGGAAAAGAAAAAGATTGGACATAAAAAATATAAAAAATCCGAATGAATATAGATTCAACATCGGAATTTAGCTCATTTATGGAATCGAAAACTGAATTGAAAACCAAAACCCGAACTGAATGCGGAATTTAGCAAGTTGCGGAATTGCTCACTCAATCGGAATTGAAAAAGTTTGCGGAATAAATCGCTGACCGAATTCACTCAAGCGCAGGAAAAACTAAAAACGGAGTTAAGCCGAATAATTAGAAATTTAAAAAAACAACGAAATGCCAACACCGTGTATAATTAATTGCTTTGGCAGGTGCCTATTTGGAAAATTCCTTTGGAATTTTCTCGCGTTCGTTTTTGTTTACTAAATTAGTTGCTTAACCACGCAACTAATCATACACAACAACGTTGTGCTTCATTATGACCAACCATTAAACCAATGATAAAATTCTTTAGAAA
>CAXBID010000410.1:0-2621 GCA_963975495.1 uncultured Flavobacteriaceae bacterium | reverse complement strand
CACATTGGTTATCGATTCCGAAAGAGCAGCGAGAGGCGTTCTCCATGGCGGATATTAAAACCATGTACCACAATAAGTTACTGCTCGATAGGTTTTTTAGCGTGTTCGGCATTTCACCGAACTCAACTAAAAATAAACAGAAAATTCAAGAACTTATATGTTATGGCGCTAGAGCTGCTTAAAAACTTAACGAACTATTGTTAGATGCTTCTTAATTATTTATTCCTGTTCTATACTTGTTGATTTAAAGCTTTCGAAATTTTTCTTTATAAATTCGCTTGGAGACAAACCAAACTGTTTTTTAAATGCTTTGGTGAAATAATTATGTGAGTTAAATCCAACGGCAAATCCAATTTCATTTATTAAATAATCACCTGATTTCATAAGGTTTATAGCATGTTTTAGCCGGATATTTCGAATAAATTCTGTAGCAGATTGATTCGTTAGTGATTTCAATTTTCTATGAAGATGCGTTCGGCTTAGATTGAGGTTTTTAGCGAGATCTTCTACTGTGAATTCAGTGTTTTTAATGTTTTTTTCAACCGTATGTATGGCCTTGTATAATAATTTTTTATCTAAATCTAAAATATCGATAGTGTCATTCCAGACTTCTTGTTGCGTAGCAAATAAAGTACGTAGTGTTTTTCTAGAATTTAATAAGTTATTAACCTGAGCAACTAAAAAATCTTCATTGAATGGTTTAGGAATGTAGGCGTCAGCACCAGATTGTATTCCAGAAATTTGATCTTGTACGGTACTTAAAGCGGTAAGTAAAATAAAAGGAATATGACTTGTTCTAATATCATTTTTTACTTTTTCACATAATTGAATTCCATCCATTACAGGCATCATAACATCTGAAATAATTAAGTCAGGATATAACGAATTAGCTAAGTCAAGAGCTTCTTTTCCATTTTTGGCTTTGGCAATTCTAAAATGACTGTTTAAAGATTCTTCTAAAAAATCTAATAGCTCCGGGTTGTCTTCAGCAATTAATATAAGCGATTCTTGAATATCGATGTTGTCTTCCTTATTTATTTTTGAATTTATTTCAGTTACAGGTTCAGAGGAAAAGTCAAAAGTATTTGAGTTTAACACTTCTTTAGTATCTTCCTTGAAAGTATTAACTTGATGAAGAGGTAAATAAATGTAAAAAATAGCACCTTTATCTTCTAAGGCGCTTACAACTAATTGACCATTATGCATAGTGACATAATTGGTTGATAATGATAGTCCTATTCCAGTACCAGTTCCATTATTGTGATTTTTTTCAATTTTAAAGAAGCGTTCAAATATTTTTGGCAGTTTATCAGAAGAGATGCCATAACCAGAGTCAATAATACTTATTTCAAGAAACTCTTCAAGTAAATCTTCACCAATAGTATAATTATTCCAATTTTGATTTTTTTCGGTTTTATTATTTTTTTTAATTCTTAATGTAATATTACCGTGGTCAGGCGAGTATTTGAACGCATTTGATAAAAGATTTACCAATACTTTATCTAATTTATCGGTATCAAAGTCCATTTTAAGACTTGGTAATTCCGAGACAAAATTAAAATTGAAAGAACGCTGAGTTGCATGTTCTTCGAAACAGTTAAATACATTTTTACTGAATGAAATGATATCTGAATGTATTGGATTCAATTTTAATTTACCATGATCAATCCTTCTAAAATCAAGAAATTGATTAATTAACCTTAGTAAACGGTCTGTATTATTTTTTATCAGTGACATTTGTTTTAGAGATAAGTCATTTTCAGTTCCTACTTTTAATAATCGATTTACAGGACCTTGTATTAAAGTTAGAGGTGTCCTAAACTCATGAGAAATATTAGTAAAAAATTGAAGTTTCATTTGGTGCAACTCCTCTTCAGTTTCCCTTTGTATTTTGCTCATCTTTAGGTTTAATTTTAGCTTTTGCCGATTAATGACTTGTTTCCTAAAGAAATAAACAGATGCTATAAAAAGAATGATATATAATAAATAAGCATACCAAGTTAACCATATAGGAGGAGTGATTTCAATTGCAACCTGTGTTGGAGTATCGTTCCAAATATCATAATTATTTGAAGCTTTAACCTCAAAAACATACTTCCCTGGAGGCACGTTTGTAAAAGTGGCTTGTACATTGTTATCACTAACAATCCATTTGTTATCGAAGTTTACTAATCTGTATTTGAATTTGTTTTTTTGCGGATTTATATAGTTATTACAGGTAAATTGAAAGCTAATGGAATTTTGTTTGTAATTTAATTTTAAAGATTTTGTATTGCCAATAATGTCTTTTAAAATACCATTACCATTACCATTACCATTACCATTACCATTACCAGTTTCAGGTGAAATAGTTTCGTTATGAATTAATAATTGAGTAATTGTAGTAATAGGAGAAATTGGATTGGTAATAATAGTATTAGGTTGAAATCGAATTAAGCCGTTAGATCCACCAAAATATAATTCACCATTAGTAGATTTTAGTGCGGCTATTGGATAAAAATGATTGTTTTGAATACCTTTATTACTAACAAACGACTGCGTACTTTTTGATTGTGGGTCAAATTTACAAAGTCCATTCTCATTAGTAATCCATAAATTTTCATTTTGATCTTGAAGGATAG
>CAXBID010000409.1:0-2672 GCA_963975495.1 uncultured Flavobacteriaceae bacterium | reverse complement strand
GGACAACCGCTAACCCTACAATTTATAGGGCAGGTTTAGCGTTTCAAGCCATATTACCAAAACTATCGACTGCAAAAGTGACTATTTTAGCGGGTGCTATAGCTACAATAGCTGGATTATTCCCTGCATTTGCCATGAAACTTTTAGGTTTTGTAGCACTTTACGGGTTTATTTTAGCACCTTTTGGAGCTGTTATTGTCTTTGAGCATTTCTTCCATAAAAAGGCGGGTATTATAAAAAATTATGCTGAAGTTGCCAATCTTTCTTTCAATAAATCCGTGTTTTGGGCTTGGGCGATTAGCTTTGGACTGTTCTATTTTATTTCATTGCGATTTGATGTGTTTTTGTCCTTTGTGACTCTTCCTGCTTGGTTGCTTTGTGGTGTTTTGTTTTTGGTATTTAGTAAATATTCACAGAATAAGAACATTTAAACCACCACCATTATAAATTCAATTACATATTTAAAACTAACTAAAAAAAGCCTAATGAAAAACTATAAACAATATATTAATGGACAGTTTGTAAATTCAACGTCCACAACCGTTATAAACGTTTTAAACCCTTGTACTGAAGAAGTTATTAGTACTATTCCAACAGGTTCTGCTGAAGACGCAAATTTAGCTTTAGAAGCTGCTAAGGATGCTCAACCAAAATGGGAAGCATTACCAGCTGTTCAACGAGGTGCTTTTTTACATAAAATGGCGGATGTTATTAGAAAAAATAGAGTTTATTTAGCTGAAACATTGTCTAAAGAGCAAGCTAAAGTTATTGGATTAGCACAGGTTGAAATTGATGTAACTGCTGATTATTTTGATTATAATGCAGGTTGGGCAAGACGTATAGAAGGAGAAATTATTCAAAGTGATCGTGAAAAAGAACACATCTATTTACACAAAGTTCCCATTGGCGTTGCCGTAGGTATTTGTCCTTGGAATTTTCCGTTTTTCGTAATGGCGCGTAAAGTAGCAGCCTCTTTAATTACAGGGAATACATGTGTTATAAAACCAAGTTCTGAAGCACCAAATACCATTATGGAATTTGCTGAATTAATTCAGAATATTGGGATGGCTCCTGGTGTGTTGAATTTTGTTTGTGGTTCTGGTAGGCTTATTGGAAATGCACTTTCTAAAAGTCCAATTACTGGTATTATTAGTTTAACAGGAAGCGTTGGTGCAGGACAACAGATTATTACTGCATCTGCTGAAAATATTACAAAAGTATCCTTAGAATTAGGTGGAAAAGCACCTGCTATTGTGTGCTCTGATGCTAATTTAGATTTAGCGGTAAAAGCCATTGTATCTTCTAAAGTTATTTTTAGCGGACAAGTTTGTAACTGTGCAGAACGCGTTTATGTTCAAGATGCTGTTTATGATGAATTTGTAGATAAAATTACCAAGAAAATAAGCGAAGTTAAAATAGATGATGCTTTAACTGGAACAGATGCCGATATGAGTAGTTTAGTTTCAAAATCTCAAATAGATAAGATTTCTGAAATGGTTGAATTTGCCAAAAAAGAAGGCGCAGAAGTGCTTATTGGTGGTAAACGTGCTGAAAGCTTTGATAGAGGTTATTTCTACGAACCAACACTATTAACGAATGTTTCCCAACACATGGAAATCATTCAAGAAGAAGTTTTTGGCCCTGTACTTCCAATTATGAAGTTTAACACTTTAGATGAAGCTATAGCACTATCTAATGATTGTCAATTTGGTTTGACATCTTCTGTGTTTTCAGAAAACTTTAATAACCTCATGAAGGTTACAAACGAACTCCAATTTGGAGAAACCTACATAAACAGAGAACATTTTGAAGCCATGCAAGGTTTCCATGCTGGTTGGAAAAAATCAGGAATTGGTGGTGCTGACGGAAAACATGGTATGGAGGAGTTTTTGCATACTAAGGTGGTTTATGCAAAATACTTTTAATGAAATGAAGATTTTTCTGCACAGAAGATGTCAAACCAAATTTTGCCTGAGTGCAGTATGTATTTTGCCAATTCTGGTCAAAATATAGCTAGGACTAATATAGTAAAAAGCGGAAAGGGATCACTCAGAAATAAATAGACGTTTGATTTGAGTAATAATATGTTTTGTGTCTTTATAATATCAAAAGCAATCAAATTTTGTTTATAAATAGCTCTTTTAACTTTAGTGTACAATTCGGTGAGTTATAACTGAAAAGATAAAAAAGACTTTAGGTATTTTTGAATGTGAAGTTTTAGATCATATCATCTCAACAGAAAAAGACTATTACTCATTTGCAGATGAAAACACTATCTAATTTTAAATGAGATAAAATCGATTGTACTTACACCTATACTGACACCATAAATAATAAAGCCCCGTAAACATTATTGATACAGGGCTTTTTCGCGGAGAAAGAGGAACTATCCAAATTCTCATTTTTTGAGGGTTTACAGGGCATAAAACGTCCCTTAAAATTTACTGACACCGAATTAGCCCCTTTTTAACAAAAGTTTGTGATTTTAGGGAAGGTTTGTATTTGTTTGGCGTCAAATACGTAAGCCTACGGTCTGATGATATCTGGCAATAGGCATCAGACCGTAGGCTTACTTTACTTTTCTGAAAAAAATCAAAATTAGTATATTTGGGGAATATAATCCCTAAAAAGAAGTATATTTGGGGATTAAAATCCCTGAATATGATTAAAAG
>CAXBID010000408.1:0-2680 GCA_963975495.1 uncultured Flavobacteriaceae bacterium | reverse complement strand
ATCAAGAAGGAGAGATATTAATTGCAAAATGCAGATTTCATTACGATTGAAAAAAAGTACTGGCACTAAAAGAACTAAGTTAAAAACCCCATTTCTCTCTCTCTCTCTCTCTCTCTCTCTATCAATATCAAAAATCAAAAAAATCCTCCCATTTCTGAGAGGATTTTTATACCTAAAGCTAAATTCAATAACAATAAAGTTATTAATAAATAACCAGTTAATTCCGTCATCGCACAATTATACTTAATTTACTAAAATCAGTCATTAAAAGGTTATATTGTAATTGCTTTTGTTTAAAAAAGCAATGTTATTTTTTTATAAATATATTGGTGTAATACCACTTGCCTTCAGTATTCACTTCTGCTGATACATCAAAGTTTGAAAAATCACCTTCTATGGTGGCTTTATGCCCGTCACTTTTTAACCAGGCTCTAACAACAGACTCTGCTGAACTATAACCATAGGCTACATTTTCCGATACTTTTTTAGCACCGGCATTGGCTTTTAAATAGTCGCTACGCGAATAAAAATTAGCATGCGATACTTCATCATTATCCACCATATAATCGGTATGCGTGTAGGCCACAGACTTAATAAGCATCATGTCCTTCAACGGGTTTAATCCTAATGATAATCTGTGATTATTAATACGTTCTAAAATTTCAACCTCAATGGTTTTAATTTTCGGGTTTACAACTTTTAATTCAAGCGTCTCAACTTTATCGTCAATGCTGTCAGTAGTACACGAAGATAGCGCAAACACAGCAAACAGTGCCAATAACGGCAGTTTGGTCAACAATTTCATAAGTAGGTAAATTTAGTTTTGGTGCTATAAAACTAGCTGCCTACTTGAGTAAAAAGTGTTAATAAAATGTTAATATCGATAAAAAACGTACCGTTAATCGATATTTGTCGTATTTAGTCGTTAAAGTGTGAAGTTTAAACACCAAGAATTGTATTTCGACTGGGTTTTTATGGCGATAATCGATCAATTTGCCAATTAAAGTCTTCTTGAAGTCGATATCTTATCCTATCATGTAACCTATTTGGGCGCCCTTGCCAAAACTCAATCTCTACAGGTTTTACAATATAACCGCCCCAAGTTTTTGGTCGTGGTATCTCTTTACCTTCATAATGGATTTCTAATTCCGATAATTTATTCTCAAGATATGCTCTATCTTTTACAATTTCACTTTGATTGGAAACCAAAGCACCCAATTGACTACCTCGTGGTCTGGATTCAAAATAACCATCACTTAAATTCTCAGCAATCTTTTCTGCCTTACCTTTAATGATGATTTGACGTTCGGCACAATGCCAATAAAAAGATAAGCACACATTAGGATTTGCATCAATAGCTTTACCTTTTTCGCTTGTGTAATTGGTATAAAAAATAAACCCTTCATAAGTATAACGCTTAAGCAGCACCACTCTACTCTTTGGGAAACCATCTAACCCGATCGTTGAAATAGTCATGGCATTAGTTTCATCTTCAGCAAAATGTTTATCTACTTCATAAAACCATTTCTGGAATAATTCCAATGGGTTTTCGGGTACTTCGTCTAAAAGAAGCTCCCCTTTTTCATAAGATTTTCTGTAGCTGCCTAAGTCTTTTTCCATAGAATACAAATTAACAAAAATTTAATTTTTTTTAGTTCAATTTTACATACAATCTTATTAATTTTGCGAGCCTTTAAAACAATTTATAGTGAGATTCGAAGAATCACAATACTTTAACGATTTAAAACCCTACAAATTAGAAATGCCTTTCGGTACTTTTTATTTATGTGAAAAATTACTTGTTTCTGAGTTAAATGAAGGCATACACTTTGACTGGGATAAGATTGAAAATACCATGGCTGAATTAATTAAGTTTTATGGCAAAGACGCAAAATTAGGTTATATACCAAACCGAGTGAATTCATACTCTGTAAATCCCCAATACTGGGATAAAGTGGATAAAAAATATAATATGATTATTGCAAGTGCTATTGTTGTATATTCTCCAATGACCATGATGAACGCTACACTAGAAAAGCGTTTTTTTAACAAAAGCATAAAACGATGTAGAAGCTTATCAGAAGCTATAGAATGGATGTTAAACTTGAAGGAACTTAATTAAAAATTAAATACTTTACCATCTTCACTTAGCTTGACATTTTTAAAAACTTCCTGCGCCTCTTCTTTAAAAAGGTTTAAACCATCATAACGTGTTGAATAATGACCGAGTAACAATGTGCCCACATTAGCTTGTTTAGCAATACTAGCAGCTTGTTTTGCTGTAGAATGTTTGGTTTTTGGCCCTAAATGCGCATGTTTATCCAAAAAAGTAGATTCATGATAAAGTGCCGTTGCATTTTTAATTATGGGTACAATATCTTCCTTATAAACCGTATCACTACAAAACGCATAACTTTTTGAAGCATTGGCGGGTTTAGTAACCAATTCATTTTTAATTAACTCTCCATTTTCATTTTCAACATCAAAACCTTGTTTTAATTTTCTGTAATACGCTTTATTTATATTCGCTTTTTCAGCAGCTTTAACATTTAGCTTCCGTTCGCCTTCTTTTTCTTTAAACAAAAAACCGTTGGTATAGATACGATGTTCTAAAGGTACAGTATAAACTTCTACTTTATCATCTTCAAAGATCAATTCGGAATTTGTTGACGTTAATTCG
>CAXBID010000407.1:0-2693 GCA_963975495.1 uncultured Flavobacteriaceae bacterium | reverse complement strand
ATTTTATAAATGAGGGTAGAAAAATTGTCTATGATTATAGTTATGATAATAAGATTCCCTTTGTTTTTAATTTTTGGATGGTGTTTTTCAAACTGAGCTTTTAATTCCTTTAATGAATTATAAAAAGTTTCATCTATTTCATCTATAATGACATCAAAGTTAGCAAACCAAGCAATAGGCATAATATTAGCCAATAAGGGAATAACAGCTAAACTTAAGGGTGTTTGGCTTACATCTTGGTCATATAAGACATAGAAGGGATTTTTTAAATTAAAGTAAGCCTTGATCTTATTATCATAACTATAATCATAGACAATTTTTCTACCCTCATTTATAAAATTTATATGATTTAATTTAAATTTCATATTTATGATTTAAATCTTTTAAATATTGGTGCTAAGGCATTTTTAAATAACTGCTTTTCAAAATCAATCATGCCCATTAAATACATTAAAATAGCATATACCATGGAATAACTAATACTTTTTAAAATAAAATTCAACCATCCTGATCCAGGAATATAATTGATTAAATAGCCAATTACAAATACTAATAAAACCGTTAAAATAGTTTTATTCAATAGCTCTTTAAAAAACCTGAATATGTTTAGGCCAATTACCTTGTGATAGTAAAAATTCATAACATTTTGGACGATTAACCAACCAATAACGGTTCCAGAAATCATTCCCAAAGCACCGAAAGACTTCCCTAAAAAAGCACCTAATATGACACCTAAAAATAGAAATGAAATATATAAAATAGCTTTGAAAGCTAATTTGTTTTTTGCTTCAAGGATAGAGTTTCCAAAACCTTGTAATAAAGGTAAAGTATAGGCAAACATAATAAGTAAGGCTATTAACCAAATTTCATGACTACCCTCAACCCCTAATGCTTTACCTACCCACAAATAAACAAATTGATTGCCAAATAACGCAAATGCTACAAGGATATACATTAATACCATAAAAGATATACGACCAATTTTTATCATCATGGAAGTTAGTTCTTCTCCAGAGGCATTACCAACCGTCATTTTTGTAGCTCGTGGTAAAAACACACTGGATATGGCTGTAGAAAACGCACCGTAATAGGTTCCAAGAACTATACCAAGCCCATAAATTGCTAATACTTCTGGTGTTGCTATTCTACCAAGTACCCAGTGACCTGCTTTCCATTGAAAGACGCTAACTAATGCAAAAATAAAAATCCAAGTAGAATAACCGAATATCTGTTTTAAAAACCTTTTTGTAATGTTATGGATTTTAAACTTTACCTTTAAATTTTTAAATACGTAGTATGCCGTTATAATAATTATAATAATATTAAATAAGGTATCAACAATTACCATAGAAATAGCCCCTCCGCCGTATAATAAAACGGCTACAATTGTAATGGACCTTAAGATATACCGTATGATGTTACGCATTTTAGGAAACACAAATTGTTCATAACCTGTGCAGATAGCCGTAAAACTGCCTCCCGGTAATCCTATTGCCAAGTTAAATATCAACAATGAAAATATAACCTTTGCAATTTTAATTTCCTCAGTGTTCATTTTTGTAAAATAGGTGTCAATATATGGATAAAAACCAACTCCTAAGATTATAATAAAAAGGGAAATACAGCCATAAATAATCATGGTAGTAGCTAAAAAATTTTCCTCTCCCTTTTTGTCGTTTTCTGCTCTGTATTTTGCTACAAACCTTACTATCGTATTGTTAAGACCTAAATCTAGAATGGAAATGGTTCCTACCAAGGCTCCAATAGTTGTGTAAACACCATATTCATTTTTGCCAATATGATTTAAGATAAACGGCGTTAATAGAATACCAACCACATTGGTTAAAAAAATGATGACATAATTAAGAAAAGCTCCTGTTTTTATTTGATTCACAATACTGGGATTTGGTTTACATTAAATAGCATTACAATCTCCCGTGTATGGGTTGTTTTAAAACCCCTTTGACATCATAAATAATGCTATTAGTATTTAGGAGTGTTTTTAGATTTAGATTTAAGAATTCTTTATGGGCCACGGTTAAAACGATGGCATCAAAAGTGTCTTGCGGCTGGTGTTGAGTGGTATGTAAGTTGTATTCATGTTGCACTTCCTCAGGGTTTGCCCAGGGATCATAAATAGTAACATTTGTACCATAACTTTTTAGTTGATTTATAACATCTACAGCTTTGGTGTTCCTTACATCCGGACAGTTTTCCTTAAACGTTATACCCAGAGCTAATACGTTTGCACCTTTAATGCGAATATCATTTTTAACCATGAGCTTAATGATCTCAGAGGCTACATATTGCCCCATACTGTCATTCACGCGGCGCCCTGCCAAAATAATTTCGGGATGATACCCAACTTCCTGTGCTTTTTGAGCTAAATAATAGGGATCCACGCCAATACAGTGCCCACCAACCAAACCGGGTTTAAAGGGTAAAAAGTTCCATTTTGTACCGGCGGCTTCCAATACCGCATGGGTATCAATGTCCATGAGATTAAAAATTTTAGCCAATTCATTCACGAAGGCAATATTAATATCGCGTTGTGAGTTTTCAATCACTTTCGCCGCTTCAGCCACTTTAATGGTAGGAGCGAGGTGCGTTCCTGCGGTGATCACAGAAGCATATAAATCATTGACTTTGATGCCAATTTCTGGTGTAGAGCCTGCTGTGAATGACAGTATGGG
>CAXBID010000406.1:0-2709 GCA_963975495.1 uncultured Flavobacteriaceae bacterium | reverse complement strand
CCCGAAGGTCACTGGTTCGAGTCCAGTTCCCGCTACTAGTAAAATCAAGGCTTCTGAGAAATCAGAAGTCTTTTTTTATGCTCTGGGTACAACATAGGTACAACATTTTGATATTTTGCTAAGATTCCATAGAAATTGTTATAAATTGTCTTTATTTGGTGATTAAACTTGTTAATTTCTTTTTAGTGGACTTACAATAAAAAAGTGGACATAATTAACAATCAATTAACCGAAACAAAAATCAAAATAAATTTAAAAGAGTACAAGTGCTGAAAAACATCAGCAAAAAATGAAAGTTTATTTAGACACTTTAGAACGTTTTGAGAGTCGGTTTGATAACAAATTAAAGGGTGCTAAAATTTATTCTACTTGGGCGGTTGTGGCTTTTGTAATTACATTATTATTTTGTCTTGGATCAATAATATTATGGTTTATTAAGGTGAAATCTCTAATTTTAAATTTCCATTTTAATATAAATTTCAATGATTTATATCATTTTTAAACCAAGTTAAATATTTTACATTTAAGTATTTGATAAATATTTATTGTGCTTAAATTAAATAAAATAGAATCTTTCATTATTGAAATTGGTGAGCTTACATATTTTGCTCGTCGGTTTTTTAAAGAAGTCTTAACCAAACCTTTTGAATTCAAGGAACTTTTACGGCAATGTTATAATATAGGCAATCGCTCTATGCTATTGGTTGGCGTTACGGGTTTTATTATTGGCTTGGTAATCACTTTGCAAACGCGACCCACATTACAAGAATTTGGTGCCGAATCATGGATGCCATCCATGGTTAGTATTTCTATTATTAGGGAAATTGGACCTGTAATTATAGCATTAACTTTTGCAGGAAGAATAGCTTCCGGAATTGGTGCCGAATTGGGTTCTATGAGAGTTACCGAGCAAATTGATGCTATGGAAGTTTCAGGTACAAACCCATTTAAATATTTAGTGGTTACCAGAATTTTAGCAACAACACTCATGCTTCCTATTTTAGTGATTTTAGGGGATGCTATTGCACTTTATGGGTCTTATATTATCGAAAACATAAAAGGCGATGTGTCCATTCAACTATACTTTAATAAGGTATTTAATTCGTTGGAGTTTGGCGATATTATTCCCGCTACCATTAAAACCTATTTTTTCGGATTTGCTATCGGGCTTGTGGGCTGCTTTAAAGGCTATTATTGTAAAAAAGGAACTGCTGGCGTTGGTTTAGCTGCCAATTCCGCAGTTGTTTTTTCGTCGATGCTTTTGTTTATAATCGACTTTATTGCTGTTTTTGTAACCGACATATTTTTTGAAATTTAAAGATGAATCAAACACAAAACATACAAGATAATAAAGATGTTTTAAGTACTAACAAAAGGGTGCTTGAAATTATAGATTTAAAAAAATCCTTTGGAGATAATCATGTATTGAACGGATTTAACTTAGAGCTTTTTGAAGGTGAAAATTTAGTGATTATGGGTAAATCAGGCTCAGGTAAATCTGTTATGATAAAGTGTTTGGTAGGTTTGATGCAGGCAGATTCTGGAAGTATTAAAATAATGGATAAAGATATTACGAAGTTAAATAGAAGTGAGTTTGACGAGTTGCGTTCAGAAATAGGCTTTCTGTTTCAAGGGAGTGCCCTGTACGATTCTATGACGGTAAGAGAGAATTTAGAGTTTCCCTTACGGCGACATAAACACAAGTTTGGAAACATTACAGATACTACCCAATTGGTTACTGAAGCCCTTGAAAGTGTAGGTTTGGTTCATGCCATCGATTTAATGCCTGCCGAACTTTCTGGTGGTATGCAAAGACGCGTTGCGTTAGCTAGAACTTTAATATTGAAACCAAAAATTATTTTATATGATGAGCCAACTAGCGGATTGGATCCCATAACTGCTAAAGAAATTATAGAGCTTATGCGAAATATTCAACGTCAATACAAAACATCATCACTTATAATAACTCATGATGTGGATTGTGCACGCGTAGTGTCTGAACGGATGATTTTATTGGTAGATGGTATTAATTATGCTGAAGGTTCATTTGCGGAATTAAAAGCCTCCAAAGATGAAAAAGTCAGAGCATTTTTTAAATAATTAAAATTTTGTAATCATGAAAAAAACAACCAATGAAAAACTGAAGCTAGGAGTTTTTGTAATTGTAGGATTGCTTCTTTTTATAGTTGCCATATATTTAATTGGTAACCGCCAAAACATGTTTACAAAAACCTTTACCATTAGTGCCAGTTTTAATAATGTAAACGGATTAGTATTAGGTAATAATGTACGCTATTCCGGTATAAATGTAGGTACTGTAACAAGCATAGAAATGTTAAATGATTCCGTTATTAGAGTGGATATGAAGATTGAAGAAAAAATGGTTCAGCATATAAAAAAGGATGCCATTGCCACCATTGGGACTGATGGTTTGGTAGGAAATATGATTGTTAATATTATTCCAGGCGAAGGTAAAGAACCTGTTATTAGTTCAGGAGACATAATAAAATCGTATAGTAAAATTGGAGCTGACGATATGCTGAACACCTTAAGCGTGACCAACGAGAATGCCGCTATACTTACTGCAGAATTATTAGAGATTGCCAAATCAATTACGGAAGGCAAAGGCACATTGGGCATGCTTATAAATGATACTATAATGTCTTCAAACCTAAAGCAAACCGTTCAACAATTAAAACTTACTAGTAT
>CAXBID010000405.1:0-2713 GCA_963975495.1 uncultured Flavobacteriaceae bacterium | reverse complement strand
GTATAAGAATAGTTGCGGTTTTGTGTGCGAGGATTTTCCGAAGGAAAATCAGATGTAACAAAACAGCAACTACCTTTGGTTAAGCACTAAAATAGCAATTATTTTTATACGGTGTTGGGTTTTAGTGCTTTTTGTCCGCTTAATTTTCTGTCATATTTTCTTTTTCGGTCAGCTTGTTTTTCTGCAACTTGCTCAATTTCGCAATGTTTTCAATTCCGCAAGAGTGATTTTTCAGCGTTCAGTTCAGTTTTGGTTTTCTTCCGACGTTTCGGAACAGGTTCCGATTCCGCAAACGAGCTAAAAAGTCCGACGTGATTTGTCAACATTTCGATTCCGCAAACTTGCTAATATTCGGCAGTTTGTTTTTCCGTAAAAAGCTTAAATTCCACGTAAATATTTGTCAAATTCCGATTTTCTACAAGCTTAAATTTCAGCCGAAAATTTTGATTCGGAACGGAATTTCAGCATTAAACCCAACGGTTTGTGTATGGTTAGTTGCGTAAGCGACTAAGATAACAAAAAAGGGCATGAGTAAGGAAATCCGCTAGGATTTCCGAGACACTCTTTATACACATTCAAGCAATTAATTATACACGTTGTTGGCATTAGTATTTTTTTAATTTATACTAAACTTAAATTATTTCAATGTATTTAATTAATAGAGTAAGTTAATCTTTTACACATCGGCAAGGATAAGCATTACGTTTCAATTTTAACCCAAGAGTTTTTGAAACATTATGGACATATCCAGTGTATGAAATACTAAATGCATTGGCGTGACCTGCACCTTTCATACCACCAGAAGACCAAAAATAGGTTGAACTAGGATATTTGTTATTTTTACCATCATTATTTTTAGGGTAAATAGGTAACGCATTAAAGCCACTTGAATTATTTCCGTTTCCGTTAAGATTCCAACCCTGCTTACTCTTTAATGCTAATCCAGCTTTTTTTTCACCTCCAAGATTCTCAACTAGCAGCTGCCATTCTCTTATTGATGGTAAATGCCAACCTTTTGGACATACAATTTGAGCATCTTCCCAAGTATAAAACAGACCCAAAGTATTTCTATTTTCTTTATTATTTTCATAATCTCTCGCCCTTTGGAATTCAAAATTTAAGTTTTGAGCCATCCAAGTGAATTCTGCTAATGCTGTTTCAAATGTCGCCGTTTTATAGGTTTGGTTATCTCTTGGGTCTGTCATCGTACCCATTTTTTGAGCTGAAACCATTGAAGTGGCGATTAATAATCCTAGAATTAATGTAGCATTTGTCTTCATAACTTCTAATCGTTTTTTACACAGCGACAAGACGCTTTTGCATTAGGGATATGCCCCACTCTTATATAATTATCTCTGATTTCCTGTTCTTTATCCGAGACCTGGTGTCTTGCACCTGCGGCAGGTTTAAATTGTTCAGTTTTTCTATTAAGTAACCTGTATAATAAACTTGGATTAACTTTTGAATCATCTTTATCCAAAGTCCAAAAAACTGTCAAATTACCAATGTCCAAATAGTAAGGAGACGCTGTACCTCTTTTAATATTCCAACCTGCAGGAAGTGCATTAAAACTACTGGAATTGTTTCCTTTTTCGAACGTGATAACCTTTCCACGCCTAGCTAAACCTTCAGCCAACTTTTCATTCCATTCCCAGCCTCGTTCACTTTTTAAAGTTTTTGAAGCTTTATAATATCCGCCAAACAATGCAGTCAAACTTTCCCATTCTGAAACCGTAGGCAAGTGCCATCCTTTCGGGCACGAACTATTAACAGCATTTGAAGTGTATAATAAACCAAGTTTTTTCTTATAACTCGATACATTATCGTAGACACTTGCTCCTTCTGTTTCATACCTTAAATTTTGAGCCATCCAAGTAATTTGTTTGCCATTTATATTATAGGTTACAGTTTCATAAATTTCACCATCTCGAGAATCAGTCATTGAGTCTTTTGTTTGCGAATAAGTTATCGAACTGATAGCTAGAAAGACAAAGAGTAATATTGAATTCTTCATTTGTTTTTTATTTAAAATTAATTCTTAACACAACGACAGTAAGAAGCTTTAATCAAAGCAGAATTAGTATTATTTTGAATTATAAATTCTTCACTCCAACCTCCTGTAGGTAGAGCCTCTCTAATTATTATTAGTGCTCTATTAAAATTAACCTGATCTTCAGATTGGTAAAATGAAGTCATTTTCCCAATTTGTGAAAACCCATTTGGTCCATTAACCCCTCCAAAAAGAACATTAAAAGCGTTTCGATTAATTCTATTATTATCAACATTTTTATCTTTATTTAGAAAAGTTGGTTCAGATGTATCGAAGGCATCTGTTAAGGCTTGCCCTTCTTTTCTTGACGGAAGACGCCATTGATTTGGACATGCATTTTTTACAGCCTCACGTGAGTACATCAACCCATATTTTTCTCTGTTATTTTTATCATTATCGTATGCATAAGAATTATTTATTTCATAATTTAAATTTTCAGCCATCCACGTAATTGATTTACCATCAATGTTATATGTCACTGTTTTGTATGTTTGCCCATCTCTTGGGTCAGTCATAGTTCCCATAGTTTGTGATTGAACTAAATTAGTACAAGCTAAAAGAATTAAAAATAATAATAGATTTTTCATGGTAATTATATATTTGTTAATATTAATGCCAACGTCTCGCAGCTAAGAACAGTACCTGTTTTACCTGCTCGACTAA
>CAXBID010000404.1:0-2723 GCA_963975495.1 uncultured Flavobacteriaceae bacterium | reverse complement strand
GTTGAAAGTAAAAGTGGCGATAATGATCAGTTTTTAAAAAATGTAACTATACACCTAAAGGGATCCAATAGAAGAACAAATGCTAAAACAATAAAAGCAAAATCTGGGGAATTCTATTTTAAAGAAAGCTCTGGGGTTTTACAATTGATATTGTATGACGGAAACTATTACGAAGATTTACTCCCTAAAGAACTTAAAAGTAGAAACAAAAAACCATTTGCAAAAAGCACTTTTGATAAGTACATAATTAACATTGATTTATCTCAAATGAACGATGTGGATTTTAATGAAAAATCTTATACGGACAGATATAGTATGCTTAATATTTCTGGATTAGACAAAGCTTTAGACTCCCTTATAGAATATAGACAAAAAGAACACGAAAGTATTTCTAAAAATTTATTTCAGCGCTCTAGTATATCCAAATACAGTAAAAAGATAGATTTGGAAAAAACCAATATCGACTCGGTTTATAAAGGAAATATATTGGATGTTTTTGACACAAAAAAGAAGTCGCAGTTAGTTGATATTTCTTCAAAAGCTATTGTAAGTGCAAAACAAGTTTTAATTCAAAAAACACCTCGTCTTAAAAACGACAGAATTAATTTTAACAAACATATTATTTCATTTCATGAAAAATTCGCTCTAGGCTTTGCTTGTATTATTCTATTTTTTGTTGGTGCGCCTTTGGGGGCATTAATAAGAAAAGGCGGTATTGGCTTACCCATGGTTATTGCTATCTTATTATTTTTAACTTATCACTTTATAGGTATTTTTGCGACTAATAGTGCTAAAAACGGTGAATTTAATCCCGTTTTAGCCAGTTGGTTTTCTACTTTAATTATGCTGCCTCTTGGTATTTACTTAACTAAACGTGCCACTGCTGATAGAGGTTTGTTTGAGGTTGGAAATATTATAGAACCGCTTAAAAAAGTGTTTAATATAAAACCTAAGGACAGTGTTGACTATAAGTTTTTATCGGCCTATAGCGAAGAAAAATTACTGAACGTTATTTCTAATTATAAAGCTTTAGGCCATGATGAACCTATACGTTATGAGGCTATAAAAATTTTAAATAAAAACGGTAAATCATTAGCCGCACTTCGTGATTCAGGAATTACCATAGCGAATAGCTACGATAAATCGGAAAAAATAATATCAAAATATATATATTATTCAACATTCGCCATTGTACTTTATTCCATTGGTGCTGTTTTGTTAGTACTGTTTTTTGTATTCAAAAACAATAAATTACCTTCGGTAGCATCGGTGTCCTTAAAAGTAAGCTTAGTTTCATTCTTTCTTTACAGCCTTTATTATATAAAATCACTTTTAAAGTTATTTGGTTTCTATAAAAACTTAACTAAATCAGTAAAACAACCAAGTAATGTCCTTTTAATTATAGGACTTCCACTCTACTTTATGGCATACCCTTTTTTAAAGGTGAAAATAAAAGAAGACTTAAAACAAAATTGTTTAGATTCTTTAAAATAAGCAATATCTTTGCAACATGACTACACAAACCATGACTAATACAGCCACATCTAAGTTTAAATTAAATACTATTCATGATGCCATTGAAGACATCAGAAACGGTAAAGTAATTATTGTTGTAGATGATGCCAATAGAGAAAATGAAGGTGATTTTGTAGCTGCTGCCGATAAAGTAACCCCCGAAATGATAAACTTTATGGCTACGCACGGTCGCGGCCTTATTTGTGCACCATTAACGGAGAACCGTTGTAAAGAACTAGAGCTAAATATGATGGTTAGGAACAATACCGACCCCATGGAAACAGCATTTACAGTATCTGTTGACCTCAGAGGCAATGGTGTTACTACAGGTATTTCAGCTAGTGATAGAGCAAAAACCGTGAAATCCCTAATAGATCTTTCAACAAAATCCTTTGAGCTGGCAAGACCAGGGCATATATTTCCATTGGTTGCCAAAGAAGGTGGTGTGTTAAGACGTACGGGGCATACAGAAGCCGCAATAGATTTTGCACGATTGGCAGGCTTACAACCCGCAGGTGTAATTGTGGAAATCATGAATGAAGATGGCTCAATGGCGCGTTTACCCGAGCTTATTAAGGTTGCCAAAAAGCTTGATTTAAAAATTGTTTCCATTGAAGATTTAGTGGCCTATAGAATGCAGCACGATTCATTAATTGATAAAAAAGAAGATTTTCAAATTGAAACCCGTTTTGGAAGCTTTAGATTAAGAGCTTATAAGCAAACCACTAACAATCAAATCCATATAGCTTTAACAAAAGGTGTTTGGAAAGACAATGACGAAGTGCTTACTCGAATTAATTCTACGCTTATTAATAATGACATTTTAGGAACATTAACCAATAATGTTGACAAGCAATTGGATGACATGTTTAAAGTAATTAATGATGAAGGTAAAGGTGCTATTATATTCATTAATCAAGAGGTACAATCCATGAATATTTTAAAACGATTGGATTTTTTAAAGAAAAACCAAAAACCAAACAACATAGCAAAAGCACCTAGAATTGACATGGATTCAAGAGATTTTGGAATTGGCGCACAAATACTTCATGATCTAAACATACATAAACTGCGAATTATTTCAAATTCAGAACAAACCAAACGCGTTGGTTTAATTGGTTATGGCTTGGAAATTGTTGAGTATGTTAAATATTAGGTTCTACCACGAATTTAGTGGAAATGGATGGTTTACTGAAACTTCGATTGCT
>CAXBID010000403.1:0-2732 GCA_963975495.1 uncultured Flavobacteriaceae bacterium | reverse complement strand
AAGCCAAATATTTCTTGCATGTATTTCGTTTTCAGTTAAACTTTTGACACTTTCAAAATCAAATCAACTTTCCTTTCAAGAAATTGATGAACAATTCCTCAGAAATTTTAAAACACATTTAAGAACGAAGATTGGTTTATCTGAAAGATCTATAGTCAACAACCTTGTTGTAATAAGAACTATATATAATAGAGCCATCAAGTTAGGAATTGTCGATAGAAAATTATACCCTTTCGGGTCAGATAGAATTCAAATTAAATTTCCAGAAAGTCAAAAAATTGGGTTAAATAAGGAAGAGCTTATTGCTTTAGAAAGTGTCAAAAGTTTAACTGAAAACGAAATACATGCAAGAAATATTTGGCTTTTTAGTTTCTATTTTGCTGGCATACGTGTTGCTGATGTACTCAAAATTAGGTGGTCTGATATTTCCGACAATAGACTTAACTATCGTATGAATAAAAACTCAAAATTATTATCATTAAAGATACCTGAAAAAGCTTTTCCTATTTTAGAACAATACTCGATTAATAAACTGGACGATAATGATTTTATTTTTCCAGAGATGAAAATGGTTAATCTTAGAGAATCAAAGGATGTCTTTAGAAAAGTTAACGCTGCAACAACAATGTTAAATAAGTATTTAGCAAGGGTTGCGGAAAAGGCTGAAATTAATAAGAAAGTTACCATGCACATTGCCCGCCATAGCTTTGGTAATATCTCTGAGGATAAAATCCCTATTAAGATGCTTCAAAAGCTATATCGTCATTCCTCAATTACCACCACTATCAACTATCAAGCTAACTTTATGCATAAAGATGCTGATGATGCTTTAGACAGCGTAATAAACTTTTGATATCTAATTATAATGGAATATCATAATCTTTAACGTTATTATTCTTCAAGTTATCCACATAGCCAGAAAATGGACTGGTGTATTCCTCTTTTATTATAAAACCTTTCTCAACAAAATTTTTAGCGCTCTCTTTCCAGTTTTGAATGTTTAGGCCTCTACTAAGCTTCCAATTTTTTGTTTCATAATATGCATAAAATTTTCGCCCTTCTTTTTCAGGCCAACTATTCTTCTTAAAAAATTCAAAAACTTCTAATTCATTTTTTGGCCTTGCCAGTTTATTAAAGTTTTCTTTTGTTTTATGTTTATAAGAAGATACCAAATTTTGGCCTAGTTCTGGGACGCAGTTGTCCAAATTTTGGACTGGTTGGCCACAAAAAATGACCATCTTAATTTTAGAACCTCTAGCTGGGTGGTATGATGGAAAATATTTTAAATAGCCCCAGTTATTAAGATCATTCAGATAATTGTGATAAGTCGTTTTTGATTTAAATTTTGCTTTTTCCATAATCAATTCTCTGTTGATGGTTATGGTCTTTTTGAAAAATTCTCGATTCCATTTTTGAAAAAATGCCAGATACAATGTTATATGACCTTGTCTAATTCGAGCATCCTTATTGAAGCGTTCAAAAATTGCGTTTAGCTGAATAATATAGTTTACTCTTTCCATTAGTCATACTTATCAATGAATTTCTTTGCTGTATATTTAACTTCTTTCTTTTCCTCAAAATACTTTTTTTCTAAAATCAATTTTTCCTTGGGTGGTTCTGCTTGTTCAAAAAGAGATTGCATCATTGCCACCGTCGGTTTGGTCTGGTTTTTTTCAATGTCTTTCATTATGGCAATCATTCCGTTCATCCGTTTCTTAATGAGTAATGAAAGTCGCTTTTCTAATGTTTCCATATTTGGTCCTATTGACTCTACCGGGGAAATACCGTTTTCATTGAAAAAGTTCATCATTAAAAGTAGTGTCATCGATTGGGATTTCGACAACATTTTACTAAATTTTCTAAAGTCATTAGCCACAGACTTCTTAATCTTTAGCGTTTCAAATTCTTCGTTTTCAAATCCTTTATCCATAGTTTTTAGTAAAAAAATTACCTGTTTACGGTGGTTACAAAGTGTTTTTAGTAAAAAGTAGCGTTTATAACAAAATCTCGAAAAACCTAAAAACTATGCTAAACCCTATAAACGCTATGTTTATAGCAAAAATCGTATAAACGTAACATCGCGAAGCGTGTTACCCTCTTGCTATACGATTCCTTCATTTCATTTCAGGATCTTAATACTTTTCAACCAAAGCTGAAAAGCCTAATTAGCTACTTTCATTACCATAGTTTTTTAGTAATAAAGTGAAGTTAATAATTTACAAACACCTGACAATCATTTAAATAAACTAATTTTCATATTCATTTTAAATGGTTCTATTTGATGTAATTTGATATATATTTCCGTTTAATAACACATACTTATTATATCTTAAGCGTTTTCCTTTTCATTTGACATGAAATACTATATTATCTTAATGTTAACGCTTTTATTTGTGGCAAAATGATACAGATTAGACCTCAATTCAAATTCATTCACTTACTTCCCATAGCGCCATCGCCGTTACCTTTTCGGTAACTGACACTAAAATTGTGAACGAGTAAGAACTTATAAAAGTGAGTAAGCGAACGGTTATGCAGTTCGTCTCGGACAGAATTTTAAACTTTGTGAAGAAATAGGTTGTGGTAATCTTTTTGCTTAGCGAACGCTGTCGCTTTTTCTGCGATTGTGTTCAAGATGGTTTAGTGAACCGCTTTTCTCGGAATGAAGTTTTTCGCGTAATGTAGAGGAATGGGGTGGAACGACTTGTCTTTAAGCTAATCTCTGTTCTAAT
>CAXBID010000402.1:0-2742 GCA_963975495.1 uncultured Flavobacteriaceae bacterium | reverse complement strand
TACTACCTCACAATTTTCATAAAATCAAAAGCATGTAGTTGCTCGGATGGATACAGTAGATTATAAGTTTTGGTATATTATTTTTCTTAGCAAAATCAATACAGTATTACATTAATTGCTGACCAATTTTATGCCCGCGATGTTCTGGGGAAACTGCCATTTTTGTAAGTTCAAAATAACCTTTATCTCCCAAAGGCATTAGTGCTACTGTGCCAACAACATTATTTTCTAGTTCTGCAAAAAATATATGTCCGCCTTTACTTATAATATATTTATCAGGGGTTACTTAAAACTTCCTCATCATAAGGTTCTACATAAAAAAATGTTTTAAGCCATTCAATGTTTAATTTATAAAAGGCTCTGGAAAATTCATTTTTAAAAGAAACTATACTTAAATTCATGAGGTTTTTATAAAATCGGTAACCAAATAGGTAATAAGCTTGCCAACTTGTTGTGCTGATTTCTTTTTTGGTGACGCTTCACAAATATGTAAATAACATGCGTTTTCATGTTTTGCAAAGAAATTTAAAAAGCTTCGGGTTTTATTTGTGCTAAATCCACTTGGTGTCATGGCACTACTGGGTATATTTTGTATGGCATCACAATCAATTTCAATACCAAATGGGCTACTTTCAATATGGTTTAGTGCCAGTTGCATTTCATCTTTAAACTTTAATTCTTTTTTAATTTCTATGGCTTCAAAGGTGTTGTATTTAATGAATTTGAATTTTTTCAATGTTTTCAGTAATTTATCAGACGTGTAGTTTTCATGCAAACCGAACACAAAATAGTTTTTGAGAAACCCTTCAGCGTAAGCGTAACTAAAACCATTTCCACTGTGTCGCCCTTCTTCTGGTCTAAAATCGGAATGCGCATCAAAATTAATAGCATTGATAGGTTTGCCTAAAGCTAAAGAAGTACCTTTTATATTTCCATAAGCATTGTTGTGTCCGCCACCAATAATAATTGGTTTTTTCCCAGCCAAAACAATTTGATGAATACTATGGGTGACATGAGTATCAATATTTTTTACTATAGCTCTGGCTTTTTCAACATCCTTTTTTTTCGATTGATTTAGTTTTGAAATCTGCAAGAGCTCATCAGAAAAGTTTAAATGTCCTAAGATTAGAACCTTATCGGCTTTAATAAACTCGTTATTTTGAATATTTATCAAATTTTTCATGAAGGGTTCCCAGGCCTTTGAAGCCCCAGTATTACCATAATTGGCAAATATTCCAACATCCTCGGGCAAACCAATTATTACATGCGTAACATCCAAATTTTTAAGTTGTTCGTATATATTGGAGATGCTGGATAACATTTGAACGTTTTGTCCAAATTTGGATTCACCTGAGCGTTTGTTTAATAATTTATTGCGAGTAGCAGAGTTAAATAAAACGAGTTTATCCATAGGAACAAATAAATTTTGAATTAAAAATACATCATTATTTATTTATGGCATTGAAAAATTTAAAGTATTAAAATTAAAAACAAGGGTAGAATTTTTAAAAACATCAAAAAACAAGTAATTATGGAAGACAACAAAAATAGTATGGGACTAAAAATAGCTTTGGGAATAGCTATAGTTTTATTTTTAGCAACAGGTTTTTATACCATGAACCTTTACAAGAAAAGTAATGATACTCAAAAAGAACTTACTGAAGAGAAGCAATTAGTAATGAACGATTTAAACGCAATGGCTAAACAATATGATGAAGCTATAGGCGAAAATGATATTGCAAATGCTAACTTAATTGAAGCTAGAGGACGTATTCAAGGACTTATAGATTCATTGAAAATATCTGAAACTAACGTAAAAAGTTTGTGGAGATATAAAACTAAATATGCATCATTACAGAAAGAAATGGATGTATTATTGGCTCAAAATGATTCATTAAGAGTTGAGAACTCATACTTAGCAACATCTTTGGATAGTACTCGTGTTCGTTTAGAAGAGCGTACTGTGTTTACAGATTCTTTATTGGTACAAAATACGGCTTTAGCTGAAGTTGTTGAAAATGCATCAGTATTAAACACAGTAGATTTAAAAGGCTATGGTGTAATTGAAAGAACTTCTGGGAAAATAATTCCTACTGAAAGAGCAAGTCGTTCTGATAAAGTTAGAGTATGTTTTACAGTTTCAAAAAATAAATTAGTGCAAGCTGGTGATCAAGAATTGTACATTCAAGTTATAGATCCTAAAAATAATACTTTAGGTTTAAACGAACAAGTACAATTTGATGACAAAACCTTAAACTATAGCGTTATTAGTAAATTTAACTATGAAAATGCAAACCTTAATATATGTGAGTTTGTAACATCAAAAGGTGATTTTGAAAAAGGACGTTACATAGTTAATGTTTTTAATGATAAAGATTTAGTATCAACATCAGAGTTTACTTTAAAGTAAACAACTTAATATAACACTTAAGTACAAAACCTCAAGTTTTAAAACTTGAGGTTTTTTTGTGTCCATTTTTTTGTGCAATAAAAATTCGCACACTGGTTTTAAAGCTCTAAATTTAGAAACAACAAATATAAACACATGCAAACTATAGGTTTAATAGGCGGAATAACTCCAGAGTCTACAATAATGTATTACCGAGTTTTGAATAACTTAGCAAATATTAAGTTTGGTACTAATCACTCTTGTAAAGTCATTATTCATTCTGTAGATTTTGGTGAGATTGGGTGCACGACAAATTTCCCATTAAGCTGCATTTTGACATAATTTAGTGATTC
>CAXBID010000401.1:0-2790 GCA_963975495.1 uncultured Flavobacteriaceae bacterium | reverse complement strand
CATCCGCTTTTTCATCCATAAAAACAATGGTTGGATACGCACTAATTTGTAAATAAATGAAGAGAATAGCACTTATATTATTTTTAACTGTTGTAATGTCAGTTAATGGTTTTGCACAAAAATTGATTTGGCATACAGATATGGAAAAAGCAATAGATGTCGCTATCATAGAGAATAAAAAGATGTTACTGTTTTTTACGGGTTCAGATTGGTGCGGATGGTGTATGAAATTACAAAATGAAGTTTTAAAAACTTCTGGTTTTGAGAAGTGGGCAAATGAAAATGTGGTTCTAGTAGAATTAGATTTTCCTCGACGAACACCGCAGGATGAAACAATTAAGGTGCAAAACCGACAATTGCAAAGCCTGTTTCAAGTAAGAGGTTATCCTTCAGTATATTTTGTGAATCCAGAAAAATTGACGGATGGAAAAATGAATTTAAATAATCTAGGAAAAACAGGTTATATTAAAGGAGGTGCAAGTAAATGGCTAGAAGTTGCGAATAATATTATTAAAGCAAATTAATGTCTTTTTAATACTTAATTTTTTGTACATGACAAAAATTAGTTTAACGTTCATTAAATGATAGTAATCTTACTGAAACATTCAAAATCATAAAACTATTGATAATTAACGACTTAAAATATATGTTTCAATTTTTGTCATGTACTTAGTACTTAATTATAAAAGCTCCCTTTGTACTCGTTTGGTGAAAAGGGAGTTCTCTTTTTAAGCAAACAGCTTCCCAACGTTCCACATACGATTTGTAATTACTACCATCAGCAATAATGTGCTTTGGTTTTATGGAATCGATTAATCTATTCAAATTTATTTTGGGCGATTGCCTTAATAAGATATAATCCGGGGAGAACGATTTTACATTATAAATTCCCAGACTATCAATAACTAATAGTATTTTTTTATTCAGTTTATAAATAGATTCAAGCGAATCCTTTTGAATGTTTGTAATATGATTTCCAACAACATAATCTTTAATAATGTTGTTTTCTGGTGTTGTAATACTATCAAAATCATGTGCGACCATAATTTTGTTATTAACAGTATTCCCGATTAGGCTAAATCGACTTTTATGAAATACGACAAACTCATTTTGGGGTTTGTTGTAATTAGTATAAAGCAATACACATTGAAAAATAATGATACTTAAAAGCCCTAACTTTAAATAAAGATTTCGTTTTTTAATAATGAATGAAATACCAAAAATGAGAAGTAAATAAGACGCTAAAACATAAAGGATGCTAAAAGGAATATCCTTGAACAGAAACGCTTCTTGTTTTGAAACCCAGCCTACAAAACTATTCATCAACCCAATGATATAACCAAAAATATTGGCGATAAATTGGGGAAGCAAGTTTAAAGCAGCAAGAATGATAACGAGTATCCCAAAACCTAAAATGATACCCAATAATGGAATGATAACCAAATTCGAAATAAAAAACAAACCAGGAAACTGATGAAAATAGTATAAACTAATTGGGATAATTCCAAATTGCGCTGAAACGGTTATAGTCAATGTATGCCAATATTTATCCAATAACCAATTTTTTGGTCGCCATAAATTATACAAATAAGGGTCAATGGCAACAATGGCAAAAACCGCTAAATAACTTAACTGAAAACCAACATCAAACAAAAACATAGGTTTAAAAAGTAAAATAATAAACATGGAAATGGCCAGCGTATTATAAATATTGGTTGGACGTTTAAGGTTTAAAGCTATAGCTACAATACTAAACATAGTAACAGCGCGAGTAACCGAAGCAGATAAGCCAGCTATCAATGCAAAACTCCATAAAAAGAGCACCAGTAACACTGTTTTTATAAGTTTGCCATGTTTAAAACGCTCTAAGGGTTTTAAGGTAAAACTTAATATTAAAAGAATAATACCAACATGCAAACCAGAAACTGCTAAAATATGTATAGCGCCAGCGTTGGTGTAGCTAGAGTAAACTTCCGCACTAATATCTTGCCGTTGCCCTAATAGAAGCGCATTTATAATTGCCAATTCATCAGGTTCAAAATCATAAGCTTTTAATTTTAAATTAATATAATCCCGAATACTATTAGCAACACCAAAAAGGCTGTGTGTATTTGAGCTAACTTCCAAAAGGGATTGATTTGGTATAAATAACTGATGGTAAATATATTTTTTCTCTAGGTAGTTTTTGTAATCAAACTGATGCGGATTTAATGGGTGAATTAAGTTTTTAAATTCCGTTTTCGAAATGTAAATAGCATCCACTTTCAATGGCATTTCCAAGTTGTCTTTTTCAATATTTAAAAGCGATTTTCCAGTGGTTTTATTACCATCTACATTTAAAATATCAATAACATATTTATCATAATAATTTCCAGGTTTTAAAACCTCTCGTATTCTAAATGTGATGGTTTTTAAAGAATCACTGTTTGCCGAAACTTGATTGGTATAATGATTGGAAAAGTTTTTTTGATTGTGAAAATTAGTGGTTAAAACCCCAACAGAAATCATTGAAAAAAAAGCCAAGGCACCAAACCAAATGGTTTTGACAAATTGGTTTTTAGCAATTAAAAAACTAATGAACAAAGTGACTAAAAAAAATCCAGTTGTGTATAATGTTATCGATAAAGAAATATTAAAAACATACCCGATAATGATGCCTATGATAAGGCAAAACGTTAATTTAATAATGGTGAAATTGAGCAGTCGCATAAATATGTAAGATCTAAGAACAGGACAAAATTGAATAAAAACATGTAAAATACTAAAATACGATAACTTGAAATTATTCTA
>CAXBID010000400.1:0-2791 GCA_963975495.1 uncultured Flavobacteriaceae bacterium | reverse complement strand
AGCATATATTGCCTTGGGAAATTTAATGACCGTTTGTGCTATGGAAGGTATTGATGCTTGCCCGATGGAAGGTTTTGTAGCAAGCGCTTATGATGATTTACTGAAATTGAATGATAAAAATTTAAAATCTGTCTTGCTTTTACCGGTTGGGTATAGAGCAGATGATGATATGTTCGCTTCATTAAAAAAGGTTAGAAAACCAATTGAAGAGACGGTTATAGAATTATAGAAAAATAATTGTTAGGGCGTTACCACTCCCGATAGCTATCGGGAGGTCGGGCTTTACGTTACAATCTTTTTGCTCGTGCCTCACAAAAAGGATTTTCACTGCAATCCCTAACGCAAAAGCAGTTTCAATGAACATTAAAGATTAAAAATATACAATATGCCAGGATTTGAATTATTTGGAGATTTAGAACGCAAACAAGTAAACGATGTTTTAGATAACGGTGTGCTTATGCGCTACGGTTTTGATGGCATGCGCAATGGCCATTGGAAAGCCAAAGAACTGGAAACCGAATTACAAAAAACCTTTGATTCTAAACACGTGCAATTAGTATCAAGTGGAACAGCTGCCGTTTCGGTAGCATTAGCATCAGCAGGCGTAGGAGCAGGCGACGAGGTGATTATGCCAACATTTACTTTTGTTGCCAGTTTTGAAGCTATCATGATGCTTGGCGCTATTCCGGTTTTAGTAGATATCGATGATACATTAACGTTGGATCCTAAAGCAGTTGAAGCAGCCATAACCCCCAAAACAAAAGCGATAATGGTGGTGCAGATGTGTGGAAGTATGGGGCGAATGGATGAATTACAAATTATTTGTAACAAACATAATTTAATTTTAATAGAAGATGCATGTCAAGCCATTGGTGGCGCCTACAAAGGGAAACCCTTAGGAAGTATAGGCGATTTAGGTTGCTTTTCATTCGATTTTGTAAAAACCATAACCTGTGGTGAAGGTGGTGCAGTAATCACAAATAATAAGGAATACTATACAAATGCCGATCATTACAGTGACCATGGACACGATCATATTGGTAACGATAGAGGTGCAGAAACCCATCCGTTTTTAGGTTATAATTTCAGAATTTCAGAACTTAATGCAGCCGTTGGTTTGGCGCAAATAAAAAGACTGCCTGAGTTTTTAGCAATTCAGAAAAAGAACTATACAATCATCCGTGAAACATTATCTCAAATTCCAGAAGTGATTTTTAGAACCGTTCCTGAAGGCGGTGAGGAGAACTATTCGTTCTTAAGTTTCTTTTTACCGGATTTAGAGATGGCTCGCAAAGTTTCAGATGGGTTTAAACAAAATGGGGTGGATGCCTGTTTTCATTATTATGATAATAACTGGCATTATATTCGTAAATGGGATCATTTAAAAAACTTAAAATCATTATATCCAATTTCTTCAGAAGTTAAAAAAGGATTGGAATATCTTCAAAATAAAACATTCAAGCAATCAGATCATTATATTGGACGGAATATTTCTTGTTTGATTAAATTATCTTGGACAGAGGAACAGATTAAAGAACGAGCCAATAAAATGGTAGAAGTTATTAAATCTGTTCTAGGTTAATATTTTTATTTAATCGATAATAATTGAACCGCTACATTTGTTTTGTAGCGGTTTTTTTATGATTTATAGAGTAATTTGATGGTTCGGTAAAATATAAATAGATGTAATTAATTGGCAATTAATTATTTGTGTATATTTATAAAGCTATTAATTGTATTTATGAAATTCACACACTTAACCCTTTTCTTTTTTATTTCATGGTTTTGTTTTGGACAAAATCAACAAAAAGTTGATTCACTACTTCTGTTAATTAAAAACACGTCAGATTTAGCATTAAAATCTACATATGAAAGTGATTTGTCTGAATATTATAGAGCTTCGATGGAAATTGAAAAAGCCGAAAACATAATAGCATTATCTATTGAACACGCTTTGTCTTCAAAAAACCCAGAAGTCTTAGCAAGGGCATATTTTATATTAGGAAATATAAACTATGTAAAATGGGATAGCTCAATTGCATTGCTCAATTATCAAAAAGCTGATTCGATTTTAATATCAAAAAACATCAAAAACCATATCCTATATTCTACAAGACTAAGTATGGGTAATGTTCATTTGAGGTTAATTGAAGATATTAATGATTCAGAAAGTTTGAAAAAGGTTTGGACATATTATTTAGAAGCACTTAAAGTGGCACAGCAGCTTAAAGATTCTTCTAAGCAAGGGTATATTTATATAAGGCTAGGTCATATTGAAAATGCTAAAAAAAGAAGTGTAGAAGCACAATCTTATTTTAAAAAAGCAAATGAATATATTTCTAATAAAAGCAGATATATAAAAGATTTATATTATGCCCTTGGAGTGGGTTATTTGGGTGTCGGTAATGAGGAAAAATCTACATTTTATATGCGGAAATATTTTGAGCTTAGAAACAATTCAGGAATCCCTAAAGAAATGGCCATTGGTAATTGGAGTTTTGGAAGGCATTTGTTCAATATAGGAAAATATGAAGAAGCAATTTTTCATGAAAAGAAAAGTGCAGAACTATTTAATTCATTTGAATCTGTTGACTACGGAAGGCTATCATCTATAAATAAAATAATCTATGATTCCTATGAGAACCTTGGTGATTACAAAAATGCTTTTAATTATTTATTAAAGCATAAAGTAATGAATGACTCTGCAATTTCCGTCTCAAGAAGAACTTCGTTAGATGATATAGAAACCAAATACCAAACCGAAAAAAAAGAACAAGAAATAACGCTGTTA
>CAXBID010000399.1:0-2814 GCA_963975495.1 uncultured Flavobacteriaceae bacterium | reverse complement strand
AATTGATAAACAGTGAACTTTAAATTCATAACTTTCTAAAAAATAAAATTTTTCTCCCGATAGCTACCGGGACGCAAAAAGCAAGCCCCTCTTTTTTATAAGCCTTGAAAACCCTGTGTTCGCAAAGGTTTTCTTTAAACGAACTATTTTTAATCGGACAACAATGTTTCAAAATCTTATCAAAAAAAAAACACTAAAGTGTTGTTTTACAAATGAACTCGTTTAAACTTTTTGGATTATAGCGTCCGAGCTATCGGGATAGACATTTTGTGACTATTTGAAGGCTTTTATTTGTTGCATAGCATCGTTACGGAACAAATAAAAGGCGAAAAAAGGGTGCAAAAGAGCAATTCCTGCCCGTCCGGCAGGCGGGTTTTAGCCAATCATAAAAGTTTAAACGAGTTCAATAACAAGAGACTATCTAAAAAATAAGATAGCCTCTTTTAAAAATATAAAGATGTTCTTTTAGCACTTATTTTTTCAAAAACTTATATTGTTTCTTATTATCAATATTTAGAATGTAAAGCCCATTTTTAAAATCTGAAACATCGATGGATTTTAAATTCTCAGCGTTATTTATAACTCTTATTGTTCTACCAGTCATATCGATAATATTAATAGTCTTCGCAAATAATTTATTCGATTTTATCATTAAAACATCTTCAACAGGATTTGGATAAAATGCAAACCCATCTTCTTTCGCATCATCAATGCCAAGAGAAGCAGTAATAGTTAAATCCCTTTTAACTTCCATAATAGATTTCCATGCACTATCATAAATCCCAACCACTAATTTATAGTTTTCATTTCCAGATAATGAAGAACTTATGGGTGTTGATTCGTCTATGGTCAGCGTTTTTGAATCTGCTACCGGCGTAATGGTTGTAGCGGCTGCTGGGTTTATAAATGCCTCTGCAACTAAAGCACTAGCATTATTAATATATGTGTCTCCATCATATTTTCTAACATCAACCTTTACCTTACCTTCATTCACTAAGGTATATTCAAAATTGGCAAGTAAATCATCTCCAGCTGCAATAGTAGTTGGTACCGAAGTAAAATTGACACTGTTTACAACCGATGATGGTGCCGTAATTTCTACAAGATTTGCAGCTTGTCCATCATTAAAACCAAAATTGCCTTCGGCGTTATCTCCTACCAATTTAAAAGCAAACGTATATTGAACGCCAGATGCCAAACCTGAAGAAGGTGTTTGCCCACCCGCAATATTGTAATTGAAAGTTACCGTGGTTGGTGTACTAGTGGCAACTAAACCAGCAACATCCATTTGTCCGTTCCAAGAGTCCCAATCCGCTGATGTTTCATTTGGCTTAGTTTCTCTTAGCGTTATATTTAATTTACAAGCTATATCAGAAGTATAAGTTACCTCAATAGCTCCAGAAGTACCCGCTTCTATAGTGGCCGGAATCGATACAATATTAACCGTTCCTGTCTGTGCATTCACAAATGTCAATGCTGTAATCATTAAAAATGATAAAAATAATAGTAATCTTGTTTTCATAATTATATAGTTTAAAATTAGTGACTCAAAATTAAACTAAAGCCCTTTTACTATATAATGGTATTCTATCAAAACCCTATAGAAATCAATCAATTAGGGTTTAAAAACATTTCCAATAAAGTATTATTATATTTAAAATTGGTAATAATCATGAAATAGATATTTAACTTATAGTTTCAATCAAAAGGTTATTTTTTTACATTGTTCTTTTTAATAAGAAGTGTTTCATCAACATTAATAACTGCGTTTGTTCCGTTTTCAAGTAAAATAGAAACTGCCTTTTTGTTTATTGGAGATCCAGATCCTTTAAAATTTTCAATGCGAACATCGTTGAAATTATTAATTTCGATGCCATTGGTAAAGTAAGGCATTCTGGTACCTGTCCAAGTTAATTTGAAGTCATCAATTGTCAAACCTTTTACATATTGCGCATATATCCCTGGGATATCATGTTCGAACAACTGTTTTTCGGCAGCACAACCACGTAAATCAATATTCCCACCGGCTACATCATTCAGTTTACTGTCTACAAGTTCGAATTTAATATTTTTGAAAGAAATGTTTTCAAGAATACTTTCATCAGAACCATAAAGTAAAATTCCGTTTTCAGCTTTGCACGTTATGTTGTTGAAGGTTACGTTTTTAATAGTTCCCAATTTTACGTTTTTGTTTCCTCAAACTGTAGAGATATGAATAGGCTCTCCATTGCCCCACCAATCACCTGTTCGCAATTTGGTTTCAATATTTATATTTGATATATTGATGTTTTCCAAGGAACCTTCGTCCCGAACAAATATTCCGATGCCTCTATTTGAATTCGTTATATTACAGTTGGAAATATTAATATTGCGAACTGAATTTTGATCTAGAAAACCAATACGAATGCCACTTGAATTGGATTGCAAGTTACAATTGCTCACATTTATATTTTCGGAAGTATGGCGCAAATTTTTGAACCCTGGAATTTGAAAATGATGATCGTAACCTACAATTGCAATAGCATCGTCAGCTGAACGAATATCACAGTTTGTAATGATTACATTTTTACAGGAGGTTATATCAATACCATCTACATTTGGTGCAAGCATATTGGTCCAAAGACGAATACCGTCAACTAAAACCCCGTCGCAATCGGCAAAATGCATCGTCCACATGGGGGCTTGCGTTATAAAAATGTCTTTAATGGTTATTCTTTTACAATTGCTAAAAATAAACATTTGATAAGGCCTGTCTTTAGGAACAATTGGACCATCTCCGATACCGCCATTTTCAACCGTGCGGAATTTTTCCTT
>CAXBID010000398.1:0-2815 GCA_963975495.1 uncultured Flavobacteriaceae bacterium | reverse complement strand
CAGATTAAGTTTTCAGTAGAGTGAGTTTTAATGCACCACAACGTGTTTGTGTATGATTTCGTTGCGTGTTTAAGCACTAAAGTTAGCAAATAAATCACAGATAGAAAGTCCGCGAGGACTTTCGTAAGTAAGCTATAACTAGCAATGAATTATACACGTTGTTACCACACGTTATTTTTTTCGATTATCAATAATTAGCAATCCATTAATTCCGCTTAATCTATATTCACGCTCAAAGTCAAAATCGATAATTCCATTTCCTTTTTGTCTGTTTACATAATTCACAGCTTCCTCAACATAATTCGGAATTTCATTGGTCAAACCAGTTATATTTTGTTCGCTTGTTTGTTCAGTGTCGGTAAAATATCTTTCTATAAAATCAGATAAACTATTCCGTCCTCTGGAATGACTTAATGGACAACAAAACCAACACGAAAAAGGCGTTGATTCCGCTATTAGTTCTGACGAACTAATCTGTGTTCTAGGTGCAAGAATAATCTTTCTATGTAATGTTTTTGCGTCTGAAAAATAAACACCTTCATTTTGAATATTATTTTGGCAAAGACTATTATGATTTTCATTATTGTAAAATGCGTACAATGCTTTAAAACCATTACGATTAGAATCGCGAATTAGCTTTTCAATTTGCAATCCGTAATCATTCGCATAAGCAATGCTCGAATATAAGTCTTTATTCGGCCGTAATCTTTTGGCTTGTACTCTTCCTTTGAAGTTTTGAGTATTCGTTAAAATCCAAAATTCAAAATCGGCTCCAGTAATACGAGCTTCATCAAATCTATTGAATTGCTTATAAATTATTTGAGGTGATAAATCATTTATTTTATATAGCATCCAATCAGTAATTGATTCCTCTCCAATTTCATCTTGTTGAGAAATCCACTTAAAAACTTCGGAAGCACAGGCTTTAACTATTTGGCAAATCATTCGGTTTTAATGTGTGGTAACGTGTTACGTGTATGATTAGTTGCGATTGATGGTTAAATTACTTTCAATATTAACAATACACTATGCAAAGAAGCAGTAATTAAGGTGTTGCAAAGAGTAGCAATTAATTATACACGATGTTAGCAAATCGGTTTTATTTTGTTTATTAGTGATAATGAAAATATTAAAGTTGACGAAAATGGTAATGTTGAAGTTACTATTCAGCAAAGATTAGATTGGGCTTTAAATTCAGATTTTAAGCACTTGCCCAATTCTATACGAAGTTTTAGTAAATTCGTTAACGGAAAAGACTCGCCTTTCTCTAAATTCGACGAAAGATTCTCCAATATTGATTAAAATATCTCTTTCACAATATTTATGGGTTAAGTTTTTAAAAGTCAGTTGGTTTTCTTTGAATTTATCTAAAGTTTTTTCATTAATAACTATATCAGAATGAGCCATTAAGTTCCTTACATTTTGAACGTAATCTATGTTAGACACTAATAATTTATAGTCTTTTTCTAGTATAAGTTTTTTATTCTTGCGAAGTGATGAAAAAATATATTTTTTGTTTTCAAAAGTTAAGGTGTCGGTCATAAAAAATCTAAAGAAATCAGATTCAGTTTTTTCTTTTGCGAAATAGCTTGTTAATGAGGTTGAAATAGCCAACTCGATTTTATATCCTGTTGTAATTATCATTCCTCTAACTATATCACAAGTTTCTGAGTATTTCTGTAATTCCGTATCGTTCATTTTTCAACTGTTTGCTAACGTGTTGGTATAAGAATAGTTGCGGTTTTGTGTGCGAGGATTTTCCGCAGGAAAATCAGACGTAACAAAAGCGCAACGACCTTTGATTAAGCACTAAAGTAGCAATTATTTTTATACGGTGTTGGCATTTCGTTGTTTTTTATTCAGCTAATTTTATTCCGTTTCTGCTTTTAAATCCGAGTTTTCAGTCGGCAAAAAGTCCGTTTTATATTTTTCCGCTTGAGTGAAAGTCAGATGTGATTTGTCAATTCCGTTTGAGTGAAAAATCCGTAACGGTTTTCAGTCAGTTTTTTAATCCACGTTCCGTTTTTCAGTTCCGCAAGATTTCTCGAATTCCGTTGTGCTTTTCAGTCCACGTTTGAGTAAAAAATTCCGCATATTTTTATTCAATTCCGATTTATAGGACCTTAAATTTTAGACGGAAATTCGGTTTTGGAACGGAATTTCACAATGAATGCCAACGTTTATGTATATGGAAAGTTGCGTGTTTGTGTGCGAGGATTTTCCGAAGGAAAATCAGACGTAACAAAACAAGCAACGACTTTTATTTAAGCCAAACACCAGCAATTTTTTATATACGGTGTTGGCAATAGTATTTTTATTCAATTCTTTTTTTTTATTCAGATTTTCAGTCATAAATCCGATTTTAGGTAATTTTGTTTATCTAATTCGGTTGTGAAAATATCCTCCGAATTAAAAAATCAACTTTCAGTCAGAGATTTTTTTATTAATTCCGCTTGTCTTTTGATTGCAATTCCGTTCGGGATATTCCCTGTTTTTTTAACATACAAAATATGGTCAATTGCTTCTAATTCACGATTTAATGTAAAAATTTTTAATCCAACATTTATTTTTGTTGTCATTGAACCGTCTGACCAATTTTCTGAATTTTCTCCAAAAAGTTCTGCAATTTTGCTTTTAGTTGTTCTTCCTTTATGCAAATTATAAAATTGTTTAAAATATTTCACAAATGTTGCAACTCCAACACTATCAATTAATCTGCTAATCGGTTTTTCCATTTGTTTTTCGGTTTTCTTATATTATTGCCAACGGTTTTGTGTATGATTAGTGGCGTGTTTAAGCACCTAATTTAGCAAAT
>CAXBID010000397.1:0-2848 GCA_963975495.1 uncultured Flavobacteriaceae bacterium | reverse complement strand
CAAAAATCACACTGTTTACACTGTAATGGATCAGGGGAGATGTCTAATCGTGTCTAATGAAGCGGATTTAGAATTAAAATTAACTGCATATAACGCAAAGATAGTATTTTTAAATAAAATATTCATCAAACTATCTAAAATAAAATTAGGTCATCTATTAATTCGTAAATTAGATAATAACATTCAGGAGAGGAATCAATGTTTTAGAGAGTTAAGGGATTTACTAAGAAAGAAAAGACCGGAATTATTCACAGGCGGTAATTATTAAAATGGGTTCAAATAATTTTCTATCTGCATTAATTAAAGCCGGTGCTAGTGCCGCTGATGTTGCAGAAGCAAAGCAACAAAGTTTTATTATTGCGTGTAGTGATGAAACAACCGCATTAACTACCGGCACAGCGAAAATATCGTTCAGAATGCCTTACGCATTTACTTTAAACGCTGGAGCTGGTGGTATTACAGCCTCATGTAATCAAGCCCCAACGGGTGCAATTCTTACAATGGATGTTAATGAAGCCGGTTCAACAATACTATCAACAAAATTAACTATTGCAATAGGATCAACTACAAGTGTAGGCGGTACCGCACCGGTGATAAGTGATGTTGCATTAGCAGCTAACGCACTGATAACAATAGACATTGATCAAATAGGATCATCCAATGCCGGAACCGGATTAAAAGTTACTTTGATTGGGATTAGAGCTTAATGGATCTATATGATTTACCATTTTTATTAAAAAAATTAAAAAGTAAAATGTCAATTCATAGTGAGACATTTATGAAAATTCCCCATAATTATGAAATGAGATTTCCAAAAAGTCTTAAAGATGAATCAGATAGAGTTCATAACAAGGTTTTAAATTCTTACTTGTCAGAAATAGAAGAAGCAGATTATAAAAAATTATTACCTGTAAGTTTTAAAAAATGGTTTTTAAATCAGAATGAAAAATATCATTCTTCTGAAATATTTAACCATGACAATTTAAAGAACAAGTTAAAAAATTTAATTCCACCTGATCATGTTATGGCTTGTGGATTTTTAATTAATTCATCAATATTGTATTCAAGACCAGCTCAAGACGGAGAAACGATAGAAGTATCTCCAGAATCAACATCTCATGGGAATTTTGGAGATACCGATATGCTTTGTGCGAAAGGTTCAGGCGGTTATGCAGGTGATAGGTATAACCAAATTGCAGTTAGAGTTTATACTAGCACTCAAAATTGGAAACTAGGAGTTTATAGTGATAGTGCCGGTTCACCTGATGATCTAATTGCACCTGAAATTGCCGCCTCAATAGATAACAGTTATTCTTTACAAAGTATAACAGAATTTGAGTTAACAGATTCAACACCTTGGATAGCTTGCAGACCAACTACGGATAATAACACATATTTTAAATCAGGTGGTAATTTGGCTTACATATCTCAAAGTTATGCGGCTTCTTTTCCTGATCCAATAACTACCATAAGAGCCACAGCAACATCTCCAATGCAGTGCAAGATAGGACATACTTAAAATGACTTTTAGGTGTCTTTGTGATTGTCATGGTTTACCTGACAGCGTTTCAGATTGTGGAACCTGTAACAATACAGGAATTTTAGAAAAAGAAAGACAAACAATGGAAGATGTAAACATTAATGAGATGTTGCAATCAAATAAAAAACCATTTTATGATAAATCAGGCAAAACAATTATTCTAACTGATGAACAAAAAATAAAACAGGGTATAATTTAATTAAATGTCTAAAAAAATTACTAAAAAGGAATTGGATAAACTTTATTCAGATTTTTTTCTTTTCTCAATGTATGCTATTATAAAATAAATAATTATTGCTTCGATAATTACCTGTATTGTATTGCTAAGAGAATCCAAGAAACTGAAAAGCATAATGCTGTTATGGAAAGTATCAAATTAATACACTTTGCAAAATTGTTAAAATTGTAATTAACGAACCAATTATGGCTGCCAACTTTATTTTACTAATTGGTAAATTCATTATTAATTCTGATTATTATTATTTATTAAAGAGATTGAATCACGTCATACAGCTCCCAGAATCGCAAGAAAAATTATCTAACGTTTGAATCTCGTTAAAGTGTTGTAACGGAACATTAAAGAATTTTCTATTTGCGTTTATTTCCATTTCATTCATTCTATCAAACAATTCTGGGTGTTTTCCCTTTAGATTAATAATTTCTTTTTTCTTTGCATTGAAGCAAAAGTAGCATGCACTTTTTGGGGGTTCAGGAAAACCAAAATCACTTATTATTTTATAACAATCTCTACGGGTTAGTTTGTCATCTAATAAAGGATAATTATGGATCATGTATTGAGGCGGTTTTTTATTTCCTAGTCTGTGTGATTCATCTAGTGAAAACCCAACATCACAGATAATAGGATTTTTTCTAGTTGCCCCACGCCTTTTTAATTCCCTCTTTACTGGAGTTTGTTTGAATTTGTCAGTACACCATTTAAACATCCTAGAGGGGATCTGTTTGTTTTCCAAACAATATTCTTCCAAAGTTTGTTCACCACGTTTTACCGTAACCCATTCCAAGTTTTTAGATTGACAAAATGGTTTTAGATAATTTTCTATAAATTCATAAGTTTCGGGAGATTCTCCACCGGTATCGGCAAAAATGATAAAGTCATAGTTTTTCCAATATTTTAATAATATTGCAGTAGTCTGAACCCCTGAACCCATTAACAAACATTTCAATAATTAATATTCTCTATCATCTTCATATAATGTTTCATCATCATTTTCGGGCATATCTTCGACAAAATCAGCGGCTTTATCCGTTACAATTTGAAAAACTTTTGAAGAATATTGTTTGGAAAAC
>CAXBID010000396.1:0-2851 GCA_963975495.1 uncultured Flavobacteriaceae bacterium | reverse complement strand
GAATTAAACGATTACGATACGCAAATAGCGAATAGATTATTAAAAGAAATCAATAACCGATTATCATTTCTGGCAAATGTGGGTCTAGATTATTTAACGTTAAACCGAAAATCCAATACACTTTCTGGTGGTGAAAGTCAGCGTATTAACCTAGCAACCTCTCTTGGGAGCAGTTTAGTGGGCTCCATGTATATTTTAGACGAACCCAGCATTGGTTTACACCCAAAAGATACAGAACGTTTAATTTTGGTTCTAAAATCCTTACGTGATTTAGGAAATACCGTTATTGTGGTTGAGCATGATGAAGATATCATGAAAGCTGCCGATAACATTATAGATATAGGTCCTGAGGCAGGTACTTTTGGTGGCCATGTGGTTGCCACTGGAAATTATGACGCTATTTTAGCCAGCGACTCCTTAACGGCACAATACTTAAATGAGAAATTAAAAATTGAAGTCCCTAAAAAACGTAGAACATCCAAATATTTTGTTGATATTAAAGGGGCGAGAGAAAACAACTTAAAAAACATTGATGTTCGCTTTCCCTTAGGCATGCTTACTGTGGTTACTGGCGTTTCGGGTAGTGGAAAAAGTACATTGATTAAAAAGATTCTCTATCCTGCACTTCAAAAAAAGCTCACCGATTTTGGTGATAAACCGGGTCAGTTTACAGCTTTGGATGGCAATTTTAGCAATATTAAACAGATTGAGTTTGTTGATCAAAATCCTATTGGGCGCTCCTCACGTTCTAATCCTGTTACCTATATTAAAGCCTATGATGATATTCGTGCGTTGTTCTCAAAACAGAAATTAAGCACTATAAGAAACTATCAAGCAAAACATTTTAGTTTTAATGTAGATGGCGGACGTTGTGAGACTTGTAAAGGCGAAGGTGAAGTAACCATTGAAATGCAATTTATGGCCGATGTGCATTTAGAATGTGAAACCTGTAAAGGCAAACGCTTTAAAAAAGAGGTTTTAGAAGTGACATATGCCGGCAAAAATATTGATGATATTTTAAATCTTACCATTGATGACGCTGTCACGTTTTTTGAAGCTAACAAGCAAACTAAAATAAAAAACAAATTACAACCGTTGCAAGATGTTGGTTTGGGCTATGTGGCTTTAGGACAAAGCTCTTCTACCCTTTCCGGTGGTGAAGCTCAACGTATTAAGCTTGCTACGTTTTTAGGAAAGGGCAATAATAAAGACAAAGCACTTTTTATATTTGATGAACCTACTACAGGTTTACATTTTCATGATATTCAAAAACTTTTAAAATCCTTTAATGCATTAATTGAAAACGGCCATTCCATTATTGTTGTAGAGCATAACTTGGAACTTATTAAATGTGCGGATTATATTATTGATTTGGGACCAACAGGAGGAGAAAATGGCGGTAATTTAGTAGCTTCAGGAACTCCCGAGGACATCATTAAAGCGAAAGCTTCAGAAACTGGGAAGTATTTAAAGGATAAACTTCAATAGTTTCGTATTTATTTGGGCGTTACCCAAGGGTCGGGCTTTACACTATATCTTTCTCGTGCTGAACTTGTTTCAGTATCTCAACAAGCATTCTCTACATATCTTAAAGTCAGTTTCAACATAAACTTATCGATAAGCACAAAAAAGGATGCCGTTTCAATCCCTAACGCAAACCCTACACAAATCAAACTTAGCTTTAAACATTAATAAAACATAAAGCTAACCGCACCTACAATAACAACTGCTATAGGAATAACAAACATTAAGTATATAAAAGTAGTTACTCCAGTTTTAAAAAAGCTTAAAAACCAACCATGATTATAAAACCGTTTTATAGCAATAAGCAAATAGAAAAAGGTTGATAAAATAATTAACCAATCTATCCAACTGGGAATATCAATAACTTGGTTTATCAATAAAACAATACTAAATACCGTAAATAAAAACGAAAAGAAGTAAAAGCTAAACACTAAATGGTACGCATAAGTTCCGCGTTTAAAGAACAATAATTTTAAAATTAACGCAAAAATGGGCAACAATACAAAAAGCGAAATAGGAATAGTATCATAAATGGCCTGCAAAATTTGTCCACCATTGCGTTGTCTATAAAATTTAAGCATTTGTCCATAAAATTTTCTTTTAAGCATACCAGCATCATCATCCATTCCCATGGCTTTATATAGCTGTTTATCAGATGCACCAATGGCTATTAAAGAATCTACTTTTTCCTCATTAAAATCAAAATTTATGCCTTCACTACTTTGTTTACTGCTTGTTTTTATAATAGAGTCAAGTTCTTTTGCTTTAGCTTTATCAAAACCAGGAATATTGCTTTTCTCTAATACCCTAAAAATACTATCCGTTTCAACGGAGTCAATAATTTGTTTTGCTTTTGCTTGATTTTCCTCACTTATTAAAGACTTATCCATTGTTTTCTTTATAGTGGTATCAAAATCCTGTACCTGCTTTCTAACTACGGTAACAGAAAGTATAAAGAAGAAAACTACAGAAATAAACAAATACAATTGTGCTGGATGTAGGTATAGCAAGCGTTTACCCTCAACAAATTTTTTAGCCAAATACCCAGGTTTGAATAATAAAGGAAAGAAACTTTTAAAAAAGCGTGCATCAAACGAAAAGTAATTACTAATGGTATTGTAAAATAAAACCCCTAGAGTAAGATCGTCTTTAGATTTTTGTCCGCAATATGGACAAAAATTAAAATCCGTATCAAACTGTTGTTCACAATTCTTACACGTTTCTTGTTGGTCAGCCATTTATTCAAATTGTTTTATAAAAGTAATAAATTAAATTATTGTTGTCCGATTAAAAATAATTCATTTAAAGAAAACCTTTGTGAACACAA
>CAXBID010000395.1:0-2862 GCA_963975495.1 uncultured Flavobacteriaceae bacterium | reverse complement strand
TTTGTCTTCAACATTTAATTCGCAGAATAAAAACAAATAGTGAATCATGAAAAAAGTAGGTATCATAGGCGGTTCTGGTTTTATAGGAAGCTATATTACAAAACAATTTTTAGAGCATGGTTTTGAAGTAAAAGTTTCAACAACCCATATTTCAAAAGAGGAAAAATATGAACATCTAATGAGTCTTAACTTTTCTGATCATTTGTACATCAGCGAATTAAATGTTGAAGACAAAATACAGTTAAAAGAGTTTGTTAAAGATTGTGACATTGTTGTTCATGGCGGCACACCATTTCAATTGGATGTGGAAAATCCGCAAAAAGAGCTTTTCGACCCTACTATAAAAGGCACTGAAAATTTTTTAGAGGCCATTTGCGCAACACCTAATGTGGATAAAGTAGTTTTAATAGCTTCTGTTGCAGCTTGGAACACCAATTTCCCTTTGCCTCCAGATGGAAAAACCAAAAGTGACAGCTTTAGTGAAAAAGATATACCCTTTTTTAGTGAAGAAAGCCATCCGTACGCCCAAGCCAAATTCATTGCAAACCAAACGGTAAATGCATTCATTAAAAACAATTCAGATTTAGATTTTGAGATTGTAAGTGTATCGCCTGTTATGGTTGTGGGACCAGCGCTTTCTAATAGAGAAGATTCCACTTCAACAGGCTTGCAATTATTGTTTAAAAACAAAATAGCGCCCAATCCATTCATACAAATGTTTTATGATGAGGACGTTGATTTCGCCATTGTCAATGTGAAGGATGTCGCAGAAGGCGTTTATAAAGCAGCAACGATTTCTGGTTTACATGGCAAAAACTACTTATTGAGCAGTGAAACCTATCCTGTTTCAGATGTTTCGTTGATGTTAAACAATAAAAAACCAAAACATTCAGCCAAAGTAATTTACCAAAACCAATTGGCAGAACGTGAGTTAGGATTAGCATTTCAATCGGTAAAATCAACATTAAACCAATATTCAAGCTAAAATTTTAAATAATAAAAACAATTAATTAACCATAAATTTTAAAACAATGAAAAAAGTAACATTATTATTCGTTCTCGCCATATCAAGTGTTCTTACAACATTTGGGCAGAAAAAAACTAACGGCACCGTTTACATTGACCATCCAGCCATTGAAACCGTTGAGGCCATGACCAAAGCTTACGTAAGTGGCGATTCTACCAAAGTAGCCAGTTATTTAGCTGATGATTTTAAGGCCTATAATGGCGTAGGCGTAAACCCGAGAGCAAAAGGACAGGACAAGGCCACGTATTCCAGTAATGCCTCAGGATGGAAAGATGGTTTAGATTATTTTAATATTACCCGTACAAAAGGCGCTTATCCAGATGCTATTGAGTATAAAAAAGACAACAAAGAAGATGTGGTTTGGGTACAAACCTGGGAAGATCTTAAAGGCGTACATAAAAAAACTGGGGTAAAGGTAGATATGCCAATGCATCGCCTTTTTGTTGTCAATAAAGACAACAAAATAAAAACCATCATAAATTACACTAACCAAAGTATTATTGATGAAATACGCAGCAGTTATGGAAATAGAACCAATGGCACGATTTATAACCACCACGATAACATCAACACGGTTCGTAAAGCTTTTTATGCCTTCGAAAATTCAGATTTAGATAAATGTTTAGGCTACTTCAGCGATGATGCTAGGTTTTCCAGTATCCATCATGAATATGGAAAATCAGATACCAAAGCCGAAACAAGAACTAACTGGCAACAATTCTTAAATGATTTTGAAATAAAAAATCTAGAAATGATTGGATACCCAGATTATTTAGAATATGAAATGGGTGATGGTCGCGAGGTATTAACATGGTGGAACTATCATTTGATCCGCAAATCGGATAAAAAAGAATTACAAGTTCCTCTCCATGCCAGTAGTAGTTTTGATGCCGATGGAAAAATAACGTCTCACACCCTCTATTACAGCCAAACCTTGTTAACTGCTAAATAAAGCTTTATGACATCCTAAAAAGGCAGTTTTAAAACTATAAGCTGCCTTTAATTTTAGGCTACAAATAGAAAAATTAAGCCGCTTAACACAGGTTAAGTATATTTTAATAATTTAACATATTATATCAGTTATTTTTAAAAAACTTGTTAATATTCAATAATTTATTTAATATTACATAGCAATCTCCCCTAAGTTTTTTATTAGCCTTATAATGAAGACTTAATAGTTTTAGCAAAAATTATTTCACTTCATTTTAAATACCTTTTTTTAATTATTAATAAATAATTGAAAACTATAGATTAACCAAAAACCATCCAATCATGAAAAATTTTATCAAACTCTCAATGGCCCTATCAATTCTTGTATTTACTTCATGTAATAATAAAGTGGAAGAAAATATAAAAATGTATACCGAAACATGGGATGAAGTTATTAACTCAGGAAACCTTGATCTTATAAATGAAGACCATTTCACCTCCGATATTACACTAATATCCAGTCCGGAGAATATCGTTGGTCTAGAAAATTTTAAAGATTATTATTCCAATTTTGTCACTGGTTTTTCAGATGTAGAATTTACCATGAAAAATATTTTTGGACAAGATGATAATCTTGTAAAACACTGGAACTTTAAAGGCACGCATTCCAGGGATTTCTTTGGCATTCCAGCAACAGGAAAAATGGTTGATGTAGAAGGCGTAACACTCGTTAAAATGAAAGATGGCAAAATTGCCCAAGAACAAGACTTTATGGATAATATGGTGTTTTTAGGCCAGCTGGGTTTGGTATCAGACCCAAATAACATCACAGTTATTGACAATCTTTACCAAGCCTTTGCTAAAGGCGATATCCCTTCCGTTCTCGGAGCCATGGATCCAAAAAT
>CAXBID010000394.1:0-2886 GCA_963975495.1 uncultured Flavobacteriaceae bacterium | reverse complement strand
TTTTACAAAACTTAAAAGTTGACTTCATGTGCAAACTATCCGATAGTCATAAAACTTTAAGTATTGTTTCAAATCGAGCATCGGTCAAATGGTTTTCGATTTTAGAAATCTGTGCCTTTTGGACACCAACCAATTCGCCAAGTTGTGCCTGTGTCAAATGCCGTTCTTTTCGTGTTTGCTTTATGGCGTGCCCGATTAGGTCAAGACGAAGTTCGTTTTCAAATTCGTCTCTTTTTGGCGTTCCTTTTTTCCCGATGTATTTATCGGTTACTTCGTCTAAACTATAGGTTTTCATTCCTTTATTTTCCATATCATTGTTTTTTGGCATCAAAATATTTTTTCATTATCCGCTCTTTTTTTCAATGTCCTTTTTTTGGTGTCTTGCTGTTTTCTTTTCAATTCCGTGAGTTGATATGGCAACAGTTTCGGTTTTGTCGGTTTTATCCCAAAAAGCAAAAAGTCGGTATTTGGTTTTGTTGTGAAGAGTTCGAAATTCCCAAACCTTGTCGTTGAGTTTCTTGAAAAGTTCGTTGTCATTAATAATTTGGGGTTTTCGTATATTGTAAATGATTTTGTCACGAGCCTTTTCATTAAGTCCGTTTAAAAACTGATTTACTTCTTCAAGTAATTCGACCTTAAATTTTTGGTTCATTTATTCCAATGTTTTACAAAGATATATGTTTCCTTATTAGGAAATAAATTTAATTACGAAGACGTATTTCGGCATTACACGCAACAAAGAGCTATGAGGTCTTCATCTTTTTGAAAAAGAAAAAAGATCTTATCTCTTTTAAAAATATAGCCAACCATTAACTATTCATTTTTCATTATTAATTATTCACAATTAACAACTCACAATTCACCATTCACCACTTACCACTCACTACAAAAAAACCAATCATCCACAAAAAAATACATTAAATAGACTTAATAGGAAGTGAACAGATTACTTTTATATATTTGCTGCTGACATGTTATTAACCGGTGTCCCCAAATTACGATGAAAAAAAAATTGATTAGAATGACTACGGTCCCCATGTCTTTAGCTGGCTTACTAAAAGGGCAACTAAAGTTCATGTCGCAATATTTTGATGTCATTGGAATCTCATCTTCAGGACAAGGTTTGCTTAAAGAAATTGAAACGTGGGAAGATATTCAATCCATTCCAGTGGAGATGACCCGTAAAATTACCCCAATCAAGGATTTAACAGCTGTTTACAAGCTCTATAAAATTTTTAAAACTGAACAACCCTTTATTGTTCACACCCATACCCCAAAAGCAGGCACACTGGGAATGCTTGCAGCAAAATGGGCGGGTGTCCCCCACAGATTGCATACCATTGCAGGGTTGCCCTTAGTGGAAGCTTCAGGGCCTAAACGCTTACTCTTAAATATTGTTGAAAAAATAACCTACAAATGCGCCACCAAAATATATCCCAACTCAAATGGTTTAAAAAAAATTATTTTAGAACATAAGTTTACAAGTAAAACAAAACTAAAGGTTTTAGGAAACGGGAGTTCCAACGGAATTGACACGTCTTATTATGATACGTTGATGGTTAGTGATAAAAACAAAAAAGACCTAAAAGAACAATTAGGTATAAAACCAAACGATTTTGTGTTTCTGTTTGTTGGAAGACTGGTCAATGATAAAGGGATCAATGAATTGATTGATGCCTTTGCACATATTAGCAAAGCATTTGCCCATGCCAAATTATTATTGGTGGGGCCGTATGAAACCCATATGGATCCTTTAAAGGGCAAGACCATGGAAACCATTAAAACACATAAAAATATTATTGCTGTAGGATGGCAAAATGATGTCAGGCCCTATTTTGCCATATCAAACATCCTGGTGTTTCCGAGTTACAGGGAAGGGTTTCCAAACGTGGTATTACAAGCGGGCGCCATGAAACTGCCTTGTATTGTGACCAATATAAATGGGTGTAATGAAATTGTTTCAGAGCCGGATAATGGCATTATCATACCAGTTAAAAACACAGGAGCATTGCGTAGTGCCATGGAAACAATGTATAGGATGCCCACAAAAGAACGGAATATAATGGGGGAAACATCAAGAAAAATGATAGTGGCAAAATTTGAACAGCAATTTGTTTGGAATGAAATTTTAGGAGAATATACACAACTTTAATTGTAATAATCATGTTATCAAGAGTTTTAAATTTAAAATATTTTTTTAGGGATCCCGATAAAAAAAGAATCTATATAATAATTAAAGAAATGATCATTTATGGGTGGATTAAAAAGGAACTCCCTACAGATTATATTAGAAAATTTTTATACCGAAAAGAAATAAAAAACTATAAAAATTACCTAAGCCTAAACCAGTTTAATAGCATTATTACTTCAAAAAAAATGGTGTTCCCTGAAATTTCTTCAATCCTTAACAATAAATTAAGCTTCTCCTATTATTTTAGCCAACATAATTTACCAATACCTAAATTATTAGGTTATAACCTAAAAAGCTTCTACTACTTTAATGATACTGTTAAAGTAGTGACCAACAAATCGGATTTAGCTGATTACTTTAAAAATGTTTTTAAAATAACAGGTGAAAAAAAGCTTTTTTTGAAACTTTTAAATGAGTTGGGAGGTAAAGGCATAATACTACTTAGTGAAGAAACACTAGAAATGGATTTGGCATTACACGCTGATGGGTTACTTAATAATAGTTATATTCATCAAAAGGTACTGGAACAGCATGCCGATATAAATAAAATCCATTCAGGATCCATTAACACCATAAGAATGGACACCTACATTGATAATAAAAATAATGTTCATATTTTATCTGCCGTGATGCGTTTTGGGATTGGAAAAAGCATTGTTGACAATATATCATCTGGAGGTTTTTTTATTTCAATT
>CAXBID010000393.1:0-2890 GCA_963975495.1 uncultured Flavobacteriaceae bacterium | reverse complement strand
ATAATACTATCTCTTAATTCTTTTGATACTTTTTTATAACCAAATACATGATGCTTCATGGAAAAAGATAATTAGTAAAGATGAAGGCTCGTGGTTTGCTACCCAAGAGGCAAAAGATATAGCAGAAAATGTATTGCTTTACCAACGCAATATTGGTGGTTGGCCTAAAAATATTCAAATGCAGCTACCACTTACCAAAAAGCAAAAACAAGATTTACTAGACTTAAAAGATAGTACCGACGGTGTTACAATCGATAACGGAGCTACAACTCAAGAAATGGTTTTTCTATCTAAAGTGTATGGGCAAACACAAGATGAACGCTTTAAGAAAGCTTTTTTATTGGGCTTAAATTATATTTTAGAAGCACAATACGAAAACGGTGGCTGGCCTCAATTTTACCCCTTGAGAAAAGGATATTATACACATATTACCTACAATGACGATTCTATGGTGAATATTTTAAAACTTTTAAAGCATTTAAAAGATGGCACCAATAAATATTCAATTAAACCAGATAATGAAACTATAATAAAAATTGAAACAGCTTTTAACAAAGGGATAGGCTGTATCTTAAAAACTCAATATAAGCAAAATGGTGTTTTAACAGCTTGGTGCGCACAACACGACGAAAAAACCTTAGAACCTGCAAAAGCACGTGCTTACGAATTGCCTTCATTAAGCGGAAAAGAATCGGCTCAAATAGTATTATTGTTAATGTCAATTGAAAACCCATCCAAAGAAATTATAACATCTATAAAGAGCGCTGTTGCTTGGTTTGAAAAAGTAAAAATTAAAGGGTTAAGAAAGGAGCGAATTTATAATGATGTTGGCAAAATAGTTAACAAAAGAATGATTCCAGATGAAAGTGCACCTGCTATTTGGGCACGTTTTATGGAATTGGAAGATAACACACCGTTTTTTTGTGACAGAGATGGAATTAAAAAGTCGTCCTTATTAGAAATCGGAGAAGAGCGTAGAAATGGATATGCTTGGTATACTAATGAACCACAACAGCTTTTAGATAAGTATCCAGAATGGGAAAGAAAACATCTTAAATCAGCTAAAAAAAAAGCTAAAGACAAATATAAGGTAGTAGTTGCTCAAGATGGAAGCGGAGATTTTATAAGTATTCAAGAAGCCATTAATGCATCAAAAGCCTTTCCTTATCAACATATTGTAATCAATATTAAAGACGGTAAGTATAAAGAAAAGGTTCATATATATTCTTGGAATACACATATTTCTTTGATTGGTGAGAGTAAAGAAAACACCATAATTACTTATGATGACTATTTTGATAAAATAAATTTAGGACGAAATAGTACCTTTCACACATCTACACTTTTAGTTGAGGGCAACGATTTTATTGCAAAAAATATAACCATTCAAAATATTTCGGGTGAAGGGCAAGCCATTGCGCTTTCTGTTAATGCAAACAGGGCGTTTTTTGAAAATTGTTCCATTTTGGGTTTTCAAGATACTTTATACACTGCAGGTGATAGTTTTAAGCAATATTTTAAAAATTGCTATATAGAAGGTAGTACCGATTTTATTTTTGGTGAAGCCACTGTATTGTTTGAAAACTGTATAATTCATAGTAAAACCAACTCCTATATTACTGCTGCATCAACACCAGAAATATTTTGAATGGTTATATTTTTTGCAATAAAATCAGAAATTCGGATTTGTTTTTAAAAACTGTAAACTAACGGCTGATGAAAATGTTAATGAAGTATATCTGGGAAGACCTTGGCGAAACTATGCTAAAACTGTTTTTATAAACTGTAAAATGGGAGCTCATATTAAGCCTGAAGGTTGGCATAATTGGAATAAAAAAGAAGCTGAATCTACAACGTTTTATGCAGAATATAATTGTATTGGTGAAGGTTACAAACCAGAAAGCAGAGTATATTGGGCGCATAAATTAAAAAAATCTGAAGCAAAAAAATACACTAAGGAAAATATACTTATATCAAATACAGATAACACAACATGGTATCAAAATTAAATATCACGCTCCTAATGCTGGTTCTGCTCGCAACGGGTTGTAAGGCACAACAAATAACCATATACGCTATTGGAGATTCTACCATGGCCAACAAAAAAAATCCTGACCTAAACCCAGAACATGGATGGGTACAAGTATTACCACAGTTTTTTAATAATGATGTGAAAATTGATAACAGAGCAGTAAACGGTAGAAGTACCCGAAGTTTTATAAAAGAAAATCGCTGGGATTCAATACACAAAAATTTAAATAAAGGTGATTATGTATTCATTCAATTTGGACATAACGATCAAAAGATTAATGATCCAGAGCGTTATACAAATCCGCATACCACATATCGAAACAATTTAATCAGATTTGTTTTAGAGGCTAGAGAAAAAGGGGCGAAACCAGTTTTATTTTCGTCAATTGCTAGAAGAAACTTTAGTGAAAATGGAACTTTGGTTGACACCCATGGTGCATATCCATTAGAAACCCGTTTGGTAGCCTTAGAATATAAAGTCCCCTTTATCGATTTGCAGTATTTAACCGAAAAATTAGAAGAATCTTATGGCGTTGAAGGCTCAAAAAAACTACATCTTCATTATGAACCTGGTGAACACCCTTACTATAAAGATGGTAAACAGGATGATACCCACTTATCAGAATTGGGTGCTACAGAGGTTGCTAAACTAGCTGTTCAAGAAATAAAAAAGCAATTACCTAATCTCGAATCCTTCATAATTCCTATTGTCAAAAATTAACACTGTTTTTAAATGAATAGAATCTTTTACATAGGGTTTATCTTAATTGTCACCCAAGTACAATCTCAAAATCTGAAATATAAAGATTCAATTATAGCAAGTATTGAAAACCGAATAACTTTACCAATAATACCGAAT
>CAXBID010000392.1:0-2911 GCA_963975495.1 uncultured Flavobacteriaceae bacterium | reverse complement strand
TGTAAATTTTCATATTTATCTGCAAGGCATGTTTTTAAATAATACGCCACGTCCATATTATCCTCAATAATGAGCACTAATGGCAAACCAGAATCTGTTTCTAGTATTAGCGCTTCACTTATTACTGGTTCACTTAAAATTGAAGTTTGAGCGCTATTACCTATTTGAACGTTTTTAGATACAGGGGCATTTCTTGTTACCGGAATCATGATAGTAAATTCACTGCCTGTATTTAATGTGCTTTTTACTTCTATGGTTCCTTTCAATAAATCTACCAGTTCTTTTGTTAATGCAAGACCAATTCCAGTGCCTTTACCTTCTCTAGACAACGAGGCTTCTGATTGATAGAATCTATTAAAAATATTTGGAATCTCTTCTTTTGGTATGCCTATACCGTTATCTTTTATTTTTATAAACAAATAGGCTTTATCCTTCTTAACGACTTCATTAATATGAACAATTATCTTGCCAAATGCTGGTGTGAATTTAATAGCGTTAGTTAGTACATTAGAAATAATAGAGGTGATTTTACTAGCATCGAAATCCATTGTTAATGCATCAATCTCAGAATATACCGTTAAATTAATCTGGTTGTATTCTGCCAAGGAACTAAAACTCTCACTTAAATATTTAACTAGGGGGACAATATCGGCTTGAACCAATTGCAACTGCATATTTCCGCTTTCAGATTTAGCCAAATCCAGCATTTCGTTAACCAGACCCAACAGGTTTTTTCCGTTTCGACGAATCATTTCCAAAGATTTATCCACACCTTCAAAATGATTGTTTTCAACATTAGATTTCAATGTCTCTGCCATACCAAGTATTACGGTAAGTGGTGTTCTAAACTCATGGGTAATGTTTGAGTATAGTTCTGTTTTGGCATCACCTATTTGCACTAACTTCTCTGTTTGCTGCATAAGCAACTCGTTTTTGTGATGTATCTCGAGAGTGCGTTGGTTAATCACATCCTCTAGTGCCAGGTTTTTTCTCTTTAACTCTTTAGATCTCCACTGTGATATTAGTATAATGAAGCAAATAGCAGATAAAGCATATATAAGATACATCCACCAAGTTCTGTACCAGGGTGGTAAAATAGAAAAGGAATAACTGTCCTCTTTGCCTAGGTGGCCATAAACATTTTTGGAACGTACCTTAAAATGATAATCCCCTTCTGGAATATTCGTGTAATCTTTTTGGGTTTCTAAAGACCATGATGACCAAGTCTCATCAAAGCCTTGCAACATATATTGGTATTGATTTTTAGATTCGTCATCATAACTAGTTGCTGCATATTCAAATCGGAATGAATTATTTTTATATGGAATGACCATACTTTCCATCCCTGTTTTTATTCCACCAAATAATAAGGAATCTGTTTGATTTGTAACTTTTCTGATATGTGTATTGAAATTATATTCACTCGTGCTTTCAATATTCAGGTCATGCCTTATGATTCCATCACTTCCTCCATACCAAACAACATTATTTTTATCTGTAAAATGGGCTTGTTCTTCAATATATTTATATGCATGGTTATTTATCGTGAATAAAACGTCTCCATTAACAAATTTCAAAAAGAGGACGCCTTTAGGAAGTTCTTTATTTGCTCTAAAATGTTTTACATCGGGATTTTGATAGCTTTTAGAAAAATCAACTTTCCAAACACCATCCGTTTGTGATTCTAACCATAAGTTTCCATTTTTATCTTCTACTATTTCTCTAATATCATCTTTAACTCCATTAATTCTGCCATCATCTATCCATTTTCCATTATTATACTTTATGGCTGCTAAACCATCGTCAAGCCCAATGTAAATTCGATTGGGGTCTATTTTTGACCTCAATAGAGCAGAGCTTTCATAATTAAATTTTTGTACAATTTTATGGTCAACAATAATATGCATTCCTGCTCTGGATGCAGAGAATAAACTATCCTTTATAGAAATAAAATAGAATGCCTGTACAGAGGGTTTTTTAGATTTAGAAAAAGAGGATTCACTTAGAGTTTTAAAAACATTACTGTTTTTTATATCCCCTATAGGAGCTAAACTTAACACGCCATTAGAATTAGCTATATAAAGCTTTTCTTCATGTCTAAAAATTCTATTTACATAGCCATTTAACCCTTGTCGATTATCAAAAATAGAATACGGTGAGAGTGGTTCTATTCTCGAAATACCATGGTCTGTCGCTAACCATACACCTTTTTGTTTATCTTCAAGTAGATTGATAATATGATTATCTATAAGTCCATCCTTTTTATCTAATCCTTTTATAAAATTTCCATTAGCATCTAATAAAGCAACGCCTCCATTATATGTCCCTATGATATACCAACCATTACTTAATTTTTTAATTCTTCTTGCAAAATTTTCCGCAAGATATTTTTTGCTTGATATATTAAAAGGCGTAAAATTTCCTTCTTTAAGAATGAACAAGCCTTTTTTATAGGTAAGTACGAGAAGTTGATTTTCTTTGTAAGGTATCAAATCAACAATGACTTGAGCTTTTATGCTAGAAGCGTTAACTACATCTTCAAATTTATCATCAACTAATTTTCGTATAATTGTATTGTTTTGAACAACATAAATTTCTCCATTAATTGCTTTTGAAAAATTGAAGCCAATTTTAGGCTTCAAAATTTTAAACGCCTCATTATTCCATTGAAATATTTTATCCCTAGATTGAAAGTAAATAGTATTCTCCATAATACTTATGCTTCTTATATCTTGAAACTCTTGATTTGTTTTGGGTAAATATTTTTTTAAGGAAACATATTGTAATTTACCTAAAGCATCCGCTTCTAAATAGCCTAATTCATTTTTTCCACCAACATAAATCCTATTTTCGGCGTTTATTGCCAACGATAATGCTATACTAAAATTAGGCAATTGAATAAGTCGCCATG
>CAXBID010000391.1:0-2927 GCA_963975495.1 uncultured Flavobacteriaceae bacterium | reverse complement strand
AAAAATGGAATATTTTAAGAAGTAACAATAAATTTAGCAAACATAATTTTGATGCCAACAATTAAAAAGTTTGAACAATGAAAAAAGTGTGTTTTATTTTAATACTTGTATTCTCAGTATTTTTAAGCTCCTGTAATACTAAAAACCAGAACTCAAAGGTCAGTGTTTCGTCAACAATAGAAAGCCCTTATTTTGGACAGAAGCCACCCGGCTTAATTCCTGAAATTTTTGCACCTGGCATTATTTCAATTAGTGGAAGACACGAAATGGGTGTTTCGTTTTCTCCTGATTTAGATGAAATGTATTTTGCAGTTCAGAAAAAAACAGGCGTACCCGCTGAAATCTATTTTTCAAAACTCGAAGATAAAAAATGGACACCGTTTAAAAAAGCAAATTTTACCAAAGGTAAAAAAGCCGGAGAAATGAAACCAACTGTGAGTCATGATGGTGAAAAAATATATTTCTCCGCGTATAACGCTGACTTTACGGACAATAGCATTTGGTATGTAAACCGTCTGAACAATGGTTGGAGTGATGCCGTAAAACTTGATTCACCTTTAAATGAGGATGATGTGATGACTTCAACTTTCGCGAAGAACGGAGATCTTTATTATACCAATTTATCTAAAAGGAAAACCTACTATGCTCCTAATATAAATGGTAAATACCCTAAGTTTCAGGAAGCTGAAATTGAGTTTGGAGGTCACCCTTTTATTTCCCCGTCTCAAGATTATTTAATAGTAGATGCTCGAAACAGAGAAGACAAAAATCAAAGAGCGGATCTTTATGTTTATTTTAAAAAGAAAGACGGTGCATGGACAAAACCAATAAACCTTGGCATTACAGTAAACTCAAGGTATGATGAAAGAAGTGCGAATGTCACTCCAGATGGCAAATATTTAATTTTTAGCCGACGTTCCGAAGGAAACGCATTAAAACTTTATTGGGTGAGCACAGAAGTTATCAACAAGTTAAAAACGGCCTATTTTAAGAAGTAAACATAAATTTAGTAAACATAATTTTGATGCTAACTCAATATACGTTTGGCAACAATGTATAAAAATAATAGCCAATACAGCAGTCAATTAAAGCATTGTTGCTCCCTTCAACTTTAGCGTAAATTGAAAACGAATACTCCGTAACGGCAACTATTCTTATACAAATCACTGTAAGACATAAAAAAACTAAATGAAAAACACATTAATACTCGTTTCTGCATTAATTATAAGCCTTAATGCAATTGGACAAAAAAAGGAACCTAATAATTGCTTAAATAACGTTCACCTTGAACCAAGCTTTATCGCTTTTACCACCCATAAAAATAGTGAGCTAGGAAATTGGTATAAAAATACTTTTGGACTAAAAATTGTTAAAGAATTTGCATTCCCTGACGGAAGTGCAACAGGTGTTTTGATGAAAAAAGGAGAATTTGTTGTTGAAATATTTTTCAGAAATGATGCACTTAAAAAAAGTGAACTTATGCCAGGTTCTAACTCTGAACAATGGAGTGGTTTCATGAAATTTGGATTCTATTCAGATGCAAACCTAGTAACATTAAAAGCTTGCTTAAAGAGTAAAGATATAAATGCAGGCAGAATATTTAAAGATGATAATCTTGGAGTTGATTTATTACAAGTTATAGATCCCGAAGGAAATATTCTTGAAATTATTAGTAGGCATAAGAAATAAACTCTCGATTCTAATGAACAACTGCAGCCAAGCCGTATATAAAAAAACTAAATGAAAAACACATTAATACTCGTTTCTGCATTAATTATAAGCTTTAATGCAATTGGACAAAAAAAAGAACTTAATAGTATATCCTCACAAGATGGCAGAGACGCTCATTTACATAAAAAAACCGAGTCTTTTATTAAAGCTTATAGTGCAAAGCAACAACCACAGAGTGACTTAAAAGATATAGATTACTTCTTATCCTTTTTTGCAGATGATTTTATTGATGAGCATATTAAGTATAATGTAATCATAACCGATAAAGAAATATTTAGAAAGGGAATGATCGACAAACTTCAAAATAAGGTATATTATCATATAGTATCTATTGATGACATTATGCTAGGAAAAAATGTAGCTTTTATAAAAATTACCATTAAAGCCAAAGTTAAACCGTTTCACATGGATAAAGTTATTGAAAACACCTCAAGTCAAATAATGTCAATTGAGTACGACCAAAATGGATTAATAAAACATTTAAGAAGGCACCATAATTAGCAGAGTTTAATCTAGAAATATGATATATGGAATTTAGAAAAGCAAAAAAACCGATGTTCCTGCAATTGTAGAAATGATTACTGATGATGAGCTAGGGAAAACATCAAATTGAATTAATTGAGAATGGAAAACCGTTAGAAGCTTTCACAAAATTCTTTTCTGTCAATGTCATAATGAACAATAATGATACTTTGTTTTCAAATAACAAAAAGAAAGGAATGAAATTACAATCTGAGTTTATTAAAAAAATCTCTGAATTCAAAGCGACTGTTTACTACTCTAGCTTAATTGACAATACATCAACTCTTGGTATTGATTATAGCTTTAAAAATAACGAAAATATACTTGTGAGTTTTAAAGGAATCCATAAGCAAAAATGGAAAAATGAATTAATCGTTAAAGAAGATTTTTATACAGAAGATTATTTAGATTTCTCTGATTTTTTAAAAAAGCAAACTATTGCCAGCAATGGCTATTAGTAATTAAGAAGACTCGAAAATGAAGAACGAATATTTAAGACATACTTTGGCCACAATTGACTATAGGTTTCAAAAATCAGTAAAATATAGAAATACTGATTTTGGTGATTATGCATTAGGAAAGGAAAGCAGAAGTCCAAAGGAAATCATCAATCATATGTATTTTGTTTTAAGCTCAACTACACTATATATTCAAGAAAAAAGAATACAAAAGAA
>CAXBID010000390.1:0-2934 GCA_963975495.1 uncultured Flavobacteriaceae bacterium | reverse complement strand
TTTTTTCGTGACACCATAAAAAAGTCGCCATAAAACAACAATTTATAGGTTTATGGTATTTTGCGGACAATCAAAAAAAAGTAATTAACTAACACGTTTTACAACTAATAGGGTGTAAATTATTTAAAACTATGAACAAAGAATTACAAACAGCCACTTTTGCTGGTGGATGCTTTTGGTGTACAGAAGCCGTTTTTCAACGCTTAGAAGGTGTAGAAAAAATAATTTCAGGTTACACAGGTGGAAACATAAAAAACCCTGCATATAGAGAAATTTGCACGGGCAGGACAGGGCATGCAGAGGCTATTCAAATCTTTTACGATGAAACAAGCATCTCTTTTACAGAATTGATGGAAGTGTTTTTTGCAACCCACGACCCAACAACTTTGAACCGACAAGGAAATGATGTTGGTACCCAATACAGGTCAGGAATATTTTATGCTGATGATAACCAAAAGCAAGAGGCTGAGGAATTTATATCGTATCTTGAAAAAGAGACCGTTTTTAGCAGCCCTATAGTTACCGAGGTTACAAAACTTGATGTGTTTTATCATGCAGAAGAGGGCCATCAAAACTATTATAATGATAATAAAGAGCAATCGTATTGTCAGTTTATAATCAATCCGAAAATAAAAAAACTGAATACCTATTACGCTAATAAGCTAAAGAATAAATAAGTTATGCCATATAAGAGTTTTGAAGAGTATAATATGAAAGTTACTGATGATGTTAAAAATCGTTACAAAAATATTATTGAAGATTTAGGTGAAGACACAGCTCGTGACGGACTGCTAAAAACGCCAGAACGTGCAGCAAAAGCCATGCAATTTTTAACCCAAGGATATCATCAAGATCCTGTTGAAATCCTTAAAAGTGCCATGTTTAAAGAGTCTTATAACGAAATGGTCATTGTAAAGGATATCGAATTGTATTCGCTTTGCGAGCACCATATTCTGCCATTTTTTGGGAAAGCGCATATTGCTTACATTCCTAATGGGCATATTGTTGGTTTAAGTAAGCTACCCAGAATTGTTGATGTTTTTGCGAGACGTTTACAAGTACAGGAACGCTTGACCGAACAAATTTTAGACTGCATCAATGACACATTGAAACCTCAAGGTGTTGCTGTGGTTATTGAAGCAGCCCACATGTGCATGATGATGCGCGGTGTGCAAAAACAGAATTCAATCACTACGACTTCGGGGTTTCGAGGCCAGTTTGAAAAAATTGAAACTAGAAACGAGTTTTTAAAATTAATTGGAAAATAACGCGTTAGAGTCTGTTTAATATTTTGGTACGTTTCTTGCGGTATTTATTTTAAAATATGTAACTATGAAACATCCATAATTAAAACTTGATACCCAAGTGAAATGATTAAATGGATGTCGCATAGCTTGCCCCGACAACAATCGGGGTGACCAATAAAAAACAATAAATATAAACACATGAAATTAGAAAATTTAAGTAAAAACAAAAAACTGAGTTTAAGTATTTTATTTGATATCATTGGTATGCTAACCATTTTTGATATTATTTGGGCACCAGCTTCAGGATATTTAATGAGTAAAATGTATAAAGGGACAAAAGGTAAAATTGCAGGTGTAATTTCTTTTGTAGAAGAAGCTATCCCAGGTTTTGATATTATACCAACGTTTACAATCATGTGGTTTTTAACCTATGTGTTTCAAAAAGAAGAAAAACCCATAATAATTGAGGTAGAAGCAGATTAAATAATAACACATGTAAAATTTTAAAAATCCCTTTCTATATTGAAAAAGGGATTTTTTGTGTCTTACAAATTATAAGTAAAGCCTAAACTAAAATTTCTGCCCATATTAAAAATACCATCAGGTTTTAATCGTGATAAATGGCTGATGTATTGCTTATCGGTTAAATTGATTCCCGATACAGATACGCCCAATGCCTTATTAAATACTTTAATGGTGCCACCAAGGCCAGCGCTTAAAAGATTATAGCCATTGGTATTAGTTTCAAAATCGCCCGGTTTGTTTTGTTTAAATGTGCTGCTGTATTTTGTAAAGGCATATCCTTTTGAAAGCCATTTAGTTTCAAATTCCGCCCGAAGCGTGTTATTTATTGAATTGGCAGGGATTAAAGGTAAATAGGTGTTGTTGTTCTTTTTTCCGGTAACGGTTTCAAAACTCGATTCAAAATGGAGCCAATCCAATGGATGGGGGTGAATGTGTAACCCTGCTTCACCACCATAAAGCTTAGCATCGTTTTGAACATAATCATAAGCAGGGTTGTTGTCAATGATATTGCCATTGGGCGAAATGAATATATAATTGTTCACAAGATTATAAAATCCATTCACAAATAATTCGAAGTGGTCATTTTTGTATTCTAAAGCTAAATCCAGCTGAATGTTCTGTTCATTTTTTAAATTGGCATTTCCAAGTTCATATCGGTTAACACCTTCATGGACACCGTCTGAGGTTAACTCCGCTAAATTTGGTGCCCTAAAACCCGAGGCCAAATTGAGTCTTGCCGTAAGGTTATCAAGCAGGTTGGTCTTTACACCAATGGCGCCATTAAAACTATTGAAATCCCTGTTGATCCCGTTCAAGACTTGAATGGTTCTGTTATCAAAACGAACACCAAATTGAACATTGGCTTTTTCAAGATCAATGTGCGACACTGCTAAAACTCCTATATCATTCGTTGTGGCATCCGGAATTAATTCCTCTACCCCATAATTGGAGTTGGTCTGGGTCATACCTTGTGTGCCAACAATGGTTTCCAGCTTACCAAGTTTAGGGAGCTTATATTTTACATCAAAATTAAATGTCTTGAGTTTAAATTGCAATCCGGCTTCTAAATCTTCGCCAGCCAAAGCCTCTTCTGAAAATTCTTTTCTACCGTTATATATAAAGCCTAAATTAATATCTAAACGGGAGTTGTTAAAAAATACAG
>CAXBID010000389.1:0-3029 GCA_963975495.1 uncultured Flavobacteriaceae bacterium | reverse complement strand
TTCATAGTCTTAACTTTGATATTATACCAAATAAATCTCAAAATAACACTAATAATTGGTTTATATTGCACAAATGCTTCATAAAAATAATTGAACCGTAGCTAAGGCTATGCTTAAATTTTATTAATCGCCTTTGCACACTATAATTCAAATTATTTTAGCACAATTTTAAAATTTATTTGGTATTACAAAAATACGGTTTATGACTAAAAAAGAGAAGGTAAATTTCGTTATAAATACCTTGTACAAATTATATCCAGAAATTCCAATCCCTTTAGATCACAAAGACCCCTATACCCTATTGATTGCGGTTTTAATGTCTGCACAAAGTACTGATGTTAGGGTGAACAAAATAACACCTTTATTGTTTGAAAGAGCAAATAACCCCTATGATATGGTTAAACTTAGCGTTGAGGACATTCGAGACATCATAAAACCCGTGGGCTTATCTCCCATGAAAAGCAAAGGCATTCATGGCTTATCAGAAATACTAATTAAAAAACACGGTGGTAAAGTGCCTAAAAGTTTTGAAGCTTTGGAAGAATTACCAGCTGTGGGGCATAAAACAGCCAGCGTAGTGATGTCTCAAGCTTTTGGAGTTCCTGCTTTCCCTGTTGATACACATATTCACAGATTGATGTACCGTTGGAATTTAACTAATGGTAAAAATGTGGTGCAAACCGAAAAAGATGCTAAACGTTTGTTCCCAAAAGAATTATGGAACGATTTACACCTTCAGATTATTTGGTACGGGCGCCAATATTCGCCTGCAAGAGGATGGGATTTAGAAAAAGATATTATTACAAAAACTATTGGGCGACAATCAGTAATTGATGATTATTATAAAAATAAAAAGTCCTGATTTGGTAAAATCAGGACTTTTTGAAAACTTAGTTTAGAAGCGCTTCAAACTTCATTTTATTACAACTTATAACACTTAAAGCCTTAGAATAACTTAGAAGAAAATTAACCGTTTCCTCTCTCGGTTTTAGATCGTTTGTATTTAAAGATTTCTCAGAGTAAATTTTTGCCATTTTATTAATTTAAGGGTTAATTCAAAATATTAACGCAGCAAAATTCACTTTATTGTACTAGTTGGTCAAAACAATATTATGTTTATCAATTATCTTTCTTAAATTTATTAATGCATAACGCATACGCCCTAACGCCGTATTGATACTAACACCAGTACGTTCTGATATTTCCTTAAAACTCATGTCTTTGTAAATACGCATTAAAAGCACTTCACGCTGGTCGTTAGGCAATTCGTCAACTAAACGTCTTACATCATTTTCAACCTGTTCTTTTATAATCGCTTTTTCAGCGTTCAAAGTACTATCGCTTAAAACCGAAAAAATACTAAACTCACCGGTATTATCAAATTTCGGCATTCTGTTATTTTTTCTAAAAAAGTCAATCACCAAATTATGGGAAATTCGCATGACCCATGGTAAAAACTTACCTTCTTCATTGTAAGCGCCACGTTTTAAGGTTCTAATTACTTTTATAAACGTGTCCTGAAAAATATCTTCAGCAACATCCCTATCGTAAACTTTAGAATAAATAAAACTGTAAATTTTTTGTTTGTGCCTCTTGATAAGAATTTCCAAAGCACTTTCATCACCTTTAATGTAGTCACTAACTAATGTAGCGTCTGTAATAAGTTCGTATTGCATAATAATTACTTTTTTGTGCGCAGAAGAGGGCTTCGTTGCTTGGGGTTAAATGTTTAAAAAGTAATGTTATGCTATAGGCAAGTGTTGATTTATAAATGATTAATGGTTTCAAATATAACAACAATCATTCCTAAAAAACAAAAAAATGTATCTTTTTTTAACTATTTATTCGATAAACGGTTATTTTTTATGCTCGTTTACTTATAGTATCTTTGCAAAATTATGCCGCATAAAAGTCTATGAACACTGCCATTTCCGAAGTAAATCCGAAAGAAAACATCATCATTAAGGGTGCTAAACTGCACAATTTAAAAAATATTGATGTTGTAATCCCCAGAAACAAATTAGTTGTAATTACTGGGCTGTCGGGTTCAGGAAAATCCAGTTTGGCATTTGATACGCTTTATGCGGAAGGACAACGGCGTTATGTTGAAAGTTTGTCAAGTTATGCGCGTCAGTTTTTAGGACGATTGAACAAGCCGAAAGTTGATTATATAAAAGGAATAGCGCCAGCCATAGCTATTGAGCAAAAGGTAAATTCTACAAACCCACGCTCAACTGTTGGTACGACCACCGAAATTTATGATTACCTAAAGTTGCTGTTTGCCAGAATCGGGAAAACAGTTTCTCCTGTTTCTGGTGATGAAGTAAAAAAAGATACGGTTACTGATGTTCTAAAGTATTTAAAAACCTTCCCCGAAAGGGAAAAGCTATTGCTCCTCGCTCCTATTTATTTGGAAGAAGGACGCACCATTGATGATAAACTAAAAGCTTTACAACAACAAGGTTATGCCAGAATAAAAGTAAATAAGGACGTTTTAAGAATCGATGGTGTTGAAAAAATAAATAAAAAGGATACCATTCTTTTAGTAGTTGATAGAGTTATTATAAAGGATGAAGAGGACTTCTTTAATCGTTTGGCTGATGCAGTACAAACCGCTTTTTTTGAAGGGAAAGGTGAATGTATCATCGAATCACTTTCCAGTGATTCTTCAATAGACAAATTAAAACATTTTAGTAACAAATTTGAATTAGATGGCATTCAATTTTTGGAACCTAATGTGCATTTATTCAGTTTTAATAATCCGTATGGCGCCTGCCCAAAATGTGAGGGTTATGGTGATATTATTGGAATTGATGACGATTTAGTCATTCCCAATACAGGGTTGTCGGTATACGAAAACGGTATTTTCCCCTGGCGAGGAGAAAGCATGAGCTGGTACAGAGACCAACTGGTTAATAATTCCCATAAATTCGATTTTCCTATTCACAAACCATATTTTGAATTAACAGACTCGCAAAAACAACTTATTTGGGATGGTAATCAATATTTTGAAGGATTAAATTCCTTTT
>CAXBID010000388.1:0-3031 GCA_963975495.1 uncultured Flavobacteriaceae bacterium | reverse complement strand
AATTCCTCGAGGCTCTGCCTCGGGGTTTCCGTTGAAATTGTCATTCCCGTGAAATCGTAAGATTCATGAATTCATTATTATAAAAATATAAGAAAATGAATAAAACGGGAATCTAAATAAACAGTCCCGAAAGCTTTCGGGATCGATTTTTAACCTTTTGTCAAAATGAAACCAGCGAAATACTTCTATGGCTCTGTCTCGAGGATAGTTGGTTTCAAGAAATTCTTTTATTTTATTTTGTAATTACCTTAACATAACAAATTTGCTATTAGCATTCTATTTCCGTAAATTTGCCGAATGTTACAAAGGATACATGAAAAGCGAAATAATAGAATCTTCAACTTTAATTTTCTGGTTTTTAGAAATCAATCAGATAAATTTATCCCTCCTGCTTTAAATAAAAAAGCAATGTAATCACTCTGGCTTTTAAGCCTTATATATTTAGAGACCTAAATATATAATCAATCACCTTTAATTAAAGCTTTTTTAAATTATCTGTAAATAAATTACAGATATAATTACCATTCATATTATTTAATGAACATAAAAATATTTGATGCTTTTACGAGATTATCTATCATGGATATTAACCGTATAACCAATTTTTTGTATGATAACTCTGGAGCGTTTAGAGATACTAAAACGGCTATAAGAAAATCGATAATGTACGCAGCAAAAGAGTTGCCTGGTTTAGGGGGTTATGTTTTTGTAATTGAAAATGAACACGAAATTTTAGGGGCTGTAGTTGTAAACAGAACTGGAATGAACGAATACCTATCTGAAAATATTTTGGTTTACGTTGCTGTTAAACAAAATTTCAGGAAGAAGGGCCTTGCGAAAAAGCTAATTAAACATACTATAAAAAACTGCGAAGGCGATATAGCAATACATATAAATAAAGATAACCCAGTTATCAAATTGTTCGAAAAACAAGGTTTCAAATCAAGAAATATAGAAATGCGTTTAGAACGTTAATCAACTTTAAAAACAAATCAAAATGAAAATTATTCAAGTAAAAAGAAAAACAATAGTAGAAAAAAGACATACCGTTAGGATGGGTGAATTAACCACAAAAGTAACATACATAAAACGTTACTTATTTGGCTTACCAATAAAGACACTTCATAAATATCGAGAAACTTATTACGGTGAGGTTAAAGACTCTAAAGATTGTATGTTGTTCGTTTAAATCAATTTTCAAAATAAAATTAATTAATACATTTTAAATGAAAGTACTTGTAATTGGTGCGGGTAATATGGGACTTACCTATGCCGAAGGCATGTCTAAATCAAGACTTCTTAAAAAGAAGAATATCATGGTATTGGATAAGTCTGAAGAAAAATTGGAAGCACTTAACCAAATATCGCATTTTGATGCATTTAAAGCGTTAGATGATTGTGTGCCTAATGCAGATATCATTTTTGTAGCTGTAAAACCGTATCACGCCGAGGGTGTATTTAAAGCGATACGAACCTTAGTGAAACCCCAACAAATTATTATCTCAATTATGGCAGGAGTTACCATAGCTTCAATAAAAGAAATTACGGGTTTAGAAAAAGTTGTTCGCGCCATGCCAAATCTGCCAGCCCAAATAGGAAAAGGTTTAACGTCTTATGTGACATCAAAAGAAGTTTCAAGAATTGAAATGCTAACAGTTGAAAGTTTGCTGGACACCACAGGAAAATCAATGCAAGTATCCGATGAAAAATTAATAGATGCTTCAACTGGAATATCAGGTAGTGGACCCGCTTACGTATTCTATTTTATGCAGAGTATGATGGAAGCAGCACTTCAAATGGGATTTTCAAAAAACGATTCAACGGTTCTGGTAAGTCAAACGTTTACAGGAGCTGTCGAACTTTTCAATCAATCTAATTTATCACCTAATTCATGGATGGATAAAGTAGCATCAAAAGGCGGTACCACACGTGCTGCATTAGATTCTATGCAAGATAATAATGTAAACGAATTGATAAAAGAAGCTGCCTTTGCTGCATTTAGTCGTGCTGTGGAATTGGGAAAAGAACACTAAAATGTACAAAGAAAAAATAGTTATAAAAGTTGGCACAAATGTTATGACCAATAAAGATAATAGGATTGTTAGGCCTGTTTTAAGAGAACTGGTAAGACAAATAGCTGAGCTTTATGAAAGAGATATCATGACTATTCTGGTGTCTTCTGGCTCCGTTATCGCAGGAAAAGAGGTTTTAGGAGAATCGAATATAGAGAATAGAACTCAAAAACGTCAAGTATATTCAGCTATTGGGCAGCCTAGAATGATGCGTCTTTACTATAATATTTTTCATGATTTTGGAATGAAATGTGCTCAAGTATTGCCCACAAAACGGGATTTTAGCCCAGGTATTCATAGGCAAAATATGATTAATTGCTGTATGGGTTTACTATCTGAGGGTGTTATTCCTATAGCGAATGAAGATGACGCCGTATCAGTTACCATGTCTATGTTTTCTGATAATGATGAATTGGCTAGTTTAATTGCCCAATTATTAGATGTTGATAAACTTATCATTCTAACCGATATTGATGGTCTATACACAGGTCATCCAGAGGAAGTTAATAGCAATTTAATAAAGAATGTTAATCCAAACGAAGATTTGGATAAGTATATACAAGACAATAATAAAGCTGAAGGCGAAGGCAGAGGCGGCATGGGGTCAAAATTAGATTATGCACAAAAAGCAGCGTCTAAAAACATACCAACTTTTATTGCCAACGGCAAAAAGGATAACACGATTATAGATATTATAGAAGGGAAATCAGTTGGCACAAAAGTATCACTCTAAAAAAGCGATTTAAAAAGCATAAAAAACTCTATTAAACGAAAACCATCAAGTAATATTAAAATCAAAAAAAATAGCAGTATCTCATAAACTGTGTAAGTTTAAAAAATAGCTTGGGTCATGATCCAAGCTATTTTTATTTAATTTTAAATTTTATACAGTAATGAAGAAAGAAGATTTATTTATAATTGAAAAACCACCGTCTTTGACGGTGGCCATGTTTTAAAGG
>CAXBID010000387.1:0-3035 GCA_963975495.1 uncultured Flavobacteriaceae bacterium | reverse complement strand
TTACATTTTGGACTCATGTTCAAGACCTTTTTAATGAAGCGCTTTTCCCGAAATGGAGTGTTTACGGAATGCAGGGGAATGGGCTGGAATGGAATTTATTTGTTTAGTTCTCTCTGATTACTGCTCTTTTGACAATAATAGTTTTTCTATGTCATCATAACTACTTAATTGGTCATCTGGTAATATGTTATCTATCAATTCAAGTATGGCAATAACTGCTGATTCGGTTGAACAAAAGGGTAATCTTGGAGGACATAAAATTCCGTCGCCTTCTAAGGCTAATATACTAACCCTTAAGAGGCAAGAAATGATATAGCGTAATTCGCTATTATTTTCAACCATAAAAGTAACCTCTTGTGATGATAGTTCCTCATCATCAAGCTTATAGTATTTTCGTTTTCTAGGGCTCAAAAGCTTTGTGATAGCTGCTAACTTTTCTTTATCCGATTTTTTATTTCTCTTCTTATTTTTCATCGTTATTATCTGTTGTCTCAAGAAGTTCTGCGATACGATCCAAACAGTGCATCTGATCGTGTGGTATGAGTTCCAAAATCAAATTAATAACCTTTGTGACACTATGCTCTGCAATAGTGCTTCTATATGCAGGGGATACGAACATCCCATTGCCATCTAAACAAAAATAACACACTTTCAAAAGTTCAGAAATGTAACTGGTGATATCCTCATTACTAGACACTTCAATACTGATGGTTTTTCTTGTTCGATTCCCATAAGGTTCTTTTTGTATCCCAGAGAAATTTTTAACCAGTTTTTTAATAGCTTTTATTTTTTTTGCTTTCTTTTTCATAATAGTATGATTATTTACCTTTTTTTTCGGGTAGCATTAGTTCTCGCATTTTATCCAAATAAATAGCTTCTTCAAAGGGGATTAAGTTTTTAGCGAATTCTAAGACAGTTTTTACATCTGATTCTTTATTCTTTATATGTAGTGTTAAATCTTGTTGTTCTTCTAAGGCTAGAATACTTACATTGAGCATGGATTTTAATGTATTGAACAATTCCATATAATCATAAACCCGGGCGTAATTCAAATAATATGCTTCGCTCTTACCTCCTATTGGGGTTAATAGCTTAAAATTTTCTTTACTTAATTCTTTAATCTTTTTAAGCTTTTTATGGTTTTTGTTGGAGTTCTTTTTTGGTTTTTTAATCGGACAGTTGGTTTCTGTTATGTTCGTGGCATTGTAATACACTTCGTTTTGAAACTTTAATAATTCTTGATTGAATAGTCTAATAACTTCTTTTATGAAAAGTGATACTCTAAGGTTTAGGGTTTGCAATTCTTGTTCTGTAATGGTGTAATGATGCGTATATCGGGATGAAGCATAGGCATCATCTAACAACTTTAATAAGGTTTTATCTGTTTCTAAGTTTTTTGAAAACGTTCCTCTTAATGAGTTAATGTAGCCTTCCACATAGCATTGATGGTTGCCGATACTATGGCATATTTTTATGGATCCTGTTATAAAGCTTTCTAACATGCGATAGGTCAGTTCGTAGGTTTGGTGAACCATAAATGCGGCTTGTGGATAGTCTTTTCGGTTTTGGTAAAATTTTATGCCTTTTTTAAAAGATTTAACTTTGGATATATCGCGTTTAAATCTGGTTTTTGCTTTTTCATAAACCTTTTCTAAATCCAAGGTTTTTAAAACCCATGGGGCATTCGAGCTTGTATCTTTATAGACCAAATATTTATCTAGGCAATGGTTATGGAAATACAGATTACCATGATGCAATTCTTGATTGACATATTGCAATGAGAAAAAAGAATATTTATAATCTGGATAGTCCTCAAATATGGTTGTGAAAACAGGTTGTATTTGGGTCGCAATTTCTCTAGGCATCAGGTTTGTTATAATAATCATTTGATACTTAAAAGGGTTTTCCTCTGTGCTTTGGCTTAAATAAATACGCTCGATATGTACCACTTCAATGATTTTTAAAACAATGGATTCAAGCTCCTTTGGGTCTTTTAGAATGCTTTGATTGTTGATTTTTGCTTCCATGATTTTAGCTTTTATATAAAGTAACGATATAGACATTGAGTACCGAACCACAGCAAGTTGTATTTTACTCGGTGCAACTTGTTTTTTACTTGTATATTTATGGGATTAATCACTATATTTGGAGTATGGAAACAGCCACAAAACCAAATCACATAGGACGGAAAATCAGTCGGATTAGAGAACTTCGGGGCATGAAGCAGGAAGCCCTTGCTGATGCACTGGGTATTAGCCAGCAGGCAGTCTCGAAAATTGAACAATCCCCAGAGGTTGATGATGATAAGCTCCAAGACATAGCCAAAGCCTTAGGCGTGACCAAGGAAGGTATTGAGAACTTTTCGGAGGAAAATGTGTTAAATATTATATCCAATACTTTTACTAGTAATGACAGTTCTACTATTAACGCCATAAATGTTCAACCAAATTTCAATCCTTTAGATAAAGTTATTGAACTTTATGAACGCCTTTTGCAAGCTGAAAAAGATAAAATTGAATATTTAGAAAAAATGCTAAAATAATCAATAATTGAAGCTCCTTAAAAACTTTATTACTAAACCCCTAAAATATATACGCTTCACTCACCTATTGTTTTGCCAAAATTTTATGAGGTCATGAATACTAAATTAGCTCATTTTTAACTTCTTGAATAATTTCAGCTTTTATACCATATAAATAAAAATGTAATTTAACCTTTACATTAGTTCCAAGTTTATAATCTTTATAATCGCCTTTCACTAATTGAATAAACTGTTGGTATTGGTTTATTTTCACAGCCTTAAACTTAGTTCTAAACCAATTAGTAATAGTACCATCAAAAATTAATTCCTCTCCATCAGAATCCGACCATACATAATGAAAAGATGGATTTAGTCCATAAAATTTACCTTTTATTTGCCTTAAATTTTCTATTCCAGCTTTAAAATGCAAATTATATGATTCAGCGATAAAATTAAAATAATAGGTGAGTGAAGCGTATATATTTTAGGGGTTTAGTAATAAAGTTTTTAAGGA
>CAXBID010000386.1:0-3061 GCA_963975495.1 uncultured Flavobacteriaceae bacterium | reverse complement strand
TAATCACTAACGATATGACTAAAGCAACCGATATTCGTTGGGACGATATTGATCCTTCTGTTTTTATTGATGATGATGGGCAAGCTTACCTTTTCTGGGGAAATACAGCATGCTACTATGCCAAACTTAAAGACAATATGATTGAGTTGGATGGCGAAATTAAAACCATCGATTTACCCAACTTTACCGAAGCCCCTTGGATTCATAAAAAAGGTGACAGGTACTACTTGTCTTATGCATACCAATTTCCGGAAAAAACGGCTTACGCTATGAGTAAGTCTATCGAAGGCCCTTGGGAATACAAAGGTATTCTTAATGAATTGGCAGGAAATACTAATACAAATCATCAAGCGATACTCGAATTCAAAGGAAAAGATTATTTCATTTATCACACAGGAGGCATTCAACCAAACGGAGGAAGTTTTAGACGCTCAGTTTGTATTGATGAATTAAAATATAACGAAGACGGAACGCTACAACGTGTAGTGATGACTTCCGAAGGTATTCAAAAATAGATTATTATGAAATTTACTAAGTATTACGCGACTTTTCTAGTTTTTTTTTCAGTACTCATTTCTTGTGCGCAGACTGATAGACCAATCACTCATGATCCTGTCGTGGCTAAACAAGGCGATACTTATTACTTGTTTTGTACAGGTCCTGGTATTACTAGTTTTACTTCAAAAGACTTAAAAACATGGACAAAAGCCGATCCTGTTTTTGCTGAACAACCAAAATGGGCAAAAGACGTGGCACCAGGCTTTAATGGTCATATCTGGGCACCAGATATTACATATCACAATGAAAAATATTATTTATATTATTCGATTTCAGCTTTTGGAAAAAATACTTCAGGAATTGGGTTGGTAACCAATGAAACCTTAAATCCAGAAGTTGAAAATTACAAATGGGAAGATCAAGGTATGGTCATTCAATCCGCACCAAATAGAGATATGTGGAACGCAATTGATCCAAACCTAATCTTTGATGAAGAAGGTACACCATGGCTATCATTTGGATCGTTTTGGTCTGGCTTAAAAATGGTAAAATTAGAAGACGATTTAAAAACTTTAGCGCAACCACAAGAGTGGTATCCTATTGCAAGAAGAAATAGAAGTGCTGACATCCCAGATGCCGACGCTGGAGATGCAGCAATAGAAGGCCCATTCATCTTTAAAAAAGGAGATTATTACTATCAGTTTTTATCATGGGATTATTGTTGTCGTGGAGAAGAAAGCACCTATAAGTTAGTCGTTGGTCGCTCAAAAGATGTCACAGGACCTTACGTGGACAAAGACGGTAAAAAATTAGTCGACGGAGGCGGAAGTCTCGTTATAGAAGGCAATAAAAACTGGTATGGTGTTGGTCATAACAGCGTTTTCACTTTTGATGGTAAGGACTATACCTTTATGCACGGTTATGATGCCAGCGACAAAGCATTACCAAAACTTATTGTAAAAGAAGTGACTTGGGTAGATGGTTGGCCAACAGTAGAACCAATGCAATAATTAGGTCTAAATTCATTAATTAAAAATTAACAAAATGCTTAAACGTATCGTTTTTCTTAGTGTGCTATGTTTTTTGATAAACTATCAAGGAATTTCTCAAAATAACATATCAATTTCTAACTCTGAAAAACGTGCTTTTTTTGTTGAAAGTTTAGTTCGTATTTGTGACCCTATTTTAACTAATCTGGCTAATGATAGCTTAAAGTTAAATATACCGGTGGAAAAAGCGGATAACCCTTATGACGGAAGAGAGGAGGTCGTTCATTTAGAAGCTGTAGGTAGAACCTTAGCAGGAATAGCGCCATGGTTAGAGTTAGGCCCTGACGAAACAGAAGAAGGTAAACTTAGAAAAAAGTATATCGGTTTATCAGTAAAAGGTATTGCAAATGCCGTAAATCCAGAAGCTAAGGATTATCTCAATTTCACTGAATTAGGTCAACCTTTAGTTGACGCTGCATTTCTAGCTGAAGCCTTAATTAGGGCACCAAACCAATTATGGGGAAATTTAGATGATGTGACACAGCAGCGCGTACTCAAAGAGTTCAAGAAAACAAGAACAATTGCACCGTTTTACATGAACTGGTTATTATTCAGTGGCATGATTGAGGCAGCAATTTTAAAGTTTGAAGGCGAGGCAGACATGATGCGTATTGAATATTCCTTGATGAAGCATGACGAATGGTATTTGGGCGATGGTATGTATGGCGATGGACCAGATTTTCATTGGGATTATTACAATAGTTTTGTAATTCAACCTATGATTTTAGACATTCTAGGGGTATTGAAAGAATATAAAGATAAACTTGAATATTACCCTAATAAAGATAAATTTATAACCAATGCGCATCTTTTCTTCGAAAGAGCATCACGTTATGCAGCGATTCAAGAACGTTTAATTTCACCAAAAGGAACTTACCCAGCTATTGGACGTTCTTTAGCGTATAGATTTGGAGCATTTCAAGCGTTGTCGCAAATCGCTTTATTTCAAAAATTACCAGAGAACGTAAAACCAGCACAGGTTCGTGAAGCTTTATATACCGTTATCAAAAATCAATTATCTGCACCAGATACATTTAATGAAGATGGGTGGTTGAATATTGGTTTTTATGGCCATCAAAGATCTATTGGAGAGCGTTATATCACTACAGGTAGTTTGTATCTGTGCACTGTAGCTTACCTCGTGCTTGGACTGCCTGAAAATACACCATTTTGGTCTGATCCTTATGAAGATTGGACACAGAAAAAGATATGGAGCGGTCAACCTACACCAATTGATCATGCTTATTATTCTAGAAGAAGCAAAAACTAAAATAATATATTTAATATGAGAAACTTTGGAGTTGCTTTAGGAGGACTTTTAATTTCATTATTTCTATCCTGTAAAAATGAAACTAAAACTTACAACCAAAATAAATTAAACCAAGCAGATGTGTTGTTGGAAACAATCGATAGCACATTACAAAGCGCAGTAAAGCAATATTCTTACTTAAGCGAACAAGTAGAACCTGGCGAATATCCAAGAAGTTTCGAGAATGACAGCTTAATAACTAGCG
>CAXBID010000385.1:0-3080 GCA_963975495.1 uncultured Flavobacteriaceae bacterium | reverse complement strand
AATGGAATATATATAGTCTTGTGGCCTTGTTTGTAATAGAAGAGGAATTTAAAGACAAAACACTTTCAGATGGGAGAAAATATACCCGTGAAGGGATGCGAAAAAGAGTGCTTGAAGAACGTATGGATAAAGCCAAAAAAGCCAGTTATAAAGTGCAATTGGCCAACAATCTATATGGAGAGCATACACTTATTAACGAAAAAGGGCGCTCCTATAAAATCACCCTTCACGATTTTAAGGACAAAACGGGTTATATTAATAATATTGATTGGAAAACCAATAAGTTGGGAACCACCAAACACATCATGTATTTGTTTAATTACCTTGAAGAAAACCAAGCCCAAACCCAAAAATTACTAAAAACATTTCCCTTTATAGACATTTATACAGACCCTTTAAACGATTATAAAATATCTTGGTTTTATCCTGAAACATTGGATCTATTTGAAGAAAAATTACTAAAATCCTACTTTAAAAACCAAACGTTTATTGAAGACTCACAATTGCCCTCATTTTTTTCTTTCATTAATAAGGCGCGTGATTTTGAGCGTATAAAAATACGTGAAGAAGTTTTCGAGAAAATGGAAACTTATTTTGAAACTAATGAACTTGACCAAATAAAACAACAAACGACATTAAACTTTGATAGCATAAAAGCTACCCTCTACCCATACCAAAAGGAAGGTGTCGCTTTTTCGGTATTTAAAAAAGCGGTTATTATAGCCGATGAAATGGGTCTGGGAAAAACATTGCAAGCTATCAGTACTGCCATTTTAAAAAAGGATATTTTCAGTTTCAAAAAAACGCTGGTAATTTGCCCAGCATCTGTAAAAAACCAATGGAAAAACGAAGTGTTAAAGTTTACAGACGAAAAAGCTGTTGTTATAGAAGGTGCTCCAGATGAGAGAAATGCTTTGTATGCAAACGATGACAGTTTTTTCCATATCATAAATTATGAAACCGTATTACGGGATTTGCCGTTTATAAACAAGGCCCATTATGATTTTGTGATATTGGATGAGGCACAAAAAATTAAAAATTATGAAACCAGAACAGCCAATGCCGTAAAAGGCATACGAAAAAAACACGCCTTGGTTATAACGGGCACACCTTTAGAGAACAAACTCTTGGATTTGTATTCCATTGTTCAGTTTTTAGATCAATATTTTTTAAGTCCTCAATGGGAGTTTTCATATCAACATTGTATTTTTGATACCAATTATAAAAATAAAATCAATGGCTATTACAACCTCCAAAATTTAAAAGAACGTTTAAGCAGCATTCTTTTAAGGAGGGAAAAACAAGAAGTGTTCGAGCAACTGCCAAATGTTATTCAGAAAGATATTTTTGTAAGTCTTTCAAACGAACAGGCAGATTTGCACAGCAGTTTTGCAAGAGGCATAGCGTCTATTTTGGCCAAAAAATTCAAAACTACTTTCGACTGGCAAAAGCTCATGCACTTGCTTACCAATATGCGAATGGTTTGCAATTCCACATATTTGATTGACAAAGAAACCCACCACTCTCCAAAATTGGTAGAGCTAAAAGATATTCTATTGGAAAAGTTGGCTATAAAAACCACTCCCACAAAAATCATTATATTTTCAGAATGGGTAACCATGCTAGCCATTATTGGCGATATGCTTAAAAAAGAAGGTGTTGTTTTTACGAAATTAACAGGGAAAGTGCCTGTAAAAAAGCGAGGGGAATTGATTAAAGAATTTGAAAATAATCCAGAATGCAAAGTTTTTCTTTCTAGCGAATCCGGTGGTACGGGCTTAAACCTTCAAGTGGCCGATACGGTAATCAATTTTGAACTACCATGGAACCCAGCCAAGAAAAACCAACGTATTGGAAGAATAAACAGAATTGGACAGAAAAAACAAAAATTACATGTATTTAACTTGTTGTCTTACAACTCCATTGAAATGAAAATAGCAACGGGCTTGCTGTTAAAACAAAATCTTTTTGAGGGCGTTTTAAGCGCAGGAAGCTATACCGATGAAGTTGATTTTTCAGAAAAAGGAAAATCACAATTTATGCGACAACTCGAGGAGGTTATAAAAGCAGATGATTTTTCGGGAAGTCTTGAAGAAGATATTGTTTTAGAACCACAAGAAGATGACGAGCTACAAGAGCTTATTTCAAACATAAATGACGAACCAAAAAACAAAAATGAGGTAGAAAACAAGCCAATGGAACCCTCCTTTTCTGAAAATGGAACAACTTCAAAAAGAGCAGCAGACTTTGATCAAATGGAAGAGGTCATGACCAAGGGAATGGAATTTTTAACAGGTATTTTTAAAATGAGTACAGGTCAAGAAATAGCTAAAGAAGGCAAGCCCAAAGTGAAAGTGAATAAAGAAACAGGAGAGGTTTCCATTACGTTTAAGATGGATATTTAAAGTGGTAAATGGGCAAAAAAACCGCTTTAGCTTCTAAAAAATTTTGGCCCTAATTGCAGGTCCCAATGGATGCTATTGGGGTCACAAATCTATTCATCCGTTGAAAATATATCCGCAAAATAGTATGGTTTTATTTTTCACGAATTTATCAGACCCTCAGTCTGTTTTAAAAACCTATGGTGCTTTATTTCATAGTGGTTTGGTAAATAGCGACGACGAACCCCCAGAACAGTTAAAACCCAATAAGGTAATAATATCTGCAAGGCTTTAAAAGTAGCCAATATTAAAATCTGATTATTAATAAGTTAAAAATAACAGCCACCACTTTTTTTTATAAATATCGAATCTAGATTATTTTTTTTGAAAGGGATTTAAAATAACTGAAAATAATTTGGTTTAATATATAAAAAGTCACTAGATTTGCACCTCGCTAAAAATAGCTCTGAAATAGATGGTCTGTTAAAAGTATCTTTTTCATAAAATTTTAAACACATGTCCTAAGCTGCGAGCGAGGGAAAAACGGAAAAATACAATTCAGGGACGAAAGGTATTTCGTCCCTGAATTCGTTAAGGACAACATGCGGGTTGCCCTTAATTGATAATAAGTAATAGTAATAATCAATAAATAATAAATATGTCTGGGTTAATTGGAAAAAAAATCGGTATGACCAGCAT
>CAXBID010000384.1:0-3123 GCA_963975495.1 uncultured Flavobacteriaceae bacterium | reverse complement strand
ATTAGAGGCAATAAATCGTATTTGAATTAGAAATACGGTCTATTATTTAATTTTTTCAATATATTTTAAAAGGAAAACAGTTATACCATTAAAAATATCTCAAATTCAACTTGATATTAAGAATTTAATAAGTATTTTTTTAGTGCATAACAAAAATTTAGAATAGAACTATAAACTGCACACATATAATACATTACGGCTTTTTCGTTGTGTAAACCTCACAGGTTTTATCCCGAAGCGTCGGGACTGTGAGGTCTTGGTTATCCTGAAAATTGCAAGTTGCTTATTTATAAAAATTAATTTTTGTCATGTACTTAAATTTTTTTTAATTGATTTACCGAAACCCAGACCACACATTAGAAAATCTATTACATCTTAAAACTACTGCAAAATATAACATGCCATTACTTTTTTAAGTTTAACCGTAGCGATGCTATGCTAAAACTTATAAAAAGTCATATTTTATTGTAGTTTTAACCTTCATAACGTTTTTCTAATGTATAATTTGAGTTAAATTCGCTTTATGTCTATCAACCTACAAACTCCCATAGATTATTTAAAAGGCGTTGGCCCCAATAGAGCCGATTTATTGCGCCAGGAGTTAGGTATTCACACCTATCAGGATTTAATTAATTTATTTCCAAACCGATATATTGATAGAACACGGTACTACAAAGTAAACCAACTACAACGGAATAATGCCGACGTTCAGGTTGTTGGTATAATTACTGGATTTAAGGAAGTGGCCCAAAAACGTGGTAAACGATTAGTGGCCACGTTTCAAGACGATACTGGTGTTATGGAATTGGTTTGGTTTCGAGGACAGAAATGGATTAGGGAAAGCCTAAAATTAAACAGGCCTTACATGGCTTTTGGGAAAGCCAATTGGTTTAATGGCCGGTTTAATATGCCACACCCTGAGTTGGAATTGCTTGACGAACACAAAAAGAACTTGCGTTCGGCTATGCAGCCTATTTATCCTTCCACAGAAAAGTTATCAAATAAGGGCATTACTAATCGGGTGGTTGGCAAGATTATGCAACAGTTGTTTTTAGAAGCTAAAGGCCAATTTGTTGAAACGTTATCAGAACAAATCCGTTCTGAACTAAAACTAATCAATAAAAAAGAAGCGCTTTTAAATGTGCATTTTCCGAAGAGTCCAGAACTGCTTTCAAGAGCGCAATTTCGATTAAAATTTGAAGAATTATTTTATATTCAGTTACAATTAATTATTAAAAATCGGGTACATAAATCTAAAATAAAAGGCTTTTCCTTTAATCAAGTGGGTGCTTATTTCAATACCTTTTTTAAGGATCATTTACCCTTCGAATTAACCCATGCGCAGAAACGTGTTTTAAAAGAAATTCGAGCCGATTTAGGCAGTAATGCACAAATGAATCGGCTTTTACAAGGTGATGTAGGTTCTGGAAAAACCATAGTAGCATTCATGTCAATACTCATGGCACTTGACAACGGTTTTCAAGCCTGTTTTATGGCGCCGACTGAAATTTTGTCAGTCCAACACTATAATGGATTATTAGGCTTATGTAATAAATTGATTATCAGTATAGAAATACTTACTGGTTCAACAAAAACTTCAAAACGACGAAAAATTCATGAAACTTTAGAAAATGGTGAATTACAAGTATTAATTGGCACGCACGCCCTACTTGAAGATAAGGTGAAATTTAAAAATTTAGGGCTCGCTATTATAGATGAACAACATCGTTTTGGTGTCGCACAACGTAGTAAATTATGGCATAAAGGAGGCCCTCCTCAATCCTCCCAAAGGGAGGAAGCAAAAGCAGTGCGTCAAAAATATATGACAGCACGTCCATCGACATATAAATTGATAAAAGAACTTCAAGCTGAAAACAAAAAAAACAGTACTGAAGCTGAATATATTTTGTGGGAATGTTTAAGAAACAAAAAACTTGATTTTAAATTTAGGAGACAACACGTTATTGATGAATTTATAGTTGATTTTGTTTGTTTGGAAAAAAATTTAATAATTGAAATTGATGGCGGTTATCATAACACTATAGAACAAAAAGAAGCAGATGAATTGCGGACAAAAATTTTGTCTGAAATAGGATTTAAAGTCATACGATTTAGAAATCAACAAGTTATTGGTGATATTGATAGTGTTTTACGTTATATTACGAATTGCTTGAAAAGCCTCCCCTCTGGGGAGGTTGGAGGGGCTTCTTCTTCTATTCCCCCACACGTTTTAGTAATGACCGCTACACCAATTCCTAGAACCCTCGCTATGTCCGTTTATGGTAATTTGGATATTTCTGTAATTGATGAATTACCACCAGGGCGAAAATCTATAAAAACAGTGCATCGCTATGATAAAAATAGACTGAATGTTTTCCGATTTATTCGAGATGAAATTGACAAAGGAAGACAGGTTTATATCGTGTATCCATTAATTCAGGAAAGTGAAAAAATGGATTATAAAGATTTGATGGATGGTTACGAAAGTATTTCCAGGGATTTCCCGATGCCAGAATACCAAATATCTATAGTGCACGGAAAAATGAAACCCGCAGATAAAGATTATGAGATGCAGCGTTTTATTAAAGGTGAAACTCAAATTATGGTGGCGACAACCGTTATTGAGGTAGGTGTTAACGTACCAAATGCATCCGTTATGATTATTGAAAGTGCCGAACGTTTTGGATTATCACAGTTACATCAATTACGAGGTCGTGTGGGGCGTGGTGCAGAACAGAGCTATTGTATTTTAATGACAAGTCATAAATTAAGTAGCAACAGCAAAACACGCTTAGAAACTATGGTTAAAACCAACGATGGTTTTGAAATAGCTGAAGTTGATTTGCGCTTACGAGGCCCCGGGGATATTATGGGAACCCAACAAAGCGGTGTTTTAAACTTAAAAATAGCCGATATTATTAAAGATCACGATATTCTTCAAAGTGCCCGATATTACGCTAAAAAAATAATCAACGAAGATCAATCATTATCAAATCCTGACAATCAGGTTATTCTAAACACTTACAGACAGCTTACTAAATACAAGAATATTTGGAATTATATATCTTGATGACGGGAGACCTCACAGGTTTTAAAAACCTGTGAGGTCTTTTTTTTCATAAC
>CAXBID010000383.1:0-3161 GCA_963975495.1 uncultured Flavobacteriaceae bacterium | reverse complement strand
GTATTTAATGCTATATTTTATAAGAAAATTGGTATAACTTTGTGGCATCACAAAAACAAGATGATGCAAGCAAAAACTCCCGAGCAATCTAAAACCACCATGACCGATATGGTTTTGCCCAGTGAAACCAATCCTTTAAATAATTTATTTGGAGGCGAACTTTTGGCGCGTATGGATCGTGCGGCAAGTATTGCCGCAAGACGTCATTCCAGACGTATTGTGGTAACCGCTTCCGTTAATCATGTAGCGTTTAATAGAGCTGTGCCTTTGGGTAGCGTTGTTACGGTAGAAGCAAAGGTTTCCAGAGCTTTTAAAACGTCTATGGAGATTTATATTGATGTTTGGATGGAAGACAGGGAATCGGGTGCCAGAACTAAAGCCAACGAAGCCATTTACACGTTTGTTGCTGTTGATGAAACTGGAAGACCTACAACTGTTCCCGAAGTCACTCCTGAAACCGATTTAGAAAAAGAACGTTATGCGGCCGCTTTACGCCGAAAGCAATTAAGCTTATTACTTGCTGGTAAAATAAAACCCAATGAAGCTTCGGAATTAAAAGCTTTGTTTGAGTAATAAATTTATTTTTGGGCGTTACCACAATCCTGATAGCGGGAGGGCTTTTATTCATGCATTTCTATTTTGAATTATTGAATTCATGAACATAAATGTTTCGCTATATCTTTCTGCGAAGCAGTCCTGAACTTGTTTATTCATAGCTGTCTATTTTGAATTAAAGTATTCATGAATCTCCGATTTCAGGATCTTAATTATCAATGTACTTCTCGCTTCAAAAATAGTTTTAGTTCTAAGAGCTTCCCAAAAAGGATGCCGCTGCAATCCCTAACGCAAAACACGTAAAATATTAAAATTAAATATTTCTTTCAAGCTACATCGTTTTCGTAAAAAAACAGATTTTAAATAGCTTTATAATTACTTACATTTGTGAATCAATTGGTTAAAAATAAAACTTATATATAAATGAAAACGCTTAACGATTTTAATTTCGAAAATAAAAAAGCACTAATCCGTGTAGATTTTAATGTGCCTTTAAACGATAAATTTGAAGTTACAGATGCTACCAGAATAGTGTCTGCAAAACCAACAATCATTAAAATTTTAGAAGACGGCGGAAGCTGTATTTTAATGTCGCACCTGGGCCGCCCAAAAGGCTTTCAAGATGAGTTTTCATTAAAGCATATTGCAGACGAAGTTGAGGATATTTTAGGTGTTGAAGTAAAGTTTGTACCAGATTGTATTGGCGCTGATGCCGAAGCTGCCGCAGCGAGTTTAGAGCCAGGTGAAATTTTATTATTGGAAAACTTACGTTTTTATAAAGAGGAAACTGCGGGAGATAAAGATTTTGCAGAAAAGCTTTCAAAGTTGGGCGATATTTATGTAAATGATGCCTTTGGAACGGCACACAGGGCCCATGCTTCAACAACTATTATAGCTCAGTTTTTTAAAGGTAAAAAATGCTTTGGAAAATTACTGGCTCAAGAAATAGAGAGCATTAAAAAAGTAATGGAAACTGGCGAAAAACCTGTTTTGGCCATTCTTGGTGGTGCTAAAGTATCTTCAAAAATTACTATTATCGAAAACATTTTAGATAAGGTTGACCATCTAATTATTGGTGGTGGTATGGCGTTTACTTTTGTAAAAGCACAAGGGGGAAAAATTGGAAATTCAATTTGTGAAGATGATAAAATGGGATTAGCTTTAGAAATATTAGATCAAGCCAAAGCCAAAAATGTACAAATACATATTCCAATAGATACTGTTGCTGCAGATGATTTTAGTAACGATGCCAACACCCAAATTGTTCCAATAAATGCCATTCCAGATGGATGGGAAGGTGTTGATGCAGGGCCAAAATCCATTACATTATTTCACGATGTAGTTATGAAGTGTAAAACAATTCTTTGGAATGGGCCATTAGGCGTTTTTGAAATGGAAAGTTTTGCTAAAGGCACTATAGAATTAGGGAATTCCATTGCTGAATCAACAAAAAACGGTGCGTTTTCACTTGTTGGTGGTGGTGATTCCGTGGCAGCTGTAAAGCAATTTGGTTTTGAAGATAAAGTAAGCTACGTAAGTACTGGCGGAGGTGCTATGTTAGAAAGTTTGGAAGGAAAAACACTTCCGGGAATTGCTGCTATTTTGGAATAATACGATTAAAAAAAACCTTAAAAGCATAGCTTTGAGGTTTCATTAGAAATTGTCATTCCCGTGAAATCGAAGATTCATGAATTCATTAACTTGAAATAATAATCATAAAACGGGAATGAAAATACAGATTTTATTTTTTAAACTAAAACATTCAATAACGATTTTCTATAAAGTTTAGTAACGGTTGGCTCGCCTGGGAAAAACATTAAACTTAGTTACTTACCCGTTATTGACTTTATAAGTCTTTGTTGTACTGCGTTTTATTTAAGATCTTTCCTTAGCTTTTTGGGATCTTGTCTTGTATCGAATAGCGTAACAACAAAAATTGTTTTAGAATTAAATCGATAATATAAACTTGTTTGTTTGGTAATAACACATTTATGCAGACCAGGGTTTTTTTCGGATTGAGGAAAGCTCTCGGGTTGCAATTTTATTAAATCGATTGACTTATCTAATTTTTTAACAAAATCAGATTTGACTTTTAATGACCAATTTTCTAGTAGATAATCAAATAGTTTTTCAAGTTTCTTTTTGGCAGTTTTAGAAATTTTTACTTTTCGGCTCATAATTTATCTATGGTTAGCCATAAATGAATCATAGTCGGTGACTTTTCCGTTTTCAATTTCTGTGGTTCCTTGTTGAATTTCAGTTTTCTGCTCAGGAGATAATTCGTCCCATATATCAACCGATTTTTCTTTTTTGAAGATTTGTTTGATAGATTGAATAATCTTGGGATTGTCGGTATTCAACAACATTTTAACTAATTCTATTTTTTCCGCTTGAATATTCATATCAAAAGTATTTCTAAACAAAAATAACGAATCTTTTTCAATATTAGTTTAGGTGTTGAATTTAATGCACTACAACTAGTATTTAATTAAACCTAGTTTTGAGAAAATCTGTATTAAGTTTTCAAACCGATAAAAATTACTCAAAGAGAAGCTTTGAGGTTTCATTAGAAATTGTCATTCCCGTGAAATCGAAGATTCATGAAT
>CAXBID010000382.1:0-3213 GCA_963975495.1 uncultured Flavobacteriaceae bacterium | reverse complement strand
GGTTCTGCCGGTATTATCCTAACTGTGGCAATGTGCAAGGCCATGAATAGGACCTTGGGATCCGTAATTTTTGGTGCTTTTGGGGGAGCAGCTGCAACAGCAGGTGAGAATAAGGCCTTAGGGTCTATAAAAAGCACCACCGCCAGCGATGCTGCCATTATGATGAATTACGCAAACAATGTGGTCATAGTTCCGGGCTATGGCTTGGCAGTTGCACAGGCTCAACATGTAATTCATGAGTTGGAAGAAATATTGATAAAAAGAGGGGTAAATGTAAAATATGCAATCCATCCTGTGGCAGGCCGTATGCCGGGACATATGAATGTGTTATTGGCCGAATCCAATGTAGAATACAATATGTTGGTTGAAATGGAAGATATTAACCCCCAATTTAGCAATACCGATATAGTATTGGTTGTTGGGGCGAATGACGTTGTTAACCCGGCAGCACACAACAATCCGGCAAGTCCTATTTACGGTATGCCAATTTTGGATGTGGAAAATGCCAAACATATCATCGTAAACAAACGGAGTATGAACGCTGGTTATGCAGGGATAGAGAACGAATTGTTCTATAATACCAAAACCTCCATGCTTTTCGGTGACGCCAAGGCGGCTTTGACAGATTTGGTGGCGGAAATGAAAAATATCTAAATCCTATGAAGAATTTCAGGTTAATCTTAAGTGGAGGTATAATTGGTGGGTTTAGGGCCCTGTAGCATCTAAAAATTCATAAACAAGAGGGCGAGATTTAGTGGTCGCCCCCTTGTTCTTAGTGGATTCAATATCCATGAAACTACTTAATAGAAGTGCTGATACCGCAATCAATGAGGTAAAATGAAACCATTTGTTTTAATGGTCAATCTATTTTTATCATATTAGGAGAACCTATAGTTGGAAAAATACAAATCACTCAAAAGAAATATGTCGGCTCATGTTTTCTTCCACGGACATAAAAGACTCTACCCCTTTTATCCCGTCTATGGTTAAAATGGTATCCTGGTACACATCACGGTAATGCATACTATCCCTGGCGTGCATTTTAAGAAAAATATCGTACTTGCCCGTACTGTGGTGAATTTTGACCACTTCCGGCACCTTTTGCAGGGCCTCGATAACTTGTTTGTACATAAAACTTTCACGTAGATAAACTCCTAGAAAAATGGTCATTTTCCATCCAATCTTGCTGTAGTCCAGATTTAGGGTTGCCCCCTTTATCAGCCCCAAATTTATCATTTTCTTTGTCCGGGCATGTACAGTGCCTGGGGAAATACCCGCCTTTTTAGCTACTTCGGTATAGGGCATCTGTGCATTGTCTGCCAGCAAACTTAAAATTTTGAAATCCATTTCATCTATTCTATCTTTCATATTGTTCAATTTGAGATTATCTAGACCATTAAATATCTGTTATTCGTATAACATCAGCTGCGAAATGCTGTGTTTTATTCTGATAATTATAAGTTTCAGTAAATTTAATTCATCATTTAACGAAAAACACTAATAATATGATAATAAAAGGATGTAAAAATAATTTTATGTCATTTTTCAGAAGTAGGATTTTTCATATTATTAAAAATCATTTTTTCATTTTTTTGTTCCTTACATTGGCCTCTAAACCTTGAATTTTAAATTCTAACATATCATTATAAAAATTGATAAAATCTATATATATGACATATAATAATGGATTAAACTATCAATTATTTAGTTTTAGATAAAAACAGTCTCCTTTATTGAAATCTTGGGTTCAACTCCCGTGATCTCTATCAACTAAATACATCAACCTTTAAATATTCAATATTTGGAACCATTGCCTAATGGCAACAGGAACTAGGCTCCTTTTCCAATTGTAAGAATTAGGTCTGCTGCTATTATAGGCTATAATTAAGGATTCTCTTTTATAGCTTTCCTATATCCCTCTAATTGACAAGAACAAAAACATCCTAATCTATTTGGTTTTTGGAACTTTTACGAATGCCCTAATCAGTTGTTCAAAAGAAAAAATCGACTCCTATATATATAGGTATACATTTTCCCAATATTGATTTAGTTTTAATCCAATATTATCAATGTTTATAATAAAGGTTAACCCTTAACCCCAATTCCATTAATTATTCCGTTTTTAGTTTAAATTCCCTTTATACCACTACGGACCAATGTTTATACCCTTTACAACAATTAAGATAATGTAGCACTATGCGTTTAACTGGTTTCCTTTAATAGTCCGGGCACTGAAAGTTGCTCCTATTGTATTAGCTATAATATACTGGAACAACTTGAACCCCTATTATTGGACCAGACTAGTAATATCTCCAAGGAATTGGGGGTAATAATAAACCCTGTGGATGAAAACTAAGACCTACCCCTGTACAAAACTTGCAAAAACGCCCATCCAAGATCAAATCATATCGTTTTAACACTTTTTAGATCATAATAAACATATGTGTCAGTTTTTTGCAAAAATAACGATGAAAAATATTCAATAAAATCGTTTTAACAGCCCATTCTGATAAATTTAATTTACCATTTTGCAAAAAACACCAATAATATGATAAGAAATGTGAGTAAATACTGATTTTAATGTATTCTAGATAAGAGGCTTTTTATCATAATCATAAAAATGAATTATTTGCAAAATTGATCATTATGACAGCATTTGTTCTTTAAAATTTAAAAAGCTGACATTTCGGTAGAAAAGTAAATTTATAATAGCGATATGATTAGTTTTATCCCTATATCTACCTATAATACAGGCTTTTACAAAACTGTCAAAATTTTATTTATGCCAATGTATCGTTAAATTTGTAAAGTCATTTAACAACAAAAGTAGAGTTGTTTTTTGATAGTTAAGTATCCGGAACTTTCCTTTTACCAGGTGTACAGTTGAATTTCCATGGCCATGGAAACGATTGAAATTGGTATGCCTACAACATTGTTTACTAACTACCTTAAACTATTGTATATGAAGAAAGCTCTAATACTATCACTCGCATTATTCAGTATGCTAGCGATGAACGCCCAACAAATTACTGTATCTGGAAAAGTTACAGATGAAGTCGGTACCCCCCTACCAGGCGTGAATGTAGTAATCAAGGGTACCACTAAAGGAAGTATCTCGGATTTTGACGGAAATTTTTCCATTGACGCCGAATCCGACGCAGTTTTATTATTATCATCATTAACGTGAGTTCGATATAAGGACTAGCCAATTCT
>CAXBID010000381.1:0-3217 GCA_963975495.1 uncultured Flavobacteriaceae bacterium | reverse complement strand
CAAATCATCTTCTATAATTGCTAGCTTAATATGTTTCATTTTGTTCCTACTGAAAACAGGATTTGAGCACCGTTATAAGTAGTTATAAAGTTATACTATTTAAACTAGGATACAATCACATTAAGATGTGGTTTATAAATTAAAAGGTAAATTAAGATGTATGCTAAAACCGTTATCTTTATTAAAAGTTACAGTTGAATTTATTGCTTCTGCGCGAAACTGCATATTAGATAATCCCAAACCTGTTGATTTATATGATTTTTTTTTATTTCCGTTATCTTTTATGATAAATTCACAGTTCTTATTGTAATTTCTTATAGTTATATCTACAGTATTAGCATCTGAATGACGCAAGATATTAGTTACCGCCTCTTTGTAAATCAAAAATATATTTTGCTTCACTTGGACCGCTAATTTGCGATTTGGAAATTTAATCGAAGTACTATTAATCTGAAATGTTATGCTTTTAGGCAATAACAACTCTTCTGCGAGTTCTTGCATGCGCTCTATTAAATCGGTGGTAGTCCCACGCCTGCTATCAATACTCCACACTAAATCTCGCATTTGAGAGATGGCATTTCTACTGATGCCTGCTATTTTTTGAAGTTTAGATTTATCAGCTGCACTAGCATTTATTTCCATGAGTTCGGTTTGCATTGCTAAGCCTGAAAGTAATGAACCTACATCATCGTGCAAGTCGCTCGAAATTTTAGTTCGCAAACGTTCCATTGCTAAGGCTTGTTGCAATCGGTATCTAAAAATAGCATATATAATACCAATTATAGCCAGTATAACGAGCATTATAAACCACCATTTTTTGTAAAATATTTGTTGTACCTTAAATGGAATCGATAATATAGATGGGCTTACGTTTCCTCTAGAATCTTTACCTTTAACTTTTAATACATAATCTCCAGCTGGTAATTGATTGTAGCGTATGGACGCAACATTACCTTGATAAAACCAACGGTCTTCAAAACCTTCTAACTTGGTAATATAGGTGTTTTTTTGATTTTGAAAGTAACTTGGCATTGTCCAGTTGATTTCAAAATACTGGTCGTAAGGAGACACGTTTACTTCTGTGAATTCTGTTTGACTATAATCAGTTTTAAATCTCGTTTTGTTTTTACTATTATATCCTGAAACACCTAAAAGACGTAACTTTGGTGGTTCGGAATGTTTTAATACTTCATTAGGTTTAAATTTGTTGAGTCCATTCATTCCACCAAAATAAAAATTGCCTTTACTGTCCTTAAAAAAAGACGTGTAATTAAATTCGTAGTGTGTTAGACCATCTTCTGTATAAAAATTCTGAAATCTTTCAGAATTTTTCTCAAAATGAGATAAGCCATTATACGTGCTGATCCATAAGCTGTTCTCATCGTCCGTTAAAATGCCTACAATATTCTCATCTGGTAGCCCATGTGATTTGGTATAGATTTTTACAGTTTTTCCATCTGCAGAAATATGATTTAATCCACCACCATAAGTACCTACCCAAAGGCTTCCATTTGGCTCTTCTTCTATAACAAGAATAAAATTTCTTGAGATATTTGGTTCAGAATCTGTGTTGTATATTTTTTCTACACGTCCACTAAGGTGCACTTTTAATAGACCATCATTTTGTGTCCCTATCCAAAAAATACTATCGGTTTTACTTTCTTTAAAATATCTAAAATCTGCAATATCGGTTTTAATTTTTGAGTCTTTAAAAACTAATTCACTTGTTTCTGTTTCTGGATCAAAAAGTACTAATCGGAATAAACTTTGTCCAAAAAGTAATTTTCCATCCCATAGTTTAATCAACGGATTTTGCCCTTTAAATGTAACGTTTGGACTAAACTCATTATAGCTTTTTGTTGTGCCTTCTTTTAAATTTATTTTTAATAAGCTCTCTCCCAATGTGAATACATTTTGCTTTGTAGCATCTAAAGCGTAAAAATTGGCGGTGTATTTTAAAGCTTCTAAAGACAGGTTATCGAGTTTAATGTTTAATGAATCAATAGTACCACTAATGGTTTTATAAATAAGCCTGTTTTGGCTTTCGCATTTTGCAAAAATAGTTCCATTGGCATCTTCAAAAATACCACGCATTGTGTTTCCCCAACCGTCATTGTTCAATTTAAAAAGTGGTATAAAAAGCTCTTCTCCAATTCGAATTTTAAACAAACCATTATCAGTTGCCACCCAAAGTAATTTATTGGCATCTATGAAGAGATAATTGATTTTTGAGTATTCAAATCGAGATTTTAATTGTTCTGTATAATCTGTAAACTCACCATCTGGACTCATGCGATACAATTCTTTATTCCCAGCAAACCATATATGTTTTTGATGGTCTTCTATGGCATAATAAAATTGATTTTCACTTTCAAATACGCGTTTCGATGTTAAATCTGTTTCATTAAAAATAGAAACACCACGTTCTTTTTGCGGGAAAAAATAATGAGTGTTATTACTATCATAATACGAGACGGTAAAATTTAATTCACTTCCATGCCAACTGTAGCTAGATATTTGGTACGTTTCTAATAAAATGCCATTAGTATCAAATTTCAAACTTCCAAGTGGTGAACTCCATAAAACATGACCTTTTTTATTTATTATTAATCTGCTATAGGCATATTTACTTCTGGGAATTGAAGCCTTCACTTTAAATGTTTCGTTGGTTAATTTTTGAAGGTATTGTTTCGCATTTCCGTTCTTTGCATTTAAAAAATCATCTGTCATAATCCAGATACCACCATTCATATCTTTGAGCAAGCGCAATACTTTTCCTTTTATATTTTGTGAACTATTATAAGCGGTCACTGTATCGGTTGAAAGCTGAAGTTTAAACAATTTTTCGTTGGCCATATACCAAAGGGCATCAGCCGAATCATCTATTACTATTTCACCCGTTATTAACTCCTCTTCTATATAAAACGGATTGGTTTTATCAGAATTGTAAACCTTAAAATTATAACCATCATAACGCACCAAGCCCAAATCTGTACCAAACCACATGGCTTCATTTTTATCTTGGGTTATAGATGTTATATCTCTAAATGTTAAACCTTGATCTGTGGTAAGTATATCTATTTGAGAAGGGTTTTGAGCATAGATACTATGGCTTACTAAAAGAAAACCTAGTGTCAAAACAAAAGCGTATCGTATTTTAAAAAATTTCAAAGGTTGGGTAATTGATAATAGCTAAGTTTCAAATATACAAAAAGAT
>CAXBID010000380.1:0-3228 GCA_963975495.1 uncultured Flavobacteriaceae bacterium | reverse complement strand
CCTCGCCATCTTCAACACTTCCTACAACTTCAATATTAGATGATGAAGAAAAAAGTAATTCTAGTCCTTTTCTAACAATCGGATGATTGTCTGCTATTAGTAATTTTATCATAATTTTAGCTTTATTATAAATTTATAATTGAGAGAATAAGCTTGCAGTAAATGTAATACTTTTTTAATTATCTAGCAAAATTATTTCAGATGGCTAGGTATTTCACAAATTGGTATTGGAATCATCTTGTGTTTATTGGCATTATTGTATCTTTTGTAAATTTTAAAAACCACTAATTCTCTATCAGAAAAGTCAGCAATAGTTTTCCCATCATCATCCATTTTCATTGCCCATTCCAATTCTGGGTATGAAGCTCCAATTTGGTCTTCGTCTGTTCTATCATCACCCCAAAGCCCATCAGTTGGAGCGGCCTCTATAATTTCCTTATTGATGCCTAAAAATTCCGCAATGGTGTAAACCTCAGTTTTTAATAAATCGGCAATCGGACTTAAATCTACACCACCATCCCCATATTTTGTATAAAAACCTATTCCAAAATCTTCCACTTTGTTACCCGTACCTGCCACTAATAACTTTTCTAATGCAGCAAAATAATACAAGGTAGTCATACGTAACCTAGCCCTGGTATTTGCCAAGGACATAAATCGTTCTTCTTCATTATCAACACTTGGCAAGGATTTAATTAAATTATCAAATACAGGTGTTAAGTTTACTTGAGTCATTTCTACTTTATTAAAATTGGATTTTAACCAATCAATATGATTCATCGCTCTGCTAACTTGTGAAGGGGCTTGATGTATTGGCATTTCAATACACATTAAGTGTAAACCCGTTTTTGCACATAGTGTAGAGGTAACAGCTGAATCTATACCGCCTGAAATTCCGATAACAAAACCATTTACACCAGCATTGGTGGCATAATCTTTTAACCATTTAACAATATAATCTACAACTTTTTCTGTGTGCATTTTAAAAGAATTTAAATCTAAGAATACTACCTTTGTAAACAAAAATAAAGCATACGCTCAATTAATAAAAATTTATGACGTTTAAGTTTAATATGAAGGTTGCATTTTTATTTTTAATTACACTAATTACGATTTCTTGTAAAAAGGACGGTCAATTAGAAACCGATATTGCAAACATGAATACAGATATTAAAGTTGAACGTTTTGATAGGTTTGTTGCAGAAGCGTCTTTAAAAGACTTTAATAAATTAAAACAGGCCTATCCTTTTATGTTTTCTGAAAAAGATAACGACTCAACTTGGATGGAAACAAAAAGCGATACATTACAATTGCAACTTTTTGATGAAGTAAATAAAGCGTTTGGATATTTTAATGAAACTGAAATTGAGATAGAATCGCTTTTCAATCACATAAAATATTACTTTCCTGAGTTTAATCCGCCTAGGGTTATCACCACAACAAGTTATGTAGATTTTAGAAATCGAGTGTTTGTTTCAGATACTATTTTAGTTTTAGCTTTAGATAGCTATTTAGGAAGCGATCATGAGTTTTATGTTAATATTCAAAAGTTTATCACATCCAATTTAAAGAAAGAACAAATTGTGGTTGATTTAGCCGGTGAATATGCTGAAAAATATATCTACCAAAAGCAAAACAAAACCTTGTTGGACGAAATGATTTATTATGGCAAACAGCTTTATTTTAAAGATGTTGTTATACCGTTTAAAACTGAAGCAGAACGTATTGGTTACTCCCAAGAACAATTGGATTGGGCAATAGCAAATGAAAGTTTAATTTGGCGTTATTTTGTTGAACGTGAACTGCTTTTTAGTACAGACTCCAAATTATCAGATCGTTTTATAAACCCGGCACCGTTTTCTAAATTTTATTTGGAAGACATTGATACCGATTCCCCTGGGCGTTTAGGGCAGTATATAGGTTGGCAAATTGTAAGAGCTTATATGAAGCAAAACGATGTTAAATTAAAAGATATGCTTATAACTAGCACTGAGGATGTTTTTAATAATTCAAAATTTAAACCCCGTAAGTAATGGCTAATATAAAATCGAAAATTGAGTTAAATGTAGAGTTGGATGAAAATAGAGTGCCAGAAAAACTACATTGGACAGCACAAGACGGTGGTATTACAAACGAACAAGCCAAAGCCATGATGCTATCTGTTTGGGACTCTAAAACAAAGGAATCGTTACGTATTGATTTATGGACTAAAGATATGCCTGTTGATGAAATGAAACTATTTTTTCATCAAACTTTGGTTGCTATGAGCGATACTTTTAACAGAGCCACCCAAGACGAAAAAATGACTGCCACCATGAAAGATTTCTGTGATTATTTTGCTGAAAAGTTGGAGTTGAAGTTGAAGAAGTAATTGAAAATTCTTAGCATGCCCAAATTTTCTTAAACAACTAAATTGAGCGGTTTTTTTTGCGACCGCAATGAATCATATACGAAGTTGGCGGTATGTTGCCTTATTTTTTCCAATACGAGTTTGCCTCTAGGTGAAATTTCATACCCATCAGTCAGGCTAATTGTCAATCCCAAGTTTTTTAATTTCCTGATATTTAATTTGAACCATTCTTTTTCATATCCGAGTTTTGTCGCATACTCGATTGTATATTTACCTGGGCCACTATCCACGATTTCGAGAACTTTGAAAGTCCAATTCTTCACTTTACCTCTCGTATCATATCGTTTTAGTTTATTTAGAATATCGTTCATCTCCTCAGCCGAAATATCCGTATTCTCCCTCAACTCGATTCTGGGGTCGGCTTGTTCAAGTTCAAATTTTATTTTGTAGATATCGCCTTTGTCTTTAAGGGCAAATTCCTTGTCAAGTTCCTTACGATTATTATAACCTGCTCGAATGATATCGTTATCGGTTATTTGTTCATACTCTATTTTATCAATTGATTTAATCCGTAGCTGTCCGGCTGGGGTCAAAAGTGTTCCCGACTCACTAACCTAAGGTCGAGTCCATTTTCTAAAAGCAGTATGAATTTCACCACGTTCTATTAATGTCAAGAATTTCTTTTTAAAGAGCATATTCGTTGTTTTCAATTCTGACTAACGTTTATGTATAAGAATAGTTGCGGTTTTGTGTGCGAGGATTTTCCGAAGGAAAATCAGACGTACCAAAAGCGCAACGACCTTTGATTTAGCACAATGTAGCAATTATTTTTATACGGTGTTGAACTAAACCTAAAGGTAGCTTCAAGTCCTAGATTA
>CAXBID010000379.1:0-3248 GCA_963975495.1 uncultured Flavobacteriaceae bacterium | reverse complement strand
GAAGCCTCAATATAATTGACACGAGTACACTTTCTAATATTAATGTTAGTTTAAAAACAAACCTAAAAACCTATCCCAACCCGTCAACAGATTATATTAGTCTTACTGGTTTAATAGAAACAAGAAATTACATTATCTATAATATGACAGGAAAAGAATTAGCAAGAGGGACTGTTTCTATTAATAACAAAATTAGTATTGGGTCTTTGGATAATGGACTTTATCTATTAAAATTGGAAGGCTTCGAAATGGTAAAGTTTATTAAAGTATAAATTTTTATAAAGAACTCATCTTGACTTTTTCTATTTCCTAAAAAATGGCTAAAATTCGCTCATATTTCATCTATTTTTTTATGCGTAGCCCCGAAGCGTCGGGGCTATGCCCTTCAAAAATAGTCTCATCTAAACAAATTTTATCTCATTTTCGGTTAAAAACAAAAAGTCAAGATGAGTTCAAACATAGATTTTAAAAAATATTGATAAATCCTTAGCTAAATTTAGTTGAGGATTTTTTTATTAGCTAAATTGTGGTTTGAATAAAAAATCATAATTAATAGAAATATAATTATTTAGATGAAAATATTTTCTAAAGAACAAATTTACAAAGGCGATAAACTAACAGTCGAAAAACAGAGTATATCGTCAACCGATTTAATGGAGCGCGCAGGAACGCAAATTTTTAATTGGATGCATTTACGTATGCAAGGGGCCCAAGTGCCTATTCATGTGTTTTGTGGTATTGGCAATAATGGTGGTGATGGTTTGGTACTTGCCAGACATTTGATATTGGATGGTTACAATGTAAACACGTACATTATAAATTGTAGCGATAAGCGTTCAAAAGATTTTTTAGTCAATTACGATCGCATAAAGAATGTGACTAAAAAGTGGCCAACCTTGTTAAGTTGTAAAGAAGATTTTCCAGAAATAAATGAAGATGATATAATTGTTGACGCTATTTTTGGTATAGGTTTAAACCGACCTGTTGATGAATGGGTAAAAGCTTTATTTCTTCATTTTAGAGCAACAAAAGCCTATACGTTATCCATTGATATTCCTTCGGGTTTGCATACAGACAAAGCTGTTGAAGATGATGATGCTGTGGTTTGGGCAGGTTATACGTTGAGTTTTGCAACACCAAAATTGGTTTTCTTTTTACCTGAAACAGCAAAATTTACAGAACAGTGGGAAGTTTTGGACATTGGTTTGGATCAAGAATTTTTATTTACAACCACTACCGAAGCAGATTTAATTGGGAAACATGAGGTACTGCCCATGTACGTTCCCAGAGATAAATTTTCCCATAAAGGTCAGTTTGGACATGCATTAATCATTGGCGGTAGCTATGGTAAAATAGGCGCGGTAACTTTAGCCAGTAAAGCTACATTATCTGCTGGTGCGGGATTGGTTTCGGCTTATGTTCCAAAATGTGGTTATATACCTTTACAATCCTCTTTTCCGGAAGCCATGGTTATCACTGATGCAGATGACGAAAAAATAACTTCTATTAATTTTGATATTGAACCCACGGTTATTGGCTTTGGAATGGGTTTAGGAACAGATACCAAAACTATTAATGCTTTTGAAGCGTTTTTAAAAACGAATAAAATCCCTTTGGTTATTGATGCAGATGGTATAAATATTTTATCTAAAAACAAAGCCTTATTAAAATTATTGCCATTACAAACGGTTTTTACACCGCACCCAAAAGAATTAGAGCGTTTAATTGGTAAGTGGAAAAATGATTTTGATAAGCTTAAAAAGGTAAAAGCATTTTCAAAAAAATATAGTGCCATTGTAGTGATTAAAGGCGCCAATACGATTACGGTTTTTCAAGATAAACTATATGTTAATACCACAGGAAATCCAGGCTTATCAACTGCAGGAAGTGGAGATGTGTTGACAGGAATCATTACAGGTCTAATTTCACAAGGCTATACACCTGTAATAGCCACAGTTTTTGGGGTGTATTTACATGGTAAATCTGCTGATATTGCTGTTGAAGATTTTGGTTATCAAAGCTTGATAGCTAGCCATGTTATCGATTACTTAGGAAAAGCCTTTATTGATTTGTTTAAACAACCAGAACAGCCACAAGAGGTTGAAGAAGCCACTAAAGAACAGCAGAAATAATAAAAAACCACTTAGTTTGATTATAATTAGCAACCGAGTGGCTTTAATTTAGTTATATACTCAGACCTGTTAGGTTTTTAAAACCTGACAGGTTTTTATAATTATATATTTTTTAGTTCTCCAAATAACTCAATAAGTTTTGGGCTTGATGGCCTAGGCGCGTTGGCATCAACAATATTACCATCAGGATCTATTAAAATAAAACGCGGAATACCATTAATTTGATAATCTTTTACAAATCCTGAATTCCAATCGTTATCTGCAAATAATTGAATACCTCCTAATTCTTTTTCCGCAACCATAGTTTTCCATTTTTCATGATCTGAAGCCTTATCAATGGAGATACTTACAAACTCAATATTTTTATCATGATATTGTTCTTCTATTTTTTTTAATGAAGGTATTTCTGCAATACATGGTCCGCACCAAGTAGCCCAAACATCTATATATACATATTTTCCTTTTAAATCCTCCAACGATGTTGTGCCGCCTTCGTAATTTTCATAATTAACAAATTGAGGAGAAGGTCGTCCAGCCTTTAATCCAACTAGTTTGTTATACTTTTCCGTTATGAGCGCGTTATTTTTTTCGTTTGTAGAGTTTTCCATAAAAGTTTTATAGAAAGCTTCTACATCTTTTGAATAGTCCATTTTATAACTAGCATGTTCAAATAATAAACTGTTTTTTATAACATCACTTTTAACATTGCTAACCGTTTTAATAAAGGCTATATCGCCTCCAATAGAATCTTTTTCACTTATTTTGGTCGCTTCTTTATTGTAATGCTCTCTAACCAATGATTTGTAAAAATTGGAAAACTCATAATCTTCTTCATTTAAATAATCCAAATCATTTAATTCCTTTAAAAAATCATTAGAAACTGTAAAATCAGTTTTGTTCGTAAATTCCTTATGAGCGTCTTCATAATCAATTAACAATCTTAAATAAAAATAATTTAAATTTCTTTTTTCCTTTTCTTTATAATCCTTGGGAATACCTTTTGAATCTATTAAAAGCTTTTCTTGAGCTTCTGTAATCTCACGAATTTTATTTTTAAATTCATCTTCTTCTAAACTATAAACTTCTTTAGCAGAACCAAAAAGTTCTTTTTCAATT
>CAXBID010000378.1:0-3251 GCA_963975495.1 uncultured Flavobacteriaceae bacterium | reverse complement strand
ACAAATAAAAACAATACAATGGCACCAACATAAGCAGGTGCTTCAACAATTGGTTGCTCGCCCCAATACATTGGCGCGCTCTTAGCTTCTTGTGCTGCTTGCGTGGTGGTTGCGCCTAGTTTTCTAAAAGCTTCGTAAGTAGCAGAATTTTTTCCAACATCGTCATAGGTACCACCTCCCATAAAACGTGGGATAAACAAATTAAAGGTTTCTGCAAAACCGTAACTAAATTGCGTAATGTAATCTCTATCCAACCCAGAAGTCACTTCTTTTAATGAGCCATCTTGGTTTATTGTCAATTCACTTTTTCCTCGCGTGCTTTCTTTTACATACTCTTGTGTTGCTAAAATACTTGTGGCATTTAAAGCAATCGCCAAAACAACGGCACCTATTAAAACACCTATAGATTTAAAATAATGCGGTAATACCTTTTTCTTATAAGCATCAATTAAATAAGCAATTCCCAACACAATAACCAAAAACATCAAATAGTACGTCATTTGAAAATGATTGGCTACTATTTCCAAGCCCATCGCAACTACCGTTAGCAAAAACCCTGCTATATATTTTCGCTGGAACACCAGTAATATACCACTTAAAACCAAAGGCATATAAGCAATAGCATGCGCTTTACTGTTGTGGCCAACTCCTAGGATTATTATTAAATACGTGGAAAAACCAAAGGCCAAGGCGCCCAATGCAGCGAGTTTAAAATCGACTTTTAAAACTAAAAGTAGAATGTAAAAACTGAGTAAATAAAGAAATAAATAATCGGCTGGTCTGGGTAAAAAACGAAGTGCTAAATCTAGTTTTTTGATGTAATTATGTGGGTATTTTGCACCCAATTGATAGGTTGGCATACCACCGAAAGCGCCATTTGTCCAGTACGTTTCTTCACCTGTATTGGCTTTAAAATCCTTTTGTTGCTTACTCATGCCAATATATTGCATGATATCGCTCTGGAAGATTTGCTTTCCTTGTAAAACCGGATTAAAATACGCTAAGGATACTACAACAAACCCAATAAGAACTAGGATATGCGGGATAAATCGTTTTATTGAAAATGGCATGAAAATATTTTAAGTAAAATGCTGGACGTGAAATTAATCAATTTCTTCGTAATCCACATAATCACCAACATCGTTATTCGATGATTTAGATTTTGGTGGCATTTTATCAATAGATATTTCACCTTCTTTCTTAACTTGCTCTTGTTTTGATTGCCCTTGAAACTGACCTCCAAAACGTTCCCCTGCTTTTTTTGCAGCATACTTTACTAAAAAAGGCGCAAAAATTCTTGAAAGTATTTTAAAAATATAATAGACTAAAACAATTATAAATATGGTTCTTAATAAACCCATTACTAAAACTTTTGATTAAAACTTAAAACAAAAATACAAATCTGTACGTTTAAAAATCATTCAAAAATGATAAAAAAAGTATAAAATATCTATATTTGGGAACCCTTTAATTGAAAATTGATAAACTAAAAAGGTAATAAAGCCTTGGATGCCATCTAAAACCTTAATTATGAACCCAATCAAATCTACTTTATTTTTAATTTTAAGCTTAATTACCACTGAAGCTTTTAGCCAATATACAGATGTCATAAACTCCAACAGACCTGGCGTGTCACGAAGTGCGTTTTCAGTAGGTACAAAGGTGGCGCAATTTGAGGTTGGCCCCTACATCATAAATGAAGAACGAACACCTGCAACGGCATACGAAGTGTCTGGTTTTGGAGCTGATTTTGCTGTTAGATACGGATTACTATGGGAAGAGCTTGAATTAAATATTGAAGGCACTTACCAAAACGATACAAAAACATTCACCTCTAATTTATCTCCTGAAAATAAGCGTTCAAACTTTAAAACCGTAGCTATTGGTGCTAAATATTTAGTTTTCGATCCCTATAAAAATGAAGCCGCAAATAAACCTGATTTATACAGTTGGAAAGCAAACCATAGTTTCAAATGGAGGTCATTAATTCCAGCAGTAGCAGTTTATGCTGGAATGAATTATGATACTGAAAACAACCCCTATACAGCGCCTGGAGTTGAAGGTGTTAGTCCGAAAATAATGCTTGCTACTCAAAATAATTTTGCTGGTGGTTGGGTGTTTGTAATGAACTTAATTAAAGATAGAATAGGCACCGATCAATCGGATTTCTCATATATACTAACATTAACACATTCTTTTAATCCGCAATGGGTTATTTTTGGCGAAGCTCAAGGTATTCAGAGTGATTTTTATGCAGATAATTTATTTAGATTTGGTGGCGCCTATTTATGGAGCAAAGATTTCCAGCTAGACACCGCTTTAACATTCAATACTAAAGATACGCCTTCTGTTTTTAGCGTGAATTTTGGCATGTCCTATCGTTTGGATTTTCATAAAGACAAAGAAATAGATAATGGGACTTCGGCTAAAGATGAAGGAAAAAGACGTTCCAATAAAAAAGGAAAAAAGAGAAAAAAGGGAGATGATCCTGATACAGATGAGCCCATAAAAAAACAAAAACGAGACAATATAGATTTTGGTGATAATTAAAATACCGAGATTTATAATATACATATGATTACACTACAAGAAGTAAAAACAAAAAAAGATTTAAAAGCTTTTATAAAGTTTCCGTTTAAACTATATAAAGACTCCAAATACTGGGTCCCTCCTATTATTAGTCAGGAAATGAAAACCTTTGATAAAACCGAAAATCCCGTTTTTAAGGATGCAGAAGCTAGACTCTTTTTAGCTTACAAAAACGATGAAATAGTAGGTAGAATTGCAGCCATTATAAATTGGCTGGAAGTAAAAGACCAAAGTATTAAAAAAAATGCGTTTTGGTTGGTTTGATTTTATTGACGACTTAGAAGTTTCCAACATTTTATTAGAAAAGGTTAATGACATTGGGAAAGAAAAAAACTTAGATTATGTTGAAGGCCCTGTTGGATTTTCAAATTTAGATAAAGTTGGAGTAATGACTGAAGGCTTTGAATCTATTGCGCCAATGGTTACATGGTATAACCATCCTTATTACGTAAAACATTATGAAGCAGCAGGTTTTAAAATTGAAAAAGAGTACTCTGAAAGTAAGTTTCCATTTGAAAATGTAAAACCGGAATTCTTTAAAAAAGCACAGGAATTAATAAAAAGACGCTATCAATTAACGGCTTTAAAATTCACAAAAACGAGTGAAGTCATGCCCTATGCCGATAAAATGTTCGATTTATTTAACGACAGTTATGCATCTT
>CAXBID010000377.1:0-3255 GCA_963975495.1 uncultured Flavobacteriaceae bacterium | reverse complement strand
ATTCATTTCGTCCATTATTAATTTCTTTCCTGCTATTTATTGTTCTCAATTTTGTAAGGCTGTTTTCCTAGATAATCTTTGTCTTTGTCTAAAAAAGAAGTTAATGAATCTAAAGGAATTTGTATTATTTCATTAACGATAACATGTTGGTCATTTAACCGGAAAAATTCATAAGTTGTTACAAAGTTTAAATCATCTTTGTCGTTAGAAAGAACTTTGAATTTGCCTTCCAAAAAATCGGGTAGTACTTTAACAATGTCTGCATTATCTGGCTTTGGATTCTCAAAATACAATCGTTCCCCACAGCCAAAAAATATGATAGTTACAATAAATAGCAGGAAAGAAATTAATAATGGACGAAATGAATTTTGTTTTATAAAAGTCATATGCAATTAATGATGGTTAGTTAATTTTTAATGATGTGCTATTTATTCAAGAAATAGTACAAAACACCGACTATTGCTCCTATTAGAGCTAAATATAATGAAAGTTTTATTGCAATTCTTATTAATGTTAAAACAAAACGAAACCATTTTTTTAGGAGCCAATCAATAACAAAGGCAAATGCGAGACTTACACCAAAATACCAATACCATTCAACGGTTTGTGCTTCAGGATTTGTAAACCATCCAAAAGTAGCTAACCCAATAATTCCCAAAAAAATGATGGTCGCAATAGAATCTTCTTGATCGTAATGAATTTCTTCCTTCGTTCTAGTTGCGGAACTTGGAATATAAGTGCTCGTTTGTTTTTGGTTATTAGATGCTTTAGTTGTGTAATTTGTACTAATTGGAGGATTACTATTTTTCATAGTATCTCGTTTCATATCTCCATATAAAGTACCTTCTCTACCAATTAGCCAATTTTCCCAATCTTTATCTTTCATAATAGCATAGATTAATAATATTTAGGTTTATTTAATAATAACTTTACCACTTGGCGTCAGCTAACCTATCTGGTGCCGAGTTTCGTGGTGGCCCTATTCTTTTTTTAAGTGGATGGTTTGCAGGTATTTTATCCCATCCTATAGGTGCTTTCTTGTACCAATAGAATACAGGTTTTATGGCATGAGGACTACCATCTTCTGGCACATATTCGCACCTTAATAGTATTCTTTCTTTCCAAATGTCCTTATGAAACAATTTCCCCCATTCTGATATTGTTTTGAATTCTCTCCCTCCGTTGAGTCCAAGTTCAAAAGATGCAATGTCCATAAAAACCCACTTTGGGTAGTCAAGTGATCCTTTATAAAGTGCCCCTGGGCCACTAAAACGAGGCTTATCAAATCTTTTTTTAAAATTTTCTGGAAAAACTGGAAGGTATTTATTGTCAAGAGAGTATGCCTCATGGTACCATACACCAGCTAATACACTCCATAAAAGAGGATCGAAGGTATCTCTAATCTCATCCGTAAGTCGATCAGCTCGTTGTTTATTAATCTCACCATAAAAATCAGAATCACTTAAATGATCGATTCTATACAGATGAAAAATTGGTTCACCATTCCATTGCCCCCACCATTCATGCATTTTCTTTTTATAGATTTTAGAGGCAGATATCTTGGCATCAATTCGATCCGCAACTATTGCCAACTCTTTTTCTAAATTTGGATGCTCAAGTATAAGTCTTGATATTAGATAATTTTGGATTGCTAATGAACGCTTACTTCTCTTGGATGTTTTTGTAACAAACTTTGGACTAGAATTTGGTGTAAGCCCAACCGTTATATTTTTAGGAGTTAGCATATCAATGCTATTGATAACATTAATTGAACCGTTATTTAAAAGAGAGAGCCATTTGAAATAATCGGATCCAGAATAATATGCCTTTAATAATTGATTGTAATTTAAATGAATTGATGGATTAAGAAAATCAAAATGACCTAAACCATTAATTTCAAAACTTGAAATTCCGCTACCAACTGAAGAAATAGAATCCACAACCTTATCAGAGCGACTAAAAATGGAAATTACGTCGACATTCCCTGCCTCTTTAACTTTTTGTATAAAATTTTTATTAAGGTTAGTAAGTGATGAATTGTACAAACGTAATTGATTAAACCCTCTACTAGCAATCATATCATTATATCTAGCATACTCCATCTTTCTTTCACCGTATTGATCATTCTTTAATAAAAGGTCTCTTATCAGATTGAAAAATGCAACACCAGCAGAAGATTTGAGAGTTAAATTTGTTCCTTTATGAGGTGTGGCAAGTGTCATAATTTTCATTTGAGTATTGGAGCGACCTCCACTAGCAACTTTACTTGAAGTTAAATTACGTCTGAATAGTAGGTAAGCCTCTTTCGCATAATTTCCGCCTGCCGAATGGCCAACCATAGTGATTTGTCTTTCTTTATTATATAGACGACTATCATCAGTCAACCATCTAATAGCGAATAATATATTACCTATTTGTGGTTGATGATCACCAAAACCATCTAAAGTATTATGTCTAGCAAGTATAACAGCAAAAGGGCCTATATCCTGATTTGATGTAAGTAATTGAAGATGATTTTTCCATGTCTTTTCAATTTTTGAAGCTCTAGGCTTTCCTCCCCATTGTTCGAGTTCGAACCCATGAATAAAGATAAAGATTTGCTTATTACTAGCAATATTAAGTAGAGTTTGTGCATCACTATCACGACTAGATTCTAAAAGTTGTCCGCTTTTATTATAAAGTTTAACAATAACATCACCAGATAATCGAATAGCTCCCTTTTCAATGAGCTTTTGAGAAACTTCCAATAGGCCTTCGTTATCGTTTAAATTTGTTCTTAATCCCGAAAAACTAACATCATTAATACCATTTTCAGAGTTATCATTATTATTAAAAACACTTTCAATATTTTTTGAAGTTGTAGTTTCTATTGATGACATTATATGGTCAGGTATTGAAATTATAGAAGGGTAATAAATATTAGATTTTCCTTGTGCTCTAATAATTGTATTAAAAGATAATAGTACAATCATCAATACTCCCAAATTATATAAATGAAAGTTTAAAATTTTGATTAGTTTTTTCATTGTGTTGAGTTTTGGTAAAATATTGATTGCTCAAAGTCAAGTAATTAAAATTTGATTTATTCTGAACTTGGGGAGTTTGCTGGCTTTTAAATTACAAAAAAATAATCAATTAGAATACAATATGTAAGGACCTCATAAAATTTTGGTTAAAACAATAGGAGAAATGAGCGTCCATATTTTAGGCTATACGAATGCAATTATCCTGAGGATGATTGTATTTGGATACAGT
>CAXBID010000376.1:0-3264 GCA_963975495.1 uncultured Flavobacteriaceae bacterium | reverse complement strand
AAGAGAACGAAATTTTAAATTTTAGATACTTCAAATTTGACATCCCACCTAGCAGATCTGAAATATCCAAAATCATAAAACTATTGATAATTAGCGACTTAAAATATATGTTTCAATTTTTGTCATGTACTTAGATAAAATACTGTCTTATTTTTCTAATCAACCTGTAACGCACTAATATTATTTTGTAATTAGAAAGGTTTTACCTGTTTTAGATATTGTTGCTCAAACTATTTTCATTTGAGTTAAAAATAAAATGAATACTGTTAAAATAGAGTAATCACTTATACTTTTTCTCAAAAAATGATTAGTATATTTGATATAGACATGAATATAAAAAGTAGTTTTTCAGAAACCAGAAAATTCACAGAGCTAATCTGTAAACCATTACAAACAGAAGATTACACACCTCAATCTGCTGTGTTTGCTAGTCCTCCCAAATGGCATATCGCTCATACAACATGGTTTTATGAAGAAATAATCTTGAAAAAATTTATTTTAGACTATAAAGTTTTTGACAGCACATTCGGCTACTTGTTCAATAGCTATTATAATGCTTTAGGAGACCGCATTGAAAGACATCACAGAGGCTTAATCACGCGCCCTTCAATTCAAAAAATATATAAATATAGAAAGTATGTTGATGAGCACATTCTTAGTCTTTTGGAAACCAACGCTAGCGAACATCTAAAAAATTTAATTGATTTAGGTATTAACCACGAGCAACAGCATCAAGAATTGCTTATCACAGATTTAAAATATACTTTTTCATGCAATCCATTATATCCTAAATTCAAAAAAACCAACTTTATTGAAGATACCAATGATGATTCTGGTTGGATAGCTATTGATGAAGGGCTTTATAACATTGGACATAATAAAAAGTCATTTAGTTTTGATAACGAATTGCCAAATTACCGTGTATTTTTGGAACCTTACAATATTTCTAAAAACTTGGTTACCAACGGTGATTTTATAAAATTTTTAAATGATGGTGGTTATGAAAACCCAAAATATTGGCTTGATGATGGCTGGACATGGATTAATACAAAGAAAATAAACAAACCCCTATATTGGAAAAAGTCTGAGAATCAATGGAATCACTATACCCTTTCTGGTTTGCAACGTATTAATGATGACTCTATTTTATCTCATATTTCTTTTTATGAGGCACAAGCTTATGCCAATTGGGCAGGTTACAGATTGCCCACGGAATTTGAATGGGAAGTAGCTTCAAATCAGCTAAATTGGGGGAAAAGATGGGAATGGACCAATTCTGCATACTTACCTTATCCTGGTTTTAAGACTTTTGAAGGTGAAGCAAGTGAGTACAATGGTAAATTTATGATTAACCTTATGGTGCTAAGAGGAGCATCTTCAGCAACAAGTAAAGGCCATAGCAGAAATACATACCGCAATTTTTTCTCACCAGATACCCAATGGCAATATTCAGGAATTAGATTAGCCCAATAATATATTAATAATTAAAATTTAAATTTTGATCGAAAAAATTTTAACCATAAATAATACATTCAAATCTGATGTAAACAAGGGCTTAAGTTCATCCCAAAAATATTTACCCTCAAAATATTTTTATGACAAAATAGGAGATTCATTATTTGTAAAGATTATGAATATGCCAGAGTACTATCTAACGAATTCTGAATTAGACATCTTTAAAAATAAAACTAAAGATTTAATAGATGCCTTACAGATTGAAAGTGATACAGAATTTGATCTCATTGAATTGGGTGCTGGTGATGGTATGAAAACTAAAGAACTTTTAAAAGTATTGGCGTCTTCGGGTTTTAGGTTCAATTTCATTCCAGTAGATATTTCCCAAAACGCATTAAACAACATAAAAAATTCGATAGAAAAAGATTTACCATCCATCAACATAACCCCTAAACAAGGTGATTATTTTGATGTTCTAGATGATATTGCCATCTCCAGTAAACCTAAAGTAATTCTATTTTTAGGATCTAATATTGGTAATATGAATGACGATAAGGCTACAAAATTTATGACCAATCTGAGTCATGTTTTAAACCTTAATGATAAAATTATTTTAGGTGTAGATTTAGCCAAATCTATAAATATAATATTACCTGCATACAATGATAAACAAGGTATTACTAAACGATTTAACCTAAACTTACTTCATCGAATTAATACAGAATTAGGAGCTGATTTTAATATTGAATGTTTTGAGCACCAACCTGTGTATAATGAAGAAGATGGTATTGCGTTTAGTTATTTAACTAGTACTAAACATCAAACAGTTTATATTGAATCATTAAAAAAATCATTTGAATTTTATGAAGGAGAACGTATTCATACAGAAACATCTAGAAAATATAACGACGACATACTGAAGAATATTTTAAGACATACTAAGCTTGAAATAAAGGACAAATTATTAGACTCTAAAGAATATTTTGCAGATTATATTTTAAACAAATTCTAAAATGAATACGTTCATAAATCATATAGGAATTTTAGGTTTGGGAAGTAGAAGTACTCTATTTTACATTAAAGAACTTCATAAAAAGATTCATTTACTTTTAGGCGATTATCACACCTTTCCTTGTTTGGTTTATAATATTGATTTTAATACTATAAATCCATATTTGCCAAATCAGTTCGATAAACTGGTTCCTAAATTAAAAGAATATCTTGATCAACTTTTCAAGTTAAAAATTACTGTTTGTATTATTCCAAATATAACACTTCATGAAACCTACGATTTCGGGAATCTAAATCACAATATTCTTCACCCTATTCAACTGGTAATAGAATTTTTGAAAGCAAATAAAATTAATCAAATCATAGTATTTGGATCTAAATATACGATGACGTCAAATTATTTAAAAACCAGTCTCAACAAACACGATATCAGAGTAGATATTCCGAATAAAGAAGATATAGAAACCATTGATTTAATAAGGAAAAAGCTTTACAGTTATTCTGAAACGCCTTCAGATATTGAACAATATGACACATTAATTTCAAAATATTCAATAAACACACATGTTTTAATTGCATGCACAGAACTTTCTATTTTACATCACGAAATAAAGCTATCAGCCAATGTGATTGATTGCGCATTTCTTCAAATAGAAAAAACTTTGACACTACCTATTTAGATATAAATTTTTTGCTAGGGTTAACTTAATATTTTTTTGCTTTGTACATGACAAAAATTAAAAAGTGTCACATTGAGCGCTCCCGATAGCTCGGGACGAAATGCTTTAAAAACGATAT
>CAXBID010000375.1:0-3315 GCA_963975495.1 uncultured Flavobacteriaceae bacterium | reverse complement strand
AAGACAAACTAGATAAAACTCCTGTAATTAATGTCATAGTTCGGTTTTTAAAACAAATTAAATTATTTGGTCTTGAAGGCTTATCGTTTTATGATTTATTGGAACTTTATATTACAGGAATAGTAAGAGGTGCATTAACCACCCGTGCTAGCGCCATTGCTTTTAGTTTTTTCACCGCATTATTTCCATTTTTATTGTTCGTTTTAATCATTATACCTTACGTGCCAATTGATGATTTTAAAATAGAGTTTCAAAAATTTTTGGAATCCTTTTTACCACCAAATACATCAGATTTTTTCTTTGAGAATATCTTTGAGAATATTGAACAAACACAACGCGGAGGCTTACTATCATCTGTTTTTATTTTGTCTATAATTTTAATGGCAAATGGTGTAAATGCTATTTTTTCTGGTTTTGAAAACTCGTATCACGAGCAACTATCGCGTAATGTTATTCGTCAATATTTATATGCCTTGGGTATTGCTTTAATTTTGGCATTTTTACTTATTGTGACTATTGCTGTTCTAGGGTATTTTCAAATTTATGTTGTTGATAGAGTGTTTGATGTTTTTGAGGCAAGAGGTTATCAAACCATTGATCAAGATGTTATATGGGCAGATATTGCAAAATATATATTTTTCGTTATTATGGTTTATGTAGCAACTGCAACCTTATATTATTTTGGAACTAGAGAGGGTAAACAATCTAGGTTCTTTTCAATAGGGGCGTTGTTTACTACATTTCTTATTATTCTAACATCTTATTTATTTGGTGTTTATATTGAAAATTTTGGACAATACAATAAGCTTTATGGGTCTATCGGCGCATTATTGATATTGTTATTCTACTTGTGGCTTAATGCTAATATTTTATTATTGGGTCATGAATTAAACACATCGCTTCATTTTTTTAGAAAATATCCAAGAGCGGATAATTAAATTTTAAGTAAACCTAGTTACTTTTGGGTATGCCATATTTTATAGACGTCATCATTCCTATTCCGCTTCAAAAGTTGTTCACATATAGTGTTACACCATCAGAATCTGAGTTTTTAAAAGCAGGAATGCGTGTTGCAGTGCCTTTTGGTAAATCGAAAATTTATACAGGTATTGTATTGAATATTCACAGCGATGCGCCAATAGCTTATGAAGCTAAGGAAATTCAGCAAATTTTAGATGAAACGCCCATTGTAAATGAAAAGCAACTCCAATTATGGCAATGGATTGCAGATTATTACTTGTGTACTTTAGGTGATGTTATGCGAGCCGCTTTACCGAGTGCTTTTATTTTAGAAAGTGAAACCATAATTACAAAAAGCAGCAAAAAAACCATTGATGAGGGAATTTTAAAAGATGATGAATTTTTAATTTATGAAGCCTTACAGCATCAGTCGTCATTAAAAATTCATGATATTTCTAATATTTTGGATAAAAAAAATGTCCTCTCAGTCATTAAACGTTTAATTGAAAAGGAAGCCATTTTGGTAGCAGAGGAAGTTTATGAAAAGTACAAACCTAAATTGGTACGTTATGTAAAATTACATGCTAGTTTTTCTTCGGAGAAAGCACTACATCAGTTATTAGAAGAATTAGGTAGAGCACCAAAACAGCGCGAAGTCGTTTTAACCCTATTTTCTATTTCTGCAAAAACAAAAAAACCGGTTAAAGTAAAAGACTTATCAGACCAAAGTGGGGCTTCACCTGCTATAATAAAATCATTGATTGATAAAGGCGTTCTTGAAGAATACCATATTCAAATAGATAGAATACAATATTCTGGAGAAGATAATGAAGATTCAAAAAAACTCAATACATATCAGGAAACGGCTTTAGCTGAGATAAAAGAATCTTATAAAAAGCATAATGTTACATTATTACACGGTGTAACGTCCTCTGGGAAAACCGAGATTTACGTTAAGCTTATTGAAGATGCTGTAAACGCTGGAAAGCAAGTGTTGTATTTGCTTCCGGAAATTGCTTTAACGGCGCAACTTATTACCCGATTACAGATTTATTTTGGAGAACAAGTAGCGGTGTTTCATTCTAAATATTCAGTTCATGAGCGTGTTGAGGTTTGGAATAACGTGCTGCACAATTCCGCAAAAGCGAAAATAATTTTAGGCGCACGATCATCCATATTTTTACCTTTCAATAATCTAGGGTTAATAATAGTTGATGAGGAACACGAGCAATCTTTCAAGCAATTTGATCCCGCACCGCGTTATCATGCCCGCGATACGGCTGTGGTTTTAGCAAATATGCACCAAGCCAAAGTTCTTTTAGGTTCAGCTACACCAAGTTTGGAAAGCTTTTATAATGCCCAACAAAAAAAGTATGGTTTTGTTGAATTATCGCATCGATATAATGATGTTTTAATGCCAGATATCGAGTTGGTTGATATTAAGGATAAGCTTAAAAAGAAACGTATGAAAGGGCATTTTAGCGATAGGCTTATTGAAGAAATGACGGAAACGCTAAATGAAGGACATCAAATTATACTGTTTCAAAATCGCCGTGGGTTTTCACCTATTGTAGAATGTAACACATGCGGAACATCACCCCAATGCCCAAACTGTGATGTGAGCTTGACCTATCACCAATACCGTGATCAATTACGCTGTCATTATTGTGGCTATAATTCAGCCATGATTAAAAACTGTGGTGCTTGTGGAAGTACTGAATTAGATAGTAAAGGTTTTGGAACCGAGCAAATTGAAGAGGAAGTGAAAATGCTATTTCCAGACTATAAAGTAGCACGGATGGATTTGGATACCACGCGAGGAAAATATGGTTACGAAAAAATTATAACTGCTTTAGAGCAACAGGAAATTGATATTTTGGTTGGTACCCAAATGCTAACCAAAGGTCTGGATTTTAGAAATGTAAAATTGGTTGGTATTATGAATGCTGATAATATGCTAAATTTTCCGGATTTTAGAGCGCACGAACGTAGTTTTCAATTGATGTTGCAAGTATCGGGTAGGGCGGGACGAACGGAAGAAAGAGGAAAAGTACTGATTCAAACGTATAACCCATTTCACAACATTTTACAGCAAGTATCTACCAATAATTATATAGATATGTATAACGAACAAATGAACGATCGTTATAATTTTAAATACCCCCCTATTTATAAGCAAATAAAAATCACTTTAAAACATAAGGATTATAATAGGGTTGAGACGGCTTCAATTTGGTATGCCAAATCGTTACGGCAAGTTTTTAATGATTTTGTTTTAGGACCAGAATCGCCACCCATAGCAAGAATTAGAAATCAGTTTCATAAAAATATTTTGGTGAAGATTCCTAAAAAGCA
>CAXBID010000374.1:0-3322 GCA_963975495.1 uncultured Flavobacteriaceae bacterium | reverse complement strand
AGATTCAATTATAGCAAGTATTGAAAACCGAATAACTTTACCAATAATACCGAATTACGTTATTAGCATTTCAGAATTTGGTGGAAAAGGAGATGGTATTAAAGATTGCAAACCTGCTTTTGATAAAGCCATGAAAGCTTGTAAAAAGAGAAAAGGAGGTACTATAGTTGTTCCAAAAGGGGTATATAAATTAGAAGGTCCCATTCATTTTGTAAGCCATACTAAGCTTCATTTAGAAAAAGGAGCTAAACTTATTTTTGGCTCCAATCCAAAAGATTACCCAATGGTTTTAACAAGTTGGGAAGGCACTAATCTGTATAATTATAGCCCAATGATTTATGGGCTGAACGTAACCGATGTTGCTATTACCGGTGAAGGCACTATTGATGGTCAAGGGCATGGTGAATGGGCTAAATGGAAGCCGATTCAGTCTAAAGGTCAGTCAATAAGCCGAGATATGAATCATAAGCAGATACCCATAGAAAAACGTATTTTTGGTAAAGGATGTTTTTTAAGACCACAACTTATTCAGTTTGTAAATTCTAAAAACATCCTAATTGAAAATGTTAAAATTGAAGATGCACCGTTTTGGTGTGTCCATATCCTTAAGAGTAAAAGCATCACTTTAAAAGGTTTGAAATATGATGCACATAACAAGAATAACGATGGTATTGACATTGAAAATTCAAGTGATGTATTAATAGAAAATATAGAGTTTAATAATGCTGATGATAATGTAGCTATTAAAGCAGGGAGGGATTATGACGGAAGAGCAAATTCTAACCAACCTTCAGAAAATATTATTATCAGAAATTGTAGGTTTAAAGGATTGCACGCCTTGGTAATTGGCAGTGAAATGTCGGCGGGAGTAAGAAATATTTTCGCATACAATTGCGAAGCAAGCGGTTATTTAAAACGTGGAATTTATATTAAAACTAATTCTGATAGAGGAGGTTATATCAAGGAAGTTTATTTTAATGATATTAAATTTGGCGATGTTGAAGATGCTATTTATATGACTTCCAATTATCATGGGGAAGGTAGTGGGCTTTACCCCTCCAAAATTTCCGATATTTTTATATCAAACGTAAGTTTTAAAAATGTTTCGAATACAGCTATAGTTATTGAAGGTTATCCAAACTATAAAGTAGAACATGTGGTACTGGATAATATCACTATTAAATCGGCAAAAAATGGCATGACTTTAACCGATACTGAAAGAGTCAGTATTAACGAAATTGTTATTGGGGAAAAGCAAACCGTACCCAGCGCAGTGGATTAAATGGTTTATTTTAATGTAATGACCTTTTTCTTTTGATTACTTTCTAAAGCAGCTTCAATAACTTTAATAACATTGGCACCTTCAGTTGCTGTAACAGGTAATGGTTTATTTTGTCTGATAGCTTCAAAAATACCATCATAGTATTCCATATAGTTTCCAGACAAAGTAGGAATACGTTTTTTGATGACATTACCATCTTTTTCAGTATGAAGTAAGCCCATTTCTTCATCGGGTTCCTCTCCCCAAGTTTTAGAATCTGGCATTTTTCCTGCTTGCAAAACGTTTTCTTGAATGTCTGCTTTAGTTTTTATAAATGAGCCATTTGTACCATGTAAAATATTTCCGGGTAAAGCCTCACGTACAAAATAACTTGATTTAAGAATGACTCGATGTGAGGGATAAAATAATTTCACATCAAAATAATCTCCTACTTTCGAATTTGGACGATAAGAATCTAAATCTGCAAATACTGCAGTTGGCATCCCGAAAAGTACCAACGTCTGGTCTATTACATGCGAGCCTAAGTCATAGATGCTTCCTACCCCTATAGTTGGGGTTTCTTTATGAGCTTTATAACTTAAATTTGCATCAAATCGGTCATAATGAAATTCGACTTCTACAATGTCTCCAAGCAAATTTTCATTCAATACCTGTTGTACAGTTTTAAAATCGCTATCGTAACGTCGATTATGATAAACCGACAAAATCACATTATGTTCATTAGCTAATAGAATTAGTTCTTCAGCTTCTTTTACAGTTGCTGTAAAGGGCTTTTCAACAATTACATGTTTACTAGCAATAATTGCCTTTTTTGTAAATTCGAAATGGGTAATGTTTGGAGTATTAACAATAACCAACTCAATGTTTTTGTCATCAAGCAAATCATCTAAAGTCTTAAATGTTTTTACATTTGGATATTTTTCTTGTGCTAAATTTTTAGTTCTTTCTAAAACACCATAAAAATTGAATTTAGGATTTACAGAAATAAATGGTGCATGAAAAACTAAACCGCTCATTCCGAAAGAACATAATGCAGTATTGATTGGTTTCATGTATTGTTTATTTTGAAATAAAGATACGCTTAGTTTTTAATTATAATTTTATCTATAACATGTTGTTCTGTGAAAATTTTCACTAAATAAGTGCCTTGTTTGATACTGGTCATATCTATATTATCCAAGTTGTTTTCAATTGTTTTAACCAAACTACCTAATAAATTATAAATTTTTATCTTCTCAATTTTAGTTTGTGAAGATATATTCATATAATCCTTAACAGGATTTGGGTATAATCGTATTTGTTGTAGATTGAAATCTTCCAAACCTAAAGCGCTGGATTCAAAACGCATATAATATAAATTTGCAACATCAGCTTTTGTTATGGTATGAGGGCCAGCAGGAATAGTCATAGTAAGAACACCAGAACTTACATTTTGGTTTACTCCATTTATTTTTATTGCCCCAGAAAAACCATCATTAAAAACAAGTGTTAAGTCGCCTTCAGCTGCTGTTGTAAAAGAAATGGATGTGCTTGATTCTATTTTTAAACATTGTGTTAATGTTAAGCCATTGTATATTACGGTTCCTTTGGATGTTGAAAGGTTTCCTGATATACTGTAAAAAGCACTTGTAATCCCAGATTCAGTAAAATTATGAATCTCATCACCAGCACTAACAGCACCTTCTGTTGGAGTTGCGGAGTCTATATTAGATTCAACCGTGCCATCAGCTACAACCCAATAATAATAAGTCGTATCATTCGTAACAGTCGTATCATCATAACTTACGATGTTTGGATCTGATATGGTTGAAATACTAATTCGTCCTGAAGGATCTGAATCCGAATCTCTAAATACCTCAAAAGATGAAGCTGTAAAATTATTAGTACTCCAGTTTAAACCAACTTGCCCATCACCAGCACTGGCTGATAGAATAATTTCAGGGTCAGGCACAGTGTCACCTTGTACAGCAACTAAAGTTGTAGTATAATTTGTTAGTGCATTTCTTAAGGGTATATTAACATCAGATGACGTGTCATCTA
>CAXBID010000373.1:0-3329 GCA_963975495.1 uncultured Flavobacteriaceae bacterium | reverse complement strand
CTTAAACCGCTATTTTTTATATACGTTGTTAGCTGCTGCCTTTTTTCGATTTCTTATTCAGATTCAATTTTTAGAGAGGTCATTGATAACGAACCACCGACTGCTTTGTCGTTGAATAATGTTATTTTTTCATTTTCTTCTTTTAATGCCAATGTATAAAGTAAAGGCAGATAATGTTCAGGTGTCGGAATAGCCAAATCGAAGGCTTTTCCTTGTGATTTAAAGTCAATAAGTTTTTGATGGTCTCCACTTAAAATGTGGCTTTTCATTTTTTCGTTTGCCTCTATTGCCCAATCATAAGCATATTGTTCGTTTAATTTTTTCCAAGCTACCATACGTAGATTATGGACTATATTTCCACTTCCAATAATCAAAACTCCTTTCTGGCGAAGGCTACTAATTTCTTTAGCTAATTCGTAATGATATTTTGCTGGTTGCGAATAATCAATGCTCATTTGTATTACTGGAATATCGGCATTTGGATATAGATGTTTGATTACGCTCCACGCTCCGTGGTCAAGTCCCCATTTATCATCTAATCCAACTTCTGTTTTGGTTATAATACTTTTGGTTTCTTGTGCAAGTTCTGGGCTTCCTTTTGCTGGATATTGAACGTCAAATAATGCTTGTGGAAAACCACCAAAATCGTGAATGGTTGGCGGATTTTGCATTGCAGTAACAAACGTACCTTTTGTTTCCCAATGTGCAGAAATACAAAGGATAGCATTTGGTCGTGCCAATTCTTTACCCAATTTTCTGAATTCCGTAACAAATTCGTTTTCTTCAATGGCATTCATAGGATTACCATGACCAAGAAATAACACAGGCATTTTGCCTGTGTTACTCATTGATGATGACATTTTATTTAAATCTCTTAAATTCATACTGGTACTTATTAATGGCAATAAAGCCAATGATTTTATAAATTCCTTTCTTTTCATTTTTCCTTTTCAATACGATGATTGTTTTATAATGCAAATGAAATGGATTCGGAAATAGTGGTAGTTGGCCTTTTGATTAACCGTCTCAATTGATTTCCGTCATCATATAAATCTCCTTTTAATGTAGCTGTATGCGTTCCAGAAAAAAATGCTGCCATTGGTTCAGGTAATCCAGCCTCAATAAGTGCTTTTTCAAAATCTGCTTCGCTTAAATTAACATAAGGAATTTCTTTGCCTACTAGTTTTGAAATTTCTACGGCATATTCTTCCATCGTAAACGCTAAATCTCCCGAAAGTTCATACGTTTTATTGTTATGAGATTCTTCAGAAAGCACTACTGCTGCTGCTTCTGCATAATCCTCCCTTGCTGCCGAAGTGATTTTTCCATCTCCAGAACTACCGTAAAGCGTTCCTTGAGCCACGGTATCATTAACCGATTCAGTGTAGTTTTCGTTATACCATCCGTTACGTAAGATGGTATAATTGAGCCCTGATTCAATTATTGTTTTCTCCGTATCCAAATGTTCTGGTGCCAATACCAAAGTTGAATCATCTGCCTTAAGTAAACTGGTATAAACAATATGTTTGACACCAGCTTCTTTGGCTGCATCTATAACTGCTTTGTGCTGCGCATAACGTTTGCCTATTTCGTTGCCAGATATTAAAAGCAATTTGTCTATTCCTTGTAGCGATGCTACGAGAGCATCTGGTTGATTATAATCGAACCTTCTAGATTCAATGCCGGCCTGTTGTATTTTTACAGGTGTTCTTACCAATGCCACAATAGTGTTGGCAGATACTTTTTCTTGCAATTTGGTTATAACCCAATTACCTAGTTTTCCTGTTGCTCCAGTAATTCCTATTTTCATTTTTTTAACTTTTTATTGATTTTACAAACTGAATCTCTGCGTTAATTTTAATTTCATTTCCAATCATAACGCCTCCTGCTTCCAAAGCAGCGTTATAGTTTAGACCAAAGTCTTTTCTATTAAGTTTGCCATTTATAGAAAATCCTGCTTTTTCATTACCATAAAGGTCTTTCATAAATCCTCCAAATTCGGTATCTAACTTAATTTCTTTGGTAACACCTTTAATTGTAAGATTACCAACTAATTTAAAATCATCATCATCTATCTTTTTAATTGAAGTACTTACAAATGTAATTTCTGGATAATTTTCTACTTCAAAGAAGTCAGGACTTTTTAGGTGCGTGTCTCTATCATTATTATTGGTTGAAATAGAACTTGCATCAATGTTTGCCGAAATTGTAGAGTTTGTAAAATCTTCGCCATCAATGTTAGCTTGAAAAGTTCTAAATTCTCCTTTTACGTTAGAAATCATTAAGTGTTTTACTTTAAAAGTGATTTCGCTGTGTGTTGGGTCAATTGCCCATTTTGTTGTTTTCATTTTTATTAAGTTTTAATTCTTTTATAAATAATTTTAAAAAATATTACTGCTTGGCAAACTGTAAGTTGACTACTATGGTTACATCTTTTCCAATGCCAACAGCTGTTGGGTCATAATCAATATTATAATCAATCCTATTGATGATTGTTTCAGCTTTCATACCTAACTTTTCCCCTTTGTCGCTCTTGGCAATTCCTCCAAAATTTACATCAAAAATCACATCTTTCGCAACATCCTTGATAGTGAGCTTACCATATAGTAAATAATGGTCTGGTTTACCTGTTGCTAAAATTTTATTACTCTTAAAAGTCATATTAGGGTACTTTTCAACTTCAAAAAAATCAGCACTTCTTAAGTGATTGTCTCTATTTTCTACGTCGGTGTTTATACTTTTTACATCAACAGTAAAATCGAAACTTGCATCGTTAAGAGCTTCTCCGTTTTTAGTTAAGTTTCCTGTGTATTCTAAAAACTTCCCGTTTACAAGACTAATTCCAGAGTGGGAAATATTAAAATTTAAGGACGAATGGTAAGGGTCTACTTTCCATTGGGTCTGTGCGTATGAACCTATAGTTATAAAGGTCATTGCTAATAAATACATTACTTTTTTCATAATCATTAAATTTAAATTCTATTGAATTGTTATTTGATTACAAAATTAGCAACAATGCTTATGTTTTGAATTACACTATTCGGTAGTTGAGTTGTAAATTTAGGAAGTGAGCCTTTTTTGCATATCGTCCCTAAATTCAGTTGGCGATTGTCCAGCCTTCTTTTTGAACACATTAGAGAAGTATGAGTTTTCGTTATACCCCAACTCGTAGGCAATTTCAGAAATAGTTTTTTCGGTGGAAATCAATAGGTTTTTTGCTTCAATCAATTTACGGGTTTCGATTATTTCAGAAACACTTTGCTCTAAAATATTTTGGCAAATTAGATTCAAATTTCTTGATGACATAAATAGTTTTTCTGCATAGAATT
>CAXBID010000372.1:0-3350 GCA_963975495.1 uncultured Flavobacteriaceae bacterium | reverse complement strand
TTAACGGAAACCATGATGTGGCAAGATTATATACTGAACTCAATAAAAACAAAGATAAAGTAAAATTGAGTATGGCATTTATTTTCACAACCAGAGGTATTCCACAAATCTACTATGGAGACGAATTGTTTTTTGATTCTTCAAAACCGGATGGTAAATTAAGATATGATTTTCCTGGAGGATGGAAATCTGATGAGAGAAGTGCATTTAAAAAAAATGAAAGAACTGATGATGAGAATGAGCTTGTAAATTATATTTCAACAATTTTAAAATGGAGAAAAAATGCTATTGAAATACACAAAGGAAAGTTAAAACATTACAAACCCATAAATAATGTTTACGTCTATTTTAGGTATTATGAGGATGAAAAAACGATGTTAATAATAAATAATAACAATCAAATTAAAGAATTAAACTTGAATAGATTTAATGAGTCTCTTCAAGGATTTAATAGTGGGGTAGACATCATTAAAAATGAAAATATTGATTTAAGTGAAAAGATTACAATAAATCCTAACACAGCGTTAATTGTTAAATTGAAAAAATAATGAAAAATGTATTCATTATAGGCGGTGCATCATATAATTCAGTTATAACATTAAATGAATTTCCAAAGGCAATTCCACAAACTATACATCATTGCCATTTTAATGAAACTATTGGAAATACTGGTTCAGGAAAGGCGCTAACACTTTCAAAGTTGGGTTTTAATACAACCTTTCATTCGTTGATAGGAAATGATGTTTTTGGAGATAAAGTTAAATCTTATTTAAAAGAACTCAATCTGCATTTTATTTCAGATGTCGACCCCAAAGGGACCGAAAGGCATTTAAATATTATGAACAGCAGGGGAGAACGAATTTCTATTTTTATGAATCCAAGCACAGATAATCCAACGATAGATTATACAAAATTTGAAAGGTATTTAATGGAATCTGAATATGTTGTTGCAAATATTACCAATTATAGCAGAAATATTTTACCTATCTGCAAAAAGCTAAAAAAATCCATTTGGACAGATTTACATGATTATGATGGAAAAAATGAATACCATCAAGATTTTATAGATGCGTCCGACTATATATTTTTAAGTTCCGATAATTTACCAGATTATAAACCCTTTATGGAAGCGCAAATTGAGAATGGAAAGAAGTTGGTTGTTTGTACACATGGAAAAAGTGGCGCAACTGCTTATACAAAAGCCCGAGAATGGATTGAAGTCCCAATAATTGATAATTATAAACTGAAGAACTCCAATGGAGCTGGAGACGCTTTCTTTTCGGGGTTTTTATATGGGTTTTCTAAAGGATGTGACACGAAAAAATGTATGCAATTTGGTGCTGTTACTTCAGGGTTATGTATAGAATCCGAGATGATTACTAACAATAAATTAAATAAAACGCTAATCGAAAGCGAGTGTTTTAAACATTATGTAAAATAGAATCTCAATTTTACTTGGCCTCATAATTTTCAAATGAGAAGATCATAAGGATGTTATCATTTGAAAATAAATTATAGGTTATCTGATAATTAGAACTTCTTATTGTTTTAATATTTAATCATCCACTGGATAATCAAATATTAAAAATGCACTATAATGTTCTGCGTTATGTAACTTGAGCTTTGCTTAAAAGCGAAAGTATTTCTACAGTTTTTATAAAAAATTTATTCTAAAAAGTTTCTTCTACAATGTTAATGGAACACTTTTTATGCTACGACGTAGGAGGGAAGCGTAATGTGTGTGGAATGGCTTATTAATGCTTAAATTCTTTATCTAACCAAACACCATATTTTAACCATAATTCATACGTTATAAACCATTTTGAAATCCATGGAATTGCATCAACAAAATTGAATGGTATAAATGAAGATAAATCACTTGGATGATATAAACAAAGACTATGGTTATTATATAAATGGGGAACTTGTTCAAATTTTATTTTATCGTCACTCACAAAAATGTTTTCTTTTCTGCCTTTTTTGTTTGGGTTGTACTCGAAAACTATATCATAATAGTTTTTGCAACCTTTAGGCTTAATTTTTCCACATCCAATAAGTTTACCGTCTTTAACAAATGACTTAATCCAATCAAAGTTATCTTCAATTAATTTTTGCTGAATGTGTGCACTAATTAGGTCTTTTGTTATATCTGGTGGTCTGTATTTTTTGTTTATATCTATACTACTCAACACCTCCAAAATTTCTATTTAACCAAACGTGATGCAAGAACTGTTACCGAATGGCTAAATGATTGTGGTATTGATGCAGCAGCGTATTATTCAGGAATTACAGATGATAATTTTGATAACTCTGCTGAATACAGAGAGTTTTTAGAAGATGCTTTGTATAATAACGAGATTAAAGCATTGGTGGCAACAACAGCTTTAGCAATGGGTTATGATAAACCAGACCTTAATTTTGTAATCCATTTTCAAGCACCAGATTCTATTATAAGTTATTATCAACAAGTTGGGCGTGCAGGACGTGCTATAGATAATGCGTATGGTATTTTGTTATCTGGTAAAGAAGATGCAGAAGTCCATAACTATTTTAGAGAATCTGCCTTTCCTCCAGAAGAAATAGTACAAAATATATTGCAAACTCTTGAAGGCTATGATGGGCTTTCAATACCCAAAATACAAGAAGTACTTAATATAAAATATGGTCAAATTACCCAAACACTTAAATACTTAAGTGTTGAAGAACCATCTCCAATTATTTATGAAAGACCAAAATGGAAACGTTCGGCTATTTCTTTTACAATGGATACAGAAAAAATAGAGCGATTAACTAATCAACGTCTTTTAGAATGGAATCTTGTACAAGATTATATAAATACTGAAGAGTGTTTAATGACTTTCTTGCAAAGAGAATTAGATGATCCAAATATTACAAATTGTGGGAAATGTGCTAATTGTTTGGGTGAATCAATATTACCAAATTCTGTTACTCATGAAAATATAGTAGAAGCATCTGTTTATTTAAAACATTCTGAATTTGATATTTTACCAAGAAAACAAATTGCTTCAAATGCATTACCAGAATACGGTTGGCGTGGTAATTTAAGAGCAGATTTACAAGCAGAAACAGGTAAAGTACTTTCTCGATGGGGAGATGCTGGTTGGGGAAAAATGGTTGTAGATGATAAACATTATGGTTTTTTTAGAGATGAATTGGTAGTCGCAATGTCTGAAATGATTGTCGACAGATGGAAACCAGATCCTTTTCCTGAATGGTTAACTTGCCCAGGGCAAACGCTTTTAAAAATTAGACAAATATCCATAGAAACAGTATCTTTGCACAGCCAATGGTAGAAGGTCTGCCATTAAAAAAAAATGACCACAAACGGG
>CAXBID010000371.1:0-3357 GCA_963975495.1 uncultured Flavobacteriaceae bacterium | reverse complement strand
GCAAGTGCTTATTTGGAAAATTCCTTCGGAATTTTCTCGCGTTCGTTTTTGTTTATTAAATTAGTTGCTCAAACACGCAACTAACCATACACAAAACCGTTGCATAATTTGAAAAATGACAGAAACCACTAAAACAACCTTTGAACTGATTAACGAATTAATAATTACCATTTCAAAAATATTATGGCCAATTATAATTTTAGTAATAGTTATTATGTTCAAAAAAGAAATTGCTTCTTTACTGAAAAGAATAAGAAAAGGAAAGCTATTTGGACAAGAACTTGAACTTGATAATGAAATAAAGGAATTTAAGAAAGTGACCAATAAGGCATCTGAAAGTATTGTAGAAGATTCAAATACAAAGAAAGAAACAAACGTAGAAACTAAAAGAAGTGATGAAATCTTAAAAAGTTCTGTAGACGACTCAACGCTCGGAATTGTAATGCTATCAAGAGAAATTGAGAAAGAGCTGCGACATATTGCTGCCTCATCTGGAATTCTAAAGGATGTGCAAAATAAATCAGTTGCATATACCTTTCAAGTTTTAGTAGAAAGGAAACAGCTAGCCGATTCTATTTTAAAATCTGTTAAAATATTTTGGGATTTAAGGAACAAAATAGTTCACGGAAAAGAGATTGAAGATGAAAAACAAATAATACGTGTTTTGGACATTGGCACAAATCTATTAGATACTTTAAAAGATATTCCTAGAGCAAAGTATATTGTTTACAAAAAAGACGTTGATTTATTCTCTGACCCAAAATGCGAAAACAAACGGACTGATGTTAAAGGAGTAATCCTTGAGACTATAAGTCCTGAAGGAACTCATACTTCATATAACTTACGACCAACAACCAAAAATTACTATCAAGAAAAAGATAGTGTTACTTGGGAATGGAGTTTTGATAATCAATGGGATAAAACTTTTTACAAAGACCCAGACACTGGAAAAATAATTAAAGCTTTTGACAGTTCAGCTGAATTTGTCGGAAGACCTATTAATAACCTGTAGCCATATTTCAGGACGAGACATTTGAAAAAAACATATTACATAACATTTTTACTTTTGATTTTCAGAATCAATATCTATTCGCAAAACATAAAAATTTCGCCTGAATTAAAAATTGACTCTACGAAAATGAAAATCACTCAATCGGATTTTAGTTATTATTCGTACACTACGTATGACACCAAAAAAATGGATTCTCTAATTGTGACAATTGCATCTGTTGGAACAAGTATTACAGCTTTGAGAATTGATTTTACAAATGAACCAATTGCATACATAACTTTATGGTCTGACTATAAAGAATTTGACGGAAAAGACACGAAAAGAATTGAATTTGAAAATTATGAATTGGAACTAAATACGACTGGATTTAAAAAAAATAACCAAATCTATGGACGCTTTAAAGGAATATCCAAGCCAATTAAAAATAGTGTCGGAACTTATCAAATTGAATTTTCAGGAAAATTTAGTCACATTATTGGAATGTTGCTGTTAAAGAAAAAAGCAGAAGATGAATATATAATTATGAAAGAATATTAACGGAATAAAACTATGGGCAATAAGGAACTGTGGTAAAAAACCATTAATAGATTTGGTCATTGCTTATTTGAAAAACCTTATCAACAGCAATAAATGATAGATATCAATTTAATAAACACATTCTTAATTAACCTCTAAAGTTTTTCGGATTGATAAAGCCCGTGTTAAGGATAGCAGCGGCATCCTTTTTTGTGCTAAAGTTTAAGTTTATTTTTTTTGCTAATTATGGTATTTTAAAAACACTTGATGAGGTACTGAAACACCTTCAGCACAAGAAAGATATAGCGGATAGCCTGACTTTTTGTGATCCTGCAAGGTTTTGAAAACCTTGCAGGTATGAGCAAAAAGAAACACCAAAAAAATTACAATAAAAAGTTGTTGATTATGAATTAATACTTATTTTTGCAGCCAATTTCGGGTTAACCTCTGGCGAGAATCGTGAATGTTGTTCTGAATCAATACATTAAATAATATTTAAAGATATGGAATCTTTATTAAAATTTGTTCAAGACGAATTTGTAACAAGAAAAGACTTACCGGAATTTGATGCTGGTGACACAATTACTGTTTTTTACGAAATTAGAGAAGGTGAAAAAGTACGTACCCAGTTTTTTAGAGGTGTTGTATTACAACGCAGAGGAACAGGAACATCGGAAACTTTTACAATTAGAAAAATGTCTGGTACTGTTGGTGTAGAGCGTATCTTCCCAGTAAATTTACCAGCTTTACAAAAAATAGAAGTTAATAAACGTGGTAAAGTACGTAGAGCGCGTATATTTTACTTTAGAGGTCTTACTGGTAAAAAAGCCAGAATTGCTGAAAAAAGACGTTAATAACGTATTGCTGAAAACGTGGATTTTAAAAAGCCTTGATATGTATCAAGGCTTTTTTATTAACTATTGTTAATAACTCTGGTTGATAAATAGTTGATATCTAATGGCTTGAAAATTTTGGTTTTTAAGAATGTGATATTATATTAGCAGAAGAATAAATGACAACTTCGGTTGGTTTCGCTTCAACAACGAATTTACATGAGGTCTAAATAAGGTAACGTTCTTTATTATAATTGTTTTTTGAGGTTTTGTTGTGCCGCGTGTATGCGTGTGTGAGCAAGAAACCATGATATTGCAAAAAGTACTAAATACGCAAGTAGTTAGCAACTAATGCAGTTGAAAGCTTAAAAAGCAACAAAAACGAAAGTAATTGTTGTAATGAAAGCAATGCTTTAAGCATACCTAACACGAAAGTGAAGGGCGCGTTTAACTGCATCAAAAAAAACGATTAACTGAAATATTTAGGTAATAGATCAATACATTTTGAAAATTACAGAAGTATTTCACTTGAAATAATAGCATTAGAATTGAAAAGGTTTGATGAAAATTTAAACCGATTTTAATAGGGATATTAAATAGATCTAGTTATGTTATTTCAAAGAAAGCCATATCAAAGGAGATTAATTTCTGCGGTGATATGGCTTTTGTTATTATGTAAATTATCGACTTCTTTTTTATTGATTTAATATCGGTTTTATTGTTTTTTTAAATTCCTTTAAATCGGATTATATTAACAGTTTTCATTTTACATTTCAACTATTATAAAGGGCATTTTTTTGTATATTCGCAACGCGAAAAATGAGCCTTTCTTTTTTGACTCATTTTTAACGCCATAATTATTAAAACAGCGTAACGAATGTCGAAGATTATTTATACTAAAACTGATGAAGCTCCTGCTTTAGCAACACGTTCCTTTTTACCCATCGTAAAATCTTTTGTAAAGTCTTCTGGAATTGATGTTGAAACTAAAGATAT
>CAXBID010000370.1:0-3375 GCA_963975495.1 uncultured Flavobacteriaceae bacterium | reverse complement strand
ATTTACTGCACGAGCAGCACAACCCGAATTATTTAAGTTCAGTAGAGTTTCATTTAGAACAGTTGAAGCTAAGCAATGACATTAACGAGATTGCTGATTATGCCGATATTTTAATTTTTGTAATCCCCTCAGCCTTTATGCATAGCGAATTAGAAAAACTAAATGTTGATATCTCAAACAAAATAATTGTGTCTGCCGTTAAAGGCATTATGCCGGAAACAGGTTTATTGGTAGGCGAGCATTTTCATGATGTCTATAAGGTTCCTTTTGATAATATAGCTGTAATTGCTGGTCCATGCCATGCAGAAGAAGTGGCTTTAGAGCGTTTATCTTATTTGACTATTTCGTGTTCGGATGAAACGAAGGCCAAAGAAATTGCCAATAAATTATCCAGCGATTATATTAAAACCAAAATTAGTGATGATATTATAGGTATTGAATATGCCGTAATGCTAAAAAACATTTATGCTATTGCTGCTGGAATTGCTCACGGATTAGGTTATGGAGATAATTTCCAGAGTGTTTTAATGAGTAATTCTATTCGTGAAATGAAGCGTTTTATTAAAAAGATGCATAAAATGAAACGTAACATAAACAACTCTGCCTATTTGGGCGATTTATTGGTAACGGGCTACTCTGTTTTTTCTAGAAACAGAATGTTTGGCAATATGATTGGTAAAGGCTACACCGTGAAATCTGCGCAAATGGAAATGAGCATGGTTGCTGAAGGGTATTACGCAACCAAAAGTGCCCATTTGCTCAATGAGAAAAACTCAAAGAAAACACAACTACCTATTATTAATGCGGTTTACGAGATTTTATACGAAAATAAAAATCCTAAAAAAGTGTTTAAACGACTCACGGATAAGTTGGATTAGTAAAAGCCTCCTCTAACTCCTCCAAAGGAGGAGAACACTTAACTTAAAAAACCTCTAAATCAATAATTTTATTTTGGGCGTTACCCCAATCCCGATAGCTCGGGAGGGCTTTTATTCATGCGTTTATAATTTAAATTTTTGAATTCATGAACATGAATGTTTCGTTACAATCCCTAACGCAATTTGAGAGCTTTATAAATTAATTAAACTTCAAAATCTATAAAACCCACCTCGTTTCTTTTCAATTAATATTTTTATATTGTAATTTGTTTATAGACTATAAACCGAAACAATTATAAAAACTCCTTCCCTTAATAGGGGAAGGTGGATTTGATCCCGATATCTCGGGATCAAAGACGGAAGGGTTTTTTACTTTACCAAAACCCCTTTTACATCCATTAAGGGCAAAGGCTGTAAAGCTTTCAAATTAATGGTATTTTTTCTAAACAAATAGGTTTTATCAAACATTTGGTTGCCTTCAAAAAAAGAGACTTTAAAGCTGTTGTTTAATGCAAACAATTCTTCTTGCATCAACTCAATTTTAGCATAATTTTTTTTAGGAAGTAGATCTAGTTTTTTTCTAAATGTCGAGGTCGTTTTATCTTCGGAATAACCGTTTGTCACAATAAGTACCATTTCTAAATCAACGTCTTTATTATTTATGATATAGGCGTTCCAATCTTGTGTTTTATAAATAGCGTTGTACTCGTTTACAACTGCAATGTAAACGTCTTCCACTTTTGGAATTGGGATGTCTTTTTTCATATTATTTTACAAAACTAATATTATATGGTGGTTCTTAATCAAGAAAAATAATATAAAAAATGATTCAGGGGTTGTTTACAAAATAAAAAAGCCTAACACCTATATTTTATTAGTGTTAAGCTTTTAAGGTTGTACTCAAGGTGGGAATCGAACCCACACTTCCGAAGAAACTGGATTTTGAATCCAGCGCGTCTACCAATTCCGCCACTTGAGCATTTTTACTGATTTGGCGTATTTTTATTATCTCTAATCTGTCTAAGTTTTTCCTTCCCTATTCCAGATTTCCAATATTTCTCTCTCTTTCTAGCTTCTGCTCTTTCGACGCCTAATTATTCTGAGAAAATCAATTCAAAAGACCTGTAAGCCCTAGTTGTTTTCTCTCTTCCGCTATTATGTCTTTCAATTCTGGCATCTAAATTTTCCGTCATCCCAGCATATATGTAGTTTCTGTTTAAGCTAGATAAAGCGTAAATATAAAACATATTCTTTAGAACTTAAACCTAAGCGCACCTTAATAACGGCAGGCAGGCACTTGAGCAAGTTTTGGACAACAAAAATATAGATTTTTTCCATATTAAGTGCAAAAATACTAGGCAATATACTTTTTAGGTTAAAATAAATGCATAAATTTGCACCTCGTTTAAAATAAGGTGCTGTTTTGCGCTATAAAACAACTAGTTAACTATGCCAATTGTAATTACCGAAGCTAAAATTTTTGCATGTACACAAAGTAAAGTACTTGGTGAAAAAATTGCTAAAGCATTTGGGGCAGAACTAGGTAATGTAATTACATCAACATATAGCGATGGAGAGTTTCAACCATCGTATGAAGAATCAATTCGAGGAACACGAATTTTTATTATTGGTTCTACTAATCCTGGTCCAGAAAACTTGATGGAAATGTTGTTAATGATTGATGCCGCTAAACGGGCATCAGCAAGACATGTTACAGCTGTTTTACCTTATTTTGGATGGGCAAGACAAGATAGAAAAGATAAACCAAGGGTGCCAATAGCAGCTAAGTTAGTTGCTAAAATGTTAGAGGCAGCAGGTGCAACACGAATTATAACCATGGATTTGCATGCAGATCAAATTCAAGGATTTTTTGAAAAACCTGTAGATCACTTGTTTGCATCTACTATTTTTCTACCCTATTTGAGAACCTTGAATTTACCAAATCTAACTATCGCATCGCCAGACATGGGAGGCTCAAAACGTGCTTATGCATATTCTAAAGCTTTACAAAGTGATGTTGTAATTTGTTATAAGCAGAGAGCTAAGGCGAATATAATTTCCCATATGGAGCTTATTGGTAATGTAGAAGGTAAAAATGTGGTGCTCGTTGATGATATGGTAGATACTGCTGGAACATTAACAAAAGCTGCCGATTTAATGATGGAACGTGGTGCATTAAGTGTTAGGGCTATTTGTACACATCCTATTTTATCTGGGAAAGCATATAAAAATATAGAAAATTCAAAATTAGAAGAACTCATAGTTACAGATTCTATACCCGTAAAACCATTAAGCGATAAAATTAAGGTGTTAAGTTGTGCCGGTTTGTTTGCCGATGTTATGGATAAAGTACACAACAATCAATCTATTAGTTCAAAATTCGTAATGTAACCCTTCCGCGAAAGCGAAAGAAAAGAAGATTATTAATTAAATAAATTTATAAACAAAAATGAAATCAATTACAATCAACGGATCTCAAAGAGAAAGCGTGGGCAAA
>CAXBID010000369.1:0-3404 GCA_963975495.1 uncultured Flavobacteriaceae bacterium | reverse complement strand
AACGTATTCAGTTCCTGCTCAGTAAGGTGTTTCCAACTACCACGCGGAATATCTTTTTTAGTTAGATGCCCAATAGCAACACAATCTAAACTAACAATATCGTATTTAACATAATCAAATATGGTTCTTAAGATAGTGTTGCCTGTATTCTTGATTTTTAAACCTATTTCTTTTTTTGAAGCCCCGTCTATATAACTGATTTCCTCAACTTCAATAAATTTACCGTCAATTTTAAAACCGTTTTGAATCTTTTTTAAATCCTCAAGTTTTAAATTTTTATCCAACTCAATATGAAATAGTCTTGCTACCCCATTTTTTGAATTTGTGAATTTATCATGTATTTTATCGTCGTTTGTAAATAACAATAAGCCTTTGGAGTTTCTACCTAAACGCCCAATGGGTTTTATACGAGATGATGTGGCATTGGCAACCAAATCCATGACCGTTCTGCCTTTACCTTCGCTAGTTGTGGTGGCAAACCCTTTAGGTTTATTCAATAAAACGTAAGCCTTTTTTTCTGGATTTATTCTTGCGCCATCATAACGAACTTCATCACCTAATTTCACTTTGAAACCCATTTCGGTAATTACTTTTCCGTTTACAGAAACCAGTCCGGTAGCAATATGCACATCGGCTTCTCTTCTAGAACACATTCCAGAATTTGCTACATATTTATTCAATCTGATTTCATCAGGATTACTTGCTTTTTTTGGTGTTGGAGTCGACTTTTTTATGGGCGCATTTCCTCTTGCATAACTAGTAAAACGCTTATTTCCTTCTCCGCGTCCTGATGGCTTTCCTTTTCCTTTACTCCCTTGATGTCTGTTCATGACTTATTAATTTTTTGCAAAGATATACTTAAAATTATGACTAACTATTTAAGATTGATGATTTTAATAAAACGGATTGAGTTCAAAATAAAAATCAACTGAAATTGTAGCTATTAATATTTTCATGTCAGGTTGAGCGCAGTCGAAACCTTTTAAACTTATCCATTTTTAAGACCTTTCGCACTAGCAGAATGAGACAAACAGCTATATTATTGATTATATTCAAAAACCAGAATAACTTTTACGTCCAACTAATCTTAAAAACGGTTTAAAACCAAGTCAACATTAATTAATACAATAGAAAAAACACCTGCTAAAATCATGAATTTTAAAATATTATGAAGTATTAAATAATGTATTTTTGTTCTAGATTTCCAGAGTATAAACAAAAAGATTACCAATAGAAAAGTACTGAAATAAAAATAGATATACATATAGCCAATTTGAAATTGGTATAATAAAAAGTACGTTGGCACTAAGGTAAAAAGTGCTAATACAGTAAGCATTTGTTTAGACACCTTCTCGCCATAAACAACAGGAATTGTTTTATAATTTTGAAGTAAATCACCTTTTATATTTTCTAAATCTTTGGTCAGTTCGCGCATCGATATTATTAAAAACAAGAACATGGCATGCACAAAAATGACGGTTTCAAAATTCTTGTAATACAAGAAAATAGCAAAAAATGGTGTAATCGTTAAAATAGCAGAAGTGAGATTACCAATAAATGGTAACTTTTTAAGTTTGTGTGAATAAAACCAAATACCAAAAATATAAACTGAAAAGAATAAAACCGCGTTAAAAGATACATAACTTGCCATAACAACAGCTGCGAAGTTCAGCACAAAATAAAAGGAAAGTTTCGTATTCTGGCTTATCAGTCTGTCCAGTTTAGATTTAATGGGTTTGTTTATTAAATCTTTCTCTGAATCGTAAAAATTATTAATAATATAACCTCCAGCTATGGTTGCCGCAGACGCTAGAACAAGCATAAATAAATTAGCATCAAATAAAACCTGTTTTAAAGGTTTATCATGCGCCATGATGTAAATAGATGCTAAATATTGAGCAATAACTATAATTAAAATATTATAGCCTCTAACTACAGAAAACATACTAAAAAATTTAATTAGAATATGTTTCTGTCTTCTGGATAACATCTGAAATATTTTTGATGAGACCCTGAAACAAGTTCAGGATGGCAGAAGGCGTTTAGAAGTTATAAACGACTTCTAATTTGTAATCTGAAAGTGTTTTTTTTGCTTTTTCTATATCTTCAGTAAATCCAAGAATATAACCGCCACCACCAGAACCACAAAGTTTTAAGTAGTAATCGTTAGTTTTAATACCATTTTTCCAAAGCTGATGAAATTGTTGAGGAATCATGGGTTTAAAATGATTTAAAACGACTTTAGAAAGCTGTTTCGTATTTTTGAATAACGATTTAATATTGCCTGTTAAAAAATCTTCAACACAAGCATCGGTGTGCCTTATAAATTGGTTTTTAAGCATGCTACGGAAACCTTCTTGCTTCATGTTTTCCATGAATATACGTACCATGGGCGCCGTTTCACCAACACTACCACTATCAATTAAAAACACAGCACCCTTACCATTATTTTGTTGTGCCGGTATACCAGTAGCTTCAATATTATCTTTTGAATTAATAAGAATGGGAATACTTAAATAACTGTTTAACGGGTCTAAACCGGACGATTTACCATGAAAAAAAGATTCCATTTCAGAAAAAATAGACTTTAATTTAAGCAGTTTTTCTCTAGTTAAATTTTCTAAAACCGTAATTTTATCATGCGCGTATTTATCATAAATAGCTGCTACTAAAGCACCACTACTTCCTACGCCATAACCTTGAGGAATTGAAGAATCAAAATACATCCCCTTATTTACATCTTCCTTTAAAAGCCCAATATCAAAACTCACCAAATCACTATCTATACCTTGCAAATAAGTAACATAGCGTTTTAAACTGGCATTGGATTTTATAGCCGTTTCAGATGGATTTTCATCTACCTTGAGTGCGCCATTATAAAAATTGTACGGAATTGATAAGCCCCTAGAATCTTTAATGATTCCATACTCACCAAAGAGTAATATTTTTGAGTAAAAAAGTGGTCCTTTCATAAATCAATGAAAAATTAATAATGCAAAATTAACAATTATTCCTTAGAAGACTTAACAATACTAACTAATAATCTCAACATTTCCTGAGATTTATGTTTAAAAACATCAAATTCAGTTTTATTTAAAAAGCCTGTTGCATGAAGCAAATCTAACCAATAATCTGTTTCGTTAGCCTCTTTAAGACTTATTGACATTTTACTAATAAAATCCGGCTTACTTTGTGCAAATTCTGCTTCTCTTATATTTGCTCCAATGGAAGTGCCTGATTTTAATAACTGCCTTGACATAACATATTCTTTTTTATTGTATGCCAGCTCTTTATAAAGGTTAACTATATCAACAGCAAATTCAAAACTTTTATTCTTGATAATATTTTCTTTCATGTGTCTTTCCTTGTTTTTGTTAATTTTTTGATTTTCAGGGTATAATCAA
>CAXBID010000368.1:0-3414 GCA_963975495.1 uncultured Flavobacteriaceae bacterium | reverse complement strand
TAAAGATATCTCTTTAGCAGCACGGATTTTATCTACTTTTCCAGATTTTTTAACTGAAGAACAACGCGTTTCTGATGACCTAGCCATACTGGGTAAATTAGTAAAAAAACCAGAAGCTAATATTGTAAAACTACCCAATATTAGTGCCTCTATTCCACAATTAAAAGGGGCTATTAAAGAATTACAATCTCAGGGTTTTAATATTCCAAATTATACTGACGACCCGAAAAATGCTGACGAAAAAGACGCTAAATCGCGTTATGATAAAATAAAAGGAAGTGCCGTAAACCCAGTACTTAGGGAAGGTAATAGCGATAGACGCGCACCAAAAGCGGTTAAGAATTATGCTAAAAAAAATCCGCACACTATGGGGGCTTGGGCTAGCGATTCTAAAACGCATGTTGCCACAATGCGTGAAGGTGATTTTGCTCACAATGAAAAATCGGTTACCCTTCAAGGTGCAACAAACATAAAAATTGAACATACTGATAGTAACGGAACTACAACCATTTTAAAGGATAGTTTCCCAATACTAAAAGACGAAATAATTGATGCTACAGTAATGAGCAAAAAAGCTTTGGTTAGCTTTTTAGAAAAACAAGTTGCTGATGCAAGGGAAAAAAATGTGTTGTTTTCCCTGCATATGAAAGGTACCATGATGAAAGTGAGTGACCCTATTATTTTTGGGCACGCTGTTAAAGCTTACTTTAAGGATGTTTTTGAAAAATATGGTAAAGTTTTTAAACAACTTGGTGTTTATGTAAATTCTGGTTTAGGAAACCTTTTAGAGCATTTACAGGAATTACCAGAAAATAAACGTAAAGAAATTGAAGCTGAAATTGAAGCTACTTATAAAAACGGACCTCGTATTGCAATGGTAAATAACGACAAGGGCATTACCAATTTACATGTACCTAGTGATGTTATTATTGATGCCTCAATGCCTGCCATGATTCGTACTTCTGGTAAAATGTGGAACGCTGATGGCAAACTGCAAGACACAAAAGCGGTAATTCCTGATAGTAGTTATGCCGGTATTTATTCGGCAACTATTGATTTTTGCAAAAAACACGGTGCGTTCGACCCAACAACAATGGGCACTGTTCCCAATGTGGGATTGATGGCGCAAAAAGCTGAAGAATATGGTTCGCACGATAAAACTTTTGAAATCCCTTCTAACGGAACGGTTAAAGTTGTTGATGCTTCTGGAGATATTTTAATGCAACATGATGTTGAAACCGGAGATATTTGGAGAATGTGTCAAACCAAAGATGCTCCTATTAAAGACTGGGTAAAATTAGCTGTTACTCGTGCAAGAGCTTCAGAAACACCAGCAGTTTTTTGGTTGGATGAAAATAGAGCGCACGATACTGAAATTATTAAAAAAGTAAATACTTACTTAAAAGACCATGACACTACTGGATTGGATTTAAGAATATTGAATCCTATTGATGCGACTATTTTTACTTGTGAAAGATTAATAGAGGGAAAAGATACTATTTCGGTTTCAGGTAATGTGTTACGTGATTATTTAACAGATTTGTTCCCAATCTTAGAAGTTGGTACAAGTGCAAAAATGTTATCTATTGTACCTTTAATGAATGGTGGTGGTTTATTTGAAACTGGTGCTGGTGGTTCTGCTCCTAAGCACGTTCAGCAATTTGTTGAAGAAAATCATTTACGTTGGGATTCTTTAGGTGAGTTTTTAGCGTTAGCAGTTTCTTTAGAACACCTTAGTGAAGTTAACAACAACCCGAAAGCTAAAATTTTAGGTGAAGCGTTAGATGATGCCACCGATAAATTATTAGAAAACAAAAAGGGACCTTTGCGTGTAGCAGGGGAACTTGATAATAGAGGTAGTCATTTTTATTTAGCTATGTATTGGGCCCAAGAACTAGCAAATCAAATTAAAGATGACACGTTAAAAGCTGAGTTTGCAGCACTAGCAAAACAACTATCAGATAATGAAGATGTAATTATTAATGAGCTTAATAGTATTCAAGGAAGACCGGTGGATATTGGTGGTTACTACAAACCAAATGAGCAATTAATTAACCAAGCTATGCGGCCAAGTAAAACATTTAACAGCATAATTGGAACTGGTTTAAACTTTTTGGATTATAGCGAAAATTAGACATTTTTTGACCAGTTGAAGGCTTTTATTTGTTGCATAGCATCGCTACGGAACTAAAAAAAGGCGAAAAATGGGTGTAAAAGGGCCATTTTTTAGTCAATCATAAAAGTTTAAACCAGTTCTTGGTTAAATAAATACTAAACACCTTTATAAAAGCTCCTTTTAAGGGGCTTTTTTTATATTTTTATAAAAAAAAGCTATTACATGAATAAAATCCTTTTTTGGATTGTTTTCTCTTTCCTACTTAACACCATATTCCTAAACGCACAAGATAAATATACCATTAGTGGTACCATTTCAGAAGAAAAAAGTAACGAAACACTTATTGGTGTAAATATTTTATTTCCAGAAATTCAAGCTGGCACTACAACTAATGAATACGGTTTTTACTCTATTACTTTACCCGAAGGAAATTATAACATTGTTATTAGTTATTTAGGTTATGCATCTAAAACTGAAATTATTAAACTTACTGATGATATTTCAAAAAATTACGCACTATCAGATTCCGCAGAAAGTTTAGAAGAAATAGTGATTACAGAAAATATTGAAAGACTCAATATTAAAGCACCTCAAATGAGTGTTAATAAATTAACGTCAACTACCATTAAGGAAATTCCAGTGGTATTTGGTGAAGCCGATATTATAAAAGCGATCACTTTATTACCAGGTGTTACTAGTGCTGGTGAAGGGGCTTCAGGATTCAATGTTCGTGGTGGTGCTGCAGACCAAAACTTAATTCTTTTAGACGAAGCCATTATCTATAATTCATCACATTTATTTGGTTTCTTTTCAGTTTTTAATCCTGATGCCATTAAGGATCTAAAGCTATACAAAGGTGGTATTCCTGCTAGATATGGTGGGCGCGTATCGTCTGTTTTGGATATTTATCAAAAAGAAGGAAACAGTAAAGAATTTAAAATGAATGGTGGTATTGGGCTCGTATCCAGTAGGCTCTTGGCAGAAGGGCCTTTAAAAAAAGATAAAGGTTCTTTTCTTTTTGGCGGACGTTCAAGTTATGCACATTTATTCTTACCACTTTTCGATATAGATAATATTGCCTATTTCTACGATTTAAATACCAAACTGAGCTATAAGATAAATGACAGAAACAATATTTATTTATCAGGTTATTTTGGTAGAGACGTTTTTAGAATCCAGGATACTTTTGAAAATTCTTATGGTAACTCTGTTTTAAACTTTAGATGGAACCACTTGTTTTCTGATAAAATATTTTCAAACTTATCATTGATATATTCTGATTACGACTACGATTTAAA
>CAXBID010000367.1:0-3467 GCA_963975495.1 uncultured Flavobacteriaceae bacterium | reverse complement strand
AGTTTGAATTCGACATTATTTAGCAACACTGATTTCGAGAATACCATTGATTTTTTCATCAATTAAATTCATGATAATATGAGATGCTTCAGAAGGCGTAAACTCGCCTTTAACCAATTGAATTTTTTGGGATACTTCTTCAGTTTTCTTTAATTCCTTTGTTTCCATTGTACTCGATTTTTAAATTTATTAGTAATTGATTATTCTTTTGTTGGCACAAAGGTTATACATAATATTCATTTATTTTTATTTATATTTGTTATGTTTTACATAAAAAATATTTATGAACTATACACTTCACCAACTCCATATTTTTTTGAAAATTGCTGAATTAAAGAGTATTACCAAGGCATCAGAAGCCATGTATTTGACGCAGCCTGCAGTATCAATACAACTTAAAAATTTTCAAGATCAGTTTCCTATTCCTTTAACAGAAGTGGTGGGCAGACAATTATACGTCACCGATTTTGGAATGGAAATAGCCAATGCTGCAGAAAAAATTGTTAATCAGGTACATGCCATTAATTATAAAACATTAGCATATAAAGGACAGCTTTCAGGTCGCCTCAAAATATCGATAGTCTCAACAGCAAAATATGTAATGCCTTATTTTTTATCAGATTTCATGAAACGAAATGAAGGGATTGATCTCATTATGGATGTGACCAATAAATCCAGAGTTGTTGAAAGTTTAGAAATGAATGAAGTCGATTTTGCATTGGTATCGGTTTTGCCGAAAAAACTAAAGGTTGATAAGGTAGAACTCATGCAGAACAAACTTTTCTTTGTTGCTAGTAGTGAATTAAAATTAAGTAAGAGCCTCACAAAAAAGAATTTATTCGAGAAATTCCCCCTAATTTATAGAGAACAAGGGTCCGCTACAAGAAATGCTATGGAAACATTCATATCAAAGAACCGATTTTCAGTGAAAAAAAAGATGGAGCTAACGTCAAATGAAGCAGTTAAACAGGCGGTTCTTTCAGGGCTGGGGTGTTCCGTTATGCCACTTATCGGTATTAGAAATGAGCTTAAAAATAAAGACTTACAGATTGTTCCTGTTAAAGGCTTGCCCATCAACACGGTGTGGAATTTAATATGGTTAAGGTCTAAAAATTTATCACCTGTGGCATTAGCCTATCTGGATTTTCTAAATTTGGAAAAGGAACGTATTATAAAACAGAAATTTGCCTGGGGCCATGACTTTTAATTTTGGTTAATCATAAAAGTTTAAACCACTTCATCATATAGAATTAGAAATGATGTCAATGCTAGTATAAAAAATCGTCGAATCTTATTAAAGCCTTAAACAGAAATGTTGAAGCTTTTTTTAATCGTTTTCAATCACCATTTCTGGCGTAGCAACAGTTCTAAATCCAACATGTTCCGCAGATGAATCCATACTAGTTCCCATTCTAGCGGAAACCCTATAGCTTGCACAGTAAGAATCACTGCATAAAAAAGAACCCCTTTTCTTGAATATATGGATTATTAGGATTGTATGCTTTATTAGCCCCTTGCGGATTAATTACCGTGGTATTTGTGGCAGCTAGTTCATCATAATAATTAAGGTTATACCAATCGGTAGTCATTTCCCAAACATTACCGGCCATATCAAATAAACCAAAGTCATTAGCCGGATAAGATTTTACAGGTGCCGTTCTTTCAAAACCATCTTCTAAAGTGTTACTTACAGGAAATTCTCCCTCCCAACTATTAGCCCGTTTTGATAACTGGGACCTATCATCTCCCCATAAATAAACGGTATTATTTTGATTACCTCTTGCTGCATATTCCCATTCTGATTCAGTGGGCAACCGCCTTCCTGCCCATTCACAATAAGCTAAGGCATCTTCATAACAAACATGAACTACGGGATGATTTTCCTTTCCGTCTAAATTACTGTCAGGTCCGTTTGGATGCCTCCAATTAGTACCAATGGACCAGCTCCACCATTGTGAAAAATCATATAAATTAGGAACCGATGATTTTGTTTTTTTAAATAATAAAGATCCTGGTTGCATAATACTATCATGCGGTTTTGGGGTGCCTTCAGGAAGTTGCTTTTTCATTTCTTCCCAGTCAATTTCACGTTCTGCCATAGTTACATAGCCTGTTTCTGCTACAAATTTGGAAAACTCCGCATTTGTAACTTCTGTTATATCCATAAAAAATCCATCAACGGTTACAGGGTGTTGTGGCTTTTCATGTTTCATAGCCATTTCATCTTGAGGTACAGCACCTTGCATAAACGTACCTGCAGGTATCCAAACCATACCGTCTGGTGGGTTATTTATAATATCAGCACTTACAGCTTTTTTAATAGCATTCTGTTCAGCATTTACTGTCTCTATTCCTGTTTTAGCTTTTTCTTCTTTACAACCTAAAACCAATAGAAGAATTAAAATATTTATATATACGTTTCTATGTGCTTTCATGTATTGTGTTTTTAAATCTAAATCTTAGCAAAAGTATCAATATTTAATCAAATAACTTAATAGTCTTTTTAAGTCATTATTCTAACATGGTTTTTGCTGTTTCTTATCGTTTTTGTTTTAATTACCTTTGTAACTTAATACTTGGTTTATGATATATTCAATGACAGGTTACGGAAAATCTGTTTTACAACTTCAAACAAAAAAAATCACCGTAGAGCTTAAATCCCTAAATAGTAAAAATTTAGATTTAAACGTTAGAATGCCCTCTATATATAGAGAAAAAGAGTTGACTGTTAGAAAATTACTAGCCGATAAATTGGTTAGGGGTAAAGTGGATTTTTCTATTTATGTAGAAGCTACTGCTGATGATACATCAACTCAAATTAACACGCCCGTTGTAAAACAATATATGGCGCAACTGAGTAATGTAGTTGATGGTAATGAACTGGAGTTATTAAAAATAGCAATGCGTTTTCCAGATGCTTTGAATACCGTTCGTGAAGAAATTGATGAAACCGAGTGGCAAGCAATTGAAACCGAAACCAAAAAGGCTACCGATGCTTTGGTTAATTACAGATTAAATGAAGGCGAGGTTTTAGAAAAAGACTTTAATGACCGTGTTATTGAAATAAGCACTATTCTTGACCAAATAATTGCTATGGATCCTGAACGTGTTGAGGGTGTTAGGGAACGATTGCTTAAAGGTGTTGAAGAATTAAAAGAAAAATATGATGAAAACCGTTTTGAACAAGAATTGGTTTACTACATTGAAAAATTTGATATTACTGAAGAAAAAGTACGATTAAAAAATCATTTAAATTATTTTATTGAATCCATAAACTCAAAAGATTCCAACGGTAAAAAATTGGGGTTCATAAGTCAGGAAATGGGTAGGGAAATTAATACTATTGGCTCAAAAAGTAATTATGCCCCAATGCAACAATTAGTAGTTCAAATGAAAGACGAATTGGAAAAAATTAAGGAACAGTTGTTGAATGTACTGTAATTCAGTATTCAGTCACAGTCACAGTC
>CAXBID010000366.1:0-3471 GCA_963975495.1 uncultured Flavobacteriaceae bacterium | reverse complement strand
GCACCGTTATTTTTTTTAGGCTCTTTGTAATTTACTTGCTTATGTAGAATTTTATTTCTTATTTCTACCCTCTCATTATAAAGATGCTTTTGCAAAATAGCTGTGTAGCCAATCCAATATACTAAAACTGAAATACCTATCCATAATGGATAATATTTATAATATCCTTCGTTTAATAAATTTTCGAAAATATTAAATGAGAAAGCCCATAACAAACATAATAACACACCTAATGAAAGACTTTTTTTTATCCACTTAGTATTTATTAAAACCTGAAGGGATTTATATGTTTTACTTTTCTTTTCATTGTTTTTTAAAATGATAAAAATCAAAATGATTAAAACTATGGAGAAAATTATTGAAACATATTCAACTATAATATTTAAAAATTTTACTACAAGAATTTCACTACTCAAAAGATTTCTTATCATTAAGTATATAATGCTAAATACTAAAGGAGAAAAAATAAGTAGTACCTCTTTTTTTAATATTGTTTGATTAATAAAACTTTTAACAAAAAAATAAAAAAAAGGAAGGATTAAAAACTCAAATGGAATGTACCATACAACATTCTGTTCGTAAAGGTGCCTAGGTATTATATTTGTATCAATAAGCCAATATTGAAAATTACTTAAAGATAAAGACAGAATTGTGAAAGCTAAAAAATTATTGGTATTTGATTTGAGGTTTTTATTTAAAATAATAATTACGCTAAAAATAAAACCGTGTATAACACCAGCAACAATTAGTATATTAAAAACATTAAAATTTAAATCATCCATAAAACAAATATAAAGAAAAAGACTACTTTTAAAGTAGTCTTTTTGTCAAATTTGATAAAATGTAATTTATTATTTTTTCCTAAAAATAGTCTGCTTCCTATCAGGTCCAACAGAAACAATAGTAATAGGAATTTCTAATTCTGCCTCAAGAAAATCTATATAATCATTTAAGGCTTTTGGGATTTGAGAAGCTTCAGACATTGCTGTTAAATCTTCTTTCCAACCTTCAACTTCTGTATAAATTGGTTCAACATTTTCAGGTTCAATATTATAAGGGAAATGTGTTATAACTTCACCTTTATATTTGTAAGCCGTACATACTTTTAAGGTTTTAAAACCTGAAAGCACATCGCCCTTCATCATCATTAATTGTGTTACACCATTTACTTGACACGCATATTTAAGGGCCACTAAATCTAACCAACCGCAACGTCTTGGTCTTCCTGTTGTAGCACCAAATTCGTTACCAACACGTCCCATGGTTTCGCCATCTTCATCAAACAATTCTGTTGGAAAAGGGCCTGAACCCACACGTGTTGTATATGCTTTGAAAATGCCAAAAACATCCCCAATTTGATCCGGGGAAACACCTAAACCAGTACAAGCACCAGCTGCCGTTGTATTACTTGAGGTAACATACGGATAGGTTCCGAAATCAATATCAAGTAATGAACCCTGAGCACCTTCAGCTAAAATAGTTTTACCTGATTTTTGTGCTTGATAGATATATTCTTCAGAATCAATAAACGTTAACGATTTTAAAACTTTTATAGCTTTAAAAAACTCATCTTCCAATTCCTTTAAGTTATATTGAATATCAACATTGTAAAAAGCAATCATAGATTCATGTTTATTGGCTAAAGCTCTATAACGGGCTTTCCAATCTTTTAATTCTAAATCGCCCACACGAATACCGTTTCGTCCAGTTTTGTCCATATAAGTGGGACCAATGCCTTTTAGAGTGGAACCAATTTTGGCTTTCCCTTTTGAAGCTTCACTTGCAGCATCTAATAAGCGGTGTGTTGGTAAAATAATATGTGCTTTTCTAGAAATTAGTAGCGATTTTCTATAATCTACACCTTGCTCCTCTAATTTGTCTAATTCGCCTTTAAAAATAACAGGGTCAATAACAACGCCATTACCAACTAAATTCATGGCTTCATCATGAAAAATACCAGAAGGAATGGTATGTAAAACATGCTTTCTTCCGTTAAAAACTAAAGTATGTCCTGCGTTTGGACCGCCTTGAAAACGTGCAATAATATTGTAGTTTGAGGTAAGTACATCAACAATTTTCCCTTTGCCTTCGTCTCCCCATTGTAATCCTAGTAGTAAATCTACTGCCATTGTAAAAATTAGTTATTTGTGTCCCGATTACTGTCGGGAGATTTTCTATTCCCGTAAAAATAGAGTGAATGGTTATTAATTTCTATATCGAAAACTTCTTCGATGGTTTTTTTGATAGATTGAATTCTGGGATCGCAAAACTCAATAACTTCTCCAGTATCTGTTAGGATAACGTGATCGTGTTGCCTATCAAAATATGATTTTTCGTAATGTGCTTGGTTTTTACCAAATTGGTGCTTTCTAACCAGTTTACATTCCAAAAGTAATTCTATGGTGTTGTAAAGTGTGGCACGAGAAACGCGATACTTTTTATTTTTCATACTAAGATACAGTGATTCTATATCGAAATGCTCAGTATTATTATAAATTTCTTGAAGTATGGCGTAACGTTCGGGTGTTTTTCGATGCCCGTTATTTTCTAAAAAGCTAGTAAAAACGCTTTTTACAATGTCTTGATTTTTAGTATCTGCCTTTATACCCATAATTCCGTCGCAAATTTACACTTTTTTTAAACTCTAGTAACCTTATCGATACCATTAATTTTTTTAAGTCTATCCAAAAGCTTTTTTAGAAGCGTTTTATTTTTTACTACCACATTAATTTTTCCAGAAAACAGTCCATCATCACTATCAAAACTAATGCTTTTCATGTTTACATGCATAATTTCTGAAATTATTTTAGTGATGTCATTCACCAATCCAACATGATCAATTCCAGTAAGAACAATTTGAGCAGAAAACTCTTGCTGAGTGGAATCTACCCATTTAGCTGCCATGATGCGGTAGGCGTAATTAGACTGCAAGCTTAATGCATTTGGGCAATTTTTTTTATGAACTTTGATGCCTTCGGTAACCGTTAAGAAACCAAAAACCTGATCGCCAGGAATGGGGTTACAGCAATTGGATAATTTATAATCTAGTTTTTCTTCCTCTTTACTAAAAACCAAGGAATCATATTTAGACGTAACTTCTTCTTTTTCCAATTCCTCTTTTGTAATAGCCTGTTTTCTAGATATTTTGCTCTTAATATAACTCATTAAGGCATTGCTTCTAGAGGCAGCATAGTTTTTAAGCATCGTATTATCTATGGTGCCCAAGCCAACTCTGTAAAATAAATCTAAACTGGTTTTAAGTTTAAAATAGCTTACCAGTTCGTTAATAGAATCTTCATTTAAAGTAATTTTAAGTTGTTTTAATTTTCGTCTTAAAATCTCTTTACCATCTTCACCAATACGTTTTTTGTCTTCTTTTAGCGCTGATTTAATTTTACTTCTCGCTCTGGCTGTAGTCGCATAATCTAACCAATTGGCATTTGGTTTGGCGTTTTCTGAGGTTAAAATATC
>CAXBID010000365.1:0-3474 GCA_963975495.1 uncultured Flavobacteriaceae bacterium | reverse complement strand
GGTTTTTCTTTATTGTATTTTGGCAAATAAATAGCGTTCATGTGCTGCTCACTGTTGTAATAATCATCACTATCACAGGTTAATCCGCCCAATAAAACACGCTCGTAACTTTGGTCCCAACGGTTTACTGCCAACATAATAAAACGTTTATTGATGGCCCAAGTATCTGGTAAGGTAGTAATGAACGATGAATTAATCATATTCCATTTTTCACGATCGTTTTGTTGTTTTTGGTACAACACCTCGTAAATGGCGCCACCGCTTTCGCCAACGGTAAAACTGCCGAATTCAGTAAAAATATTTGGGACATCTACTTCTTCTTCATCACAAGTTAATTTGATTTGGTTTACGATTTCATCAATCATATACTCATAATCAAACTCAAAAGCCAATGAATTTTTTATTGGAAAACCGCCGCCAATATTCAAACTATCTAAAGTCGGACAAATCTTTTTCAAACTCGTGTAAACCTTCAAGCATTTATGAAGTTCATTCCAATAATAGGCATTATCTCTAATTCCTGTATTTATGAAAAAGTGAAGCATTTTAAGGTTAACTTTTTCATTATTAGCAATTTGGTTTTTATAAAAAGGCACAATATTCTTGTAACCAATACCCAAACGCGACGTATAAAACTCAAACTTAGGCTCTTCCTCAGAAGCTATTCTAATACCTACATTAAACTTCCCATGAATTTCTTTCGAAAGCAAATCAATCTCTTCGTAGTTATCAATAATAGGGATGGCATTTTTATGTCCGCTATTAATCAAACGGGCAATATTTGTAATGTACTGTGCGCGCTTAAATCCGTTACTAATTACAAAAGTTTTATCCGTGATTTTTCCCGCTGCTTTAAGGCTTTCAACAATATCAATATCAAAAGCCGAAGATGTTTCAATATGAATATTATTATTTAAAGCCTCATCTAAAACATGCTTAAAATGCGAACTTTTTGTACAATAACAATAATTGTAATGGCCTTTATAATCGTGTTTTTTTATAGCATTAGCAAACCACGTTTTTGCCCTATTGATATTGTTGGATATTTGTGGCAAATACGTAAACTTTAGCGGTGCGCCATACTGTTTTGTAAGTTGCATTAAATCTATACCATGAAAATGCAATTGTCCTTTATCAACTTCAAATTCCTCTTGTGGAAAATCGTAAGTCTGATTTATTAAATCAATGTATTTTGTATTCAATCTGTTTTTTTAAAAAGTTAAAGATGCAACTGATGTATTAACTAGGCGTTAAGGTAACAAAAAATAAATGATATCAAACCTGAATTTCTCTGCTAGTAGTGGGCACAAAGCCGTACCTATGCTGTATAGCATATATAGGTAAAACGGAAGTTAGCTTTAAAATTCGGTCGCTTAATCTGTAAGCTGCTTTTGAATATGACTTCCTAATTTTCAAAAGCCCGAACATAAAAACAGGGTTCAAAATGTTCAGCTAAAAGTGCTGCAAATGTATATTATTTTTAAATAAAAAAAAGGTTTTTTGAAAAAAGTTTTTGGGCGTTACCACAAGGGTCGGGCTATACGTTGCAATCTTTTTTTCATGCTTCAAAAAAAGGATTTCCACTGCTATCCCTAACGCAGAAATTCTACTAAATAAGAAACTTTAGTCATTATGAATCAAGTAGGAAATCGAATAATTCATAACGGTTGATGTGATATCTCAATCGTACCTCATTTCGATATGACAATAGATAGAATCAATTAAACCTAAAGCATCTTCAACGTATTCAGTTCCTGCTCAGTAAGGTGTTTCCAACTACCACGCGGAATATCTTCCTGACTTGTCCGCATAAAAAAGTTAATTTTACAAGTAATTGATTCTGTGTATTTTATTTTTTAAAAAACATTAATTTGCTGACCTAATGGTCAAAAATGTATAAAATTCGTCAAATTAGCTACGCCTCAAATTCGGTACCCATTCAGGTTTATAAGATTGAAAATCGCAAACGTGTTATTGTAAAACATATTGGCACAGCCACTACTAATATAGAGCGAGACAATTTTATTAGCTTTAGCCCAACAATTCATTACCAGCTTAACTAGGCAAGTCCGCCTTTTTGAGGCAGACAGTTCCATTAGCATACTCTACCTAAACCAAACAGAATTTATTGGGGCCCATTATACATTTTTATATGAGACACTATTAGTGATATTTAAACAGATCGATTTAAGCCGTGTCTTGAATCCATTGTTACTGGACTTAGCTATTATGCGTATTGTTGAGCCCGCTTCAAAATTGCGTTCTATTACACTTTTAGAAGATTACTTTGGCATTAAGCATAGAGGGCAAAGCTATTATGATATTGCTGGTAGTTGGCACTCTTTTAAGAATGTGCTGGAGAGCAAAGCGGTGGCTTTTGCCAAGATCGCCCATGGTTTTGATTACGATCTGTTGTTTTATGATGTAACCACACTCTACCTTGAGGCCTTTACAGAGGATGAACTACGAAAAAACGGGTTTTCAAAAGACAATAAGCCACAACAACCGCAAATTCTAGTGGCTCTATTGGTTGCCAAAGAAGGTTTTCCTATTGGGCATGAGGTATTTTCAGGCAACACTTTTGAGGGGCATACTATTGTCCCTGTGGTTAAAAAACTCATTGCCAAGCACAAGGTAAAGTCATTTACCATTGTTGCAGATGCAGCGGTGATCAGCACTGAAAATATTACCAATTTAAAAGCAGATGGCATCCATTATATCGTTGGGGCTAGAATGGGTAATTTACCGCTATCACTGATTGATAAGATAGACAAGGCCATAACACGTGAAGATGGACAATCGATTAGAATGCCCACAGAGCAAGGCGATTTGATTTGCAGTTTTTCAAAGGTAAGATATCGTAAGGATCATCACGAGATGCAAAAACAAATTGAAAAAGCAAAATATCTCATTGAAAATCCTGGCAAACGCAAAAAGCCAAAGCTTACAAAAGCCAATGGTGAGGTTATTGGGCTCAATCAAAAGCTTATTGATAAAACAAAGAAAATTCTAGGCATCAAAGGCTACTATACCGATTTAAAAGAAAAAAATGTAAGTAACAATGTTATTATTGAGCGTTATCATGAGCTCTATAAAATTGAGCAGGCCTTCAGAGTATCAAAACATGGTTTAAAAACCAGACCCATATTCCATTACAGAGAAGACCCAATACAACTTCATGTATTGATTTGCTTTATGGCATTGATTATCTCTAAACAGATTGAACTAAAAACTGAATTATCAATCAAAGAATTTATTTATCAATGCAAAAAAGTAACTGACGCTAGAATGCTGGATAAAATCAATAATAAAGAACTAACTATACGGACTAAAATTCATCCAGAAATACAAAAAATTATAGCCAAATTAAAGCTGCTGACCTAAAATGGACAAGTCAGGATAAAGGTTGATGTGATATCTCAATCGTTCCTCATTTCGATATGACAATAGATAGAATCAATTAAACCTAAAGCA
>CAXBID010000364.1:0-3540 GCA_963975495.1 uncultured Flavobacteriaceae bacterium | reverse complement strand
TTTTGTATTGCTGCCAGTTTTTTTAAATCCTAAAAATGCTTATTAAACAAAGACCTCACAGGTTTTTAAAACCTGTGAGGTCAAAATCACTAATTTTTCTTTATATTTTCTATAAACTGATCGAAAAGATACTCAGAATCGTGTGGTCCCGGACTAGCTTCTGGATGATACTGAACAGAAAAACAGTTTTTATTCTTAATGCTAATACCTGCAACGGTATTGTCATTTAAATGTACGTGTGTTATTTCCAAGTCCGTATTCGCTTCTGTTTCTTCCCTATTTATAGCAAATCCATGATTTTGAGAGGTAATTTCACCTTTTCCTGTTATCAAATTCTTTACTGGATGATTTATCCCTCTATGTCCGTTGTGCATTTTATAAGTTGAAACGCCATTTGCCAATGCAATAACTTGATGCCCCAAACAAATACCAAATAATGGTAAATCTCTTTTTATAATCTCTTTAGCAAGGTTTTGAGCTTCAACTAAAGGCTCTGGATCTCCTGGTCCATTTGACAAAAAGTACCCATCTGGTTTAAAAGCTTCTAAATCCTCAAACTTGGAGTTATATGGAAACACTTTTATATAAGCATCTCTTTTTGCAATGTTTCGCAAAATATTCTTTTTAATACCTATATCTAAGGCGGAAACTTTATAAGTGGCATTTTCATCTCCAAAATAATACGGTTCTTTGGTCGATACTTTTGAAGCCAATTCCAAACCTTCCATTTTTGGAACTTCAGCCAATTGTTTTTTTAAGCCTTCAATATTATCAACCTCTGTAGAAATTACAGCATTCATAGCGCCGTTATCTCTAATATAGCTCACTAAAGCCCGGGTATCAACATCAGATATAGCGAAAAGGTTATTTTTATCTAAAAAAGTTTCCAGAGAACCTTCTGAATCTACACGGGAATATTCGTAACTAAAATTTTTGACTACCAGTCCTGCAATTTTTATAGAATCCGATTCTACTTCATCAGCATTGGTTCCATAATTACCAATATGGGCATTGGTAGCTACCATAATTTGTCCGAAATAAGAAGGGTCAGTAAAAATTTCTTGATAACCAGTCATTCCCGTGTTAAAACACACTTCACCAAATGAAGTGCCTTGTTTATTACCAACTGCTTTACCGTGAAAAATAGTACCATCTGCTAGTAGAATGATGGCTTTTTGTCTTTTTTGATATTTCATGTGTTGATTATATATTTTTAAAATGTTATGTAACAACGTTTCGCATGTGAAACGTTGGCTTTTCAAATCTCTAAATTATCGAACCGAGATACCGCCTATTAAAAGTTATTGAGTGCAAATTTAGCACTTCCTTCAAAAGTTTAATGAACTTATCATCTTATGTATTTTCGGTAATCTATGTTTAAAATATTCTGGGATTTTATCGGTCATCAATATGATTTTACCTTGCACAATTTGCAAAATATTGGAATAAACTTCCTTTTGTCTTGAATTATCAACAATTAGAATGTTGTCAAAAATTTTGTAAAACTTATTCAGATTCTTATATCCAGCTTTCCATTTTAAGTCTATGGTATAGTTATCAACAAAGTGCCCTTTAAACTCAGTCCGTTCTTCAACTCTGTGCCTTGCTATATCTTGGTTTTCAAGACAGAAAAAAATCAAATTTAAGGTAAATCCTTTCTCTTTGAACTTTTCAGCCCAATAAGTGGGATTTATATCAAAGTTGGTTTCGTAGCAAAAATCCAATTCGTTTTCTAATGCATTTATTATTGTATTATTAAAGTCTTGGGTTGTTTTGTCCTTTGCAAATTTATCTCGGCATTCACTATCCGGCAATGCATTGTAATACTCAAGATACAATTTATCATAATCAAATGAAATCAGTCCATCTGGTAAGAATGATGTCGCAAAAGTAGATTTACCTGCTCCATTGCACCCAGCAATAATAATCAGTTTAGGCATTTGATTGTAAAGCACTTTTCAATTCTGGGCTAAGGTTCCCTTTCCTTTTTCTAATCTCGAACAACTCAGCTCTTGGAATAACTTGATTGTTTAGAATCATCCTTGCTTTACTCATTTGCCGAGTTACCTCAACGCCTGTTATTAATTTATTTTTGCACATGTTGCAAAGTTATAAAAATTCCTCTTAATCTACTCATTTATTATTGTACAACCACTCTATTTGAGGATTATTGCCAACGGTGTAAGGATAGTTGCGTGAGCAAGCTACTACTTATTAAAATACTTGAAATTACAATTCCTGAAAATCTGGTTATTTTCATTTGTCCATACTCTTCTGAATTAGGCTTTATTTTATAACAATGCCTCAATCCACAGTGTACCAAACAATTGTATAATCCCAAATTTCAACAAAAAATTACGGTTATATCGTTTAAACGTTTCACAAAATTGCACAAAAAAAAGGATAAACTAAAATAGTTTATCCTTAATATATTAAACACTCATTAACATTTATTCTTCTTCGTTTGTTGCTTTAGTTTCAACTGGAGCAGCAGCGGCTGGTTTAGAACCACCTCTTCTACTTCTTCTTGTTTTCTTTTCTGGTTTTCCAGCATTGTAAAGCTCGTTATAATCTACAAGCTCTATCATTGCCATATCAGCATTATCACCTAAACGATTTCCTAATTTTATAATTCTAGTATATCCACCTGGTCTATCAGCTATTTTAGCAGCAACATCTCTAAATAATTCAGCAACAGCCTCTTTTTGTCTTAGCTTCGCCATAACAATACGTCTGTTATGTGTTGTATCTTCTTTAGATTTTGTAATCATGGGCTCAACAAATTGCTTTAAAGCTTTTGCTTTAGCCACTGTAGTATTAATACGCTTGTGCTCTATTAAAGAACACGCCATATTAGCCAACATTGATTTTCTGTGAGCTGTTTTTCTGCCTAGGTGATTTATTTTTTTTCCGTGTCTCATGACTTTTTGTTTTCATCATCTTGCTCATATCCATTCGTAGGAGAGCAAACTATGATTATTAATTAATTTTTGATTTACGATTTTAGAATTACGATTAACAACCTTTAAATCGTCAATCGTAATTCTTAAATCAAAAAATCGTTAGTCTTTATCTAATTTATATTTACTTAAGTCCATTCCGAAATTTAAACCCTTAACGTTTACAAGCTCTTCAAGCTCAGTTAAAGATTTTTTACCGAAGTTACGGAACTTCATTAAATCGTTTTTATTGAAAGACACTAAGTCTCCTAAAGTATCTACTTCTGCAGCTTTTAAACAGTTTAAGGCACGAACAGATAAATCCATATCGATTAGCTTCGTTTTAAGTAACTGACGCATATGAAGTGATTCTTCATCATAAGTTTCAGTTTGTGCAATTTCATCAGCTTCCAAAGTGATACGCTCATCAGAGAATAACATGAAGTGGTGAATTAAAGTTTTAGCAGCTTCTGTTAAAGCGTCTTGTGGCGTAATTGATCCATCGGTAATAATTTCGAAAACCAATTTTTCGTAATCTGTTTTTTGCTCAACACGATAGTTTTCAATACTATACTTAACGTTTTTTATTGGTGTATAAATG
>CAXBID010000363.1:0-3552 GCA_963975495.1 uncultured Flavobacteriaceae bacterium | reverse complement strand
GGATTACTGGTTTTAAATACCCAGTATGTAACACCATTGGCACATCCTGCGGGTAAATTAAATTCGTCATAAGGCACTCCAGAACTTGTTGTTAATTGAGGAAAGGAAGGTTTACCTACCCAAATAGTTTTTGTTATTGTGCTACCCCCACAATCTGGATTGGTTGCAGTTACTGAAAGTGTCAAACTTCCTGAAGCTCCAAAACCTCCAGGCCCTCCAGTGTTTTTAGTTAATGTTATTGAATTTGTACCGTTCCCAGACATAGTAGCTAAACCAGTTCCAGATGTTATAACCCAATTATAAGTTGATCCTCCTCCTGATATAGAATAAGTTCTTGTAGTACATAAATAATCAGTTCCTATAATTTCTGTATTACTGCAAAAAGAACTACAATCTGTAAATTGAATGTTATTATCAACTAATTCTGCTTCCAACCAATTGCCATTTCTTCTATTGAAAGAAATATGCGGAGAGTTATTATTATTTGGATTAAACTGATCAAAATGCGTAACAAAATTTTGAAAAGCCGTATTCTTAGGTGCAACTGGAGGCGAAGCCCCAACATAAGATTTTCTATAATCTGTATCGTTCAAAGTTGTTGAACTACTTCCTATGTCTAAAGCACTTGCAGATGGAACAAAACCAAACGCATTTGAAACAATACCACTTAGAGGGATTTGGCTAGTCGCTGCTGCCTGCCAACCACCACCACCATAAATATCATAAGGTAAAACTCCCGAAGGCTGGTTTATATTTTTATTGAATAATGTAATGGAGACAGGAATAAACCAAAACACTTTTTTCTTGTATTTTATACTGCCATGATAGATGTTCTTATTCTGGTTAAGTATGGTCATATATTTGGATTGAAAATCTATCTCCCAATACGAGTTGCCAGGAAATAAAGCTATAAAAGTAATATCAGGTCTCAATAATAATGCACCGTAAACAGCATCTAAAAGACCAATATAATCACTTAAAAGTGTATCTCTACCAGCATCCTTAACATAACTTAAAATATTACCATTATCAACTTGTGTAATACCACACTCGCTACCATTGGCAATGGATATATTACGTATTTGTTGCCCCAAATACCCTTGTGGATAGCCCATTTGCGAATACTCGGTTTGCCAAGCATCATGTATAAAATTGTCTATTTGATAGCTGTTTGTAACCCATGTATATTGCATCTGTCTGGCAGCAGCAACATCTGCCAAAGAAAAAGCACGAAGCGGTGTAATTACTGGAGGAATACTTAAATCTCCCCCAAATAAATTATAAACAGCAGAGAACCCTTCTGCAAAATTATATGCTAAAGGTAGAAGCACTTCTCCTGCTAAAAGTGCAACTGGCGTGCTTACATATTGATTTCTTAAATGCCTTGCAGAGTGTTGTACACTTAATGGCGTATTAGCTCCTAAATGGGGTGCATCGTGTGACACATACAAACGTGTATCATGGTTAAAAGATCTATTTATTTCTATATCGCGTAAGGCATAGCGTGCTATTAAACCACCCATACTTTGCCCCAATACCACATTTTGCGTTGTGGTGGTTTTGGTATCGTTTACCCATTTAATCACCTCTTCTAACACATAGGCATTACGTTGTATAAAATCGACCCCGTTATTCCAATCGACATAAATGATGTCGTAAGTATCTATTTCATTTTCAAACAAACCAGAACCAGAAGCATCAACATCTTCCAGAAAATCCTCAATATTACTATTCCCCGCTTCCTGCTCTGGATTCAAAACAATACCCGTATCAAAACCCTCTGCCACTATTAGAGGTTTTCTAAGGGTGCTACCACCATTGGCATACTTAATATATACTGTAGCACTACCATAACGGCCTAAATAAGGTGCTGTAGCTGTGATAGTGGTTTTATAATAATCATCCAAACCTGTTAGCCCATTATTTTTACCTGATATTGACTTCTGCTGAGGACCACCTAACGGAATCGCATTTAAACCTTCTTCAATTTGCACTTTGGAGTGGCTGTATAAACTTTGCCCATTGGTTAAATTTATTTTGTATTTCCATGTATATGTATTCGCTTGTGTATAATTAACATTTACCAATTGGTTGTATGCCACAGTTCTATACCCCAAACCATCTGAAAAATCTATTTGAATAGTTTGTATGCTTGAGGGGTAATTAGAGAAAAATAAATTAGCAGGCAATTTTATATTAAAATTGAGCCCCTTGTACTTAGCGTTTGAAGGCGCCATAGCAAATAGCTGTTTTTCTTCATAAGGATTTTGCCAAACACCATTGACATATTTGTCTGAAAATTGATTATTACTGTAATTAATTTTAGATGGATAAGCATTATCATTAAATTTACTGTATTTAAAATACTGCCCGCTTAATGTAATAACGCCTTCTTGCCGTTGGGTGTACCAACGTGTGGCGTACTCCTCGGGCATTACAAACCCCTCGCTTACTTGCCTTACCCTGCACATTAACAAGGTTTTATAAATATCTGATAAGGTTTGCGAAGTGGTATAGGTAGAATCTGTTAACGTGCCATTAAAAGCCTTTAGGTTGGTAAATTCCATACCAAAGTCCAATAAAATACCATGTGGCACGTTGTTTTTGTTTAGGTTTTGAAAAACCTGTAGGGTTTTGGTTTTAAATTCGGTATTATTTACTTGTTGCGCAGATACAAAACCTGTAAGTAAACAGGCAAGAAGTGCTTTGAAGATATAATTTTTCATAATTTTGTTATAGATTAAATGATTGTGAGATATTGTTTAATTTTTTAATGTGAAAGGCTATTTACCTAGTAAATGGTCTTTCTTTTTTTGTATTTTATTAGTTTTACATAGGCATCTTTTTAATAGTTCCAATCGAAACGACCTTCACGTATTTCAACTACTTCATTATCTGTATTAATAGCATCAAACCAGAAGGTTCCTGAAATAATAGAATTTTGTAAATCAACTCTGGTTATTTTTAATTCACCTGTATGAATCAAACTAGTATTGTATTGATTTGATTGACTCAGCCTATATTCGCCGCCAGCACCATTTTCTGGCGTATCAGGTTGGTTTAGAATATATGTTTGATTTTCTTGTAATTCTATTTTTGCTGTGAAAATATTTACAGATTCGTTTGTCACACCTCTTCTGTCAGAAAAAGTTAAAGAAAAAAAGAATTCCCCATCAATAAATTGGTAAAAACAGTTTACGGGCGCGCTTAAGCCTTGTTTATGTGGTAAAAACACTTTGCCATTAACAAGACAACCTACTGTATTTGCACCTGTTTGGGTTATTGGAGGCAATGTGTTTCCATTGTCATCGTTGTTGCTACAACAACTTAAAGTAACCAATATGGTAACTAATAAAAGTAAATTTTTCATAACTGTTTGGGTTTTAAATTTGTAGTTAAGTTAATGGTATTTTTTGACATTGTGTTGTGGGAAACCCGTAGTTGACATAAAATTTGTGTAAATTTTTCATAATTTTGTTTGGATTAAATGATTGTGGGATATTGTTTAATTTTTGTGCTGAAAGATTGCCTACATGGTAGGTGGTCTTTCTT
>CAXBID010000362.1:0-3553 GCA_963975495.1 uncultured Flavobacteriaceae bacterium | reverse complement strand
TCTGTTTTTGTGCTTTATAACCAATCTGGTGAGATGTCTCAATCGTGCCTCATTTCGACATGACAAACCGCATTCAAATCAAAGTGTAACTAAATGAAATTCAAATAATTATTAATCGAACTCAGTCCATCAATGGGCAAGCCATATTATTTATGCATATAACTTGTTTCTAGTTATATGATAGGTTATAAAGCACAAAAACAGAGGCGTAATAGCCAAATAACAAGAAAACAGAACTAAAGACTAAACCAAAGCGTCCTTCAAAATACTAATAGGATGTTTTGCTTCTCTATTTGTTCCGTCTTTTATTTGATGCCTGCAACTGGTGCCGTTTGCTGCAATAATGGTCTCTTTTGAGGTCTTTCTAATTGCTGGAAATAAGATTTGCTCACCTATCTGCATACTCACTTTGTAATGTTCTTTTTCGTAACCAAAACTGCCAGCCATACCACAGCAACCGCTTGGTATTATAGTCACTTTATAATTTCTTGGTAAATTCAAAACCGCAAAACTTGATAATTGATTACCCAATGCTTTTTGATGGCAATGCCCATGAAACTTAATCGTTTTTTCTTCTAAAGTAAATTGTTCTGGTTTTATGTTTCCTAATACTATTTCCTGTTGAATGAATTCTTCAATTAAAAAGGTGTTTTTTGCTATCGCTTCCGCGGAAGTTTTATCGTCTGCTAATTTTAAATATTCATCTTTAAAAGTTAGGATTGCTGAAGGTTCAATGCCTATTAATGGGGTTTCTTCTGAAACTTTATTTTTAAATATTGAAACATTTTTATTGGCTAATGCCTTAGCTTGTTCTAATATCCCTTTTGATAAAAACGCACGACCAGATTCCACACCATCCAAAATTTGAACAAAATAATTTAAACTTTTCAAAAGTTCTAAAGTGTCAATTCCAATAGATGTATCTAAATAATTTGTAAACTCATCATTAAATAAATAAACAGTTTTAATATAATTTCCACTATTTTCAGTTAATTTGAAATTCTGATAATACGCATCTAAACTTTTATTTGATATTAAAGGTAGACCTCTTTCTTTAGCTATTCCAAAGGATTTCTTTAAAACGTAAGACGTAAATCCATTAGAAAATACAAAATTTGAAAGCTTTGGCAGCTTACTTCCATAACTATTTAATTTGTTATTAAAAGCAAACAATTTAGTGCGTAAAGACACCCCATTTGCTTTTTGATATTGGTATTGAAACTCTGCTTTTAAACTAGCCACATCCACACTACTTGGGCACTCACTAGCGCAGGCCTTACAACTCAAGCATAAATCGAAAACCTCTTTTAATTCAATATGATTAAACTTGTTCGCTTTATCCGAATTTGTCAAGAATTCCCGTAGTGCATTCGCCCTTGCTCTGGTGGTATCTTTCTCATTTCTCGTAGCCCGGTAACTTGGGCACATGGTGCCTCCAAATTCTGGGAGTTTACGGCAATCACCAGAACCGTTACATTTTTCCGCTTCACGTAAAATACCTTGGGATTTTGAGAAATCCAAAAGTGTTTCTATTTCTGGTTCTACTCTATTAACTTCATAGCGTAACGATTTATCCATTGGGAAAGCATCAACTATCTTTCCCGGATTAAAAATAGTATCAACATCAAAAGCTGTTTTTATGCGTTTTAAGATTTGATAATTTTCGGTGCCTATCATCATAGGGATAAATTCACCTCGCACAATACCATCACCATGCTCTCCACTCATCGAACCCTTATATTTCTTTACCAAATGAGCAACATCGGTAGTTATTTTTCTGAATAAAGCAACATCTTCAGTTTTTTTTAAATTCAAAATCGGACGTAAATGAATTTCACCAGCCCCAGCATGTGCATAATACACCGTATCTTGTTTATAGGATTTCATAAGTGCTGTAAACTCTGAAATATAATTGGATAAATCCTCTAAAACCACAGCTGTATCCTCAATACATGCCACCGCCTTTTTATCGCCAATAATATTTCCCAATAAACCTAAACCAGCACTTCTAAGATTATTCGCTTTATTTACGCTATCACCAATGAGCATTGGATTTGCATAACTCAATCCTGATTTTTCAAAAGTAGATATTAAATCACTTGCCTTTGCCTGAACTTCTATCAATGAATCCCCACGAACTTCACACATTAAAATAGCCTTCGGGTCGCCTTGTAAAAATTGTCTGTTTTCTTGTTGGGTTTTGTTATGTTTAGTACAATCTAAAATAGTTTTATCCATCATTTCGCACGTGTATAAATCATGCTTCATAACGGGCACAACGGCTTTTAAACAGTTTTCAATACTATTAAAATGTGCCGCTACCAAAATAGCTTCAGATGGTGGTAATCTATCTAACTTTAAAGTGATTTGCGTTGTAAAAGCAAGCGTACCTTCACTACCAGACAATAATTTGCACATGTTAAAAGACTTAGATGTTTCTGAAAAAATTTCAGATTGTATCAATTCATCAATAGCATAGCCTGTATTTCGTCTGTGTATTTCCGGTTTTGGGAAGTTTTTAGTAATTTGATTTTGAACTGATTCCGGTTTCAATTCATTAAAAATCGTTTTATAAATTTGTCCTTCTAAAGTATCTTCTTTGGCTTTTTGTTGAAATTCCTCAGAAGATAATTCATTAAAAACAGCTTCACTGCCATCACTTAAAATGGTTTGCAATTCCATAACCTTATCTCGTGTTACACCATATTGAATAGATGTTGTTCCTGATGAATTATTACCAACCATACCTCCTATCATACACCTATTTGAGGTAGATGTATTGGGACCAAAAAACAAACCAAAGGGTTTTAAATAAGTATTCAATTCGTCGCGAACCACACCTGGCTGAACGGTAACCGTTTGTTCCTTTTCATTAATATCTAAAATTTTTGTAAAATATTTTGATACATCAACCACAATACCTTCTCCAACACATTGTCCAGCAAGTGATGTCCCAGCAGTTCGTGGAATTAAAGCCGTTTTATGAGTTTTGGTAAACTTAATGAGCAATTTTATATCGTCTTTATTTTTTGGGTAAGCCACTGCTAAAGGTAACATTCTGTAAACAGAAGCATCGGTAGCATATATGGATTTTAATAAATCATCATAATACAATTCTCCAGATAGTGTTTTGCTAAAGGCTTCTAAATGTGGACTTAACGTCATGAATAAAAAATAAGTTTATAAATTTAAAAAGAAGTTAAATATAAATACATTTTTGGCGTTATTTTTGCGAAAGTATATTGAATATTAAAAAAAGGTCTTTTTTGTTAAAACGACCGTATATACTATTAATTAATTAAACTAAAACTTTAAAATTTATGAAAAAATTATTTTTATTATCAGTTGCCCTTTTAGGTTTTGCATTTGCATCAAGTGCTCAAGAAATTTCTACCAATGCCATTGGATTGCGATTGGGAGACAGTGACGGCTTTGGAGCCGAAATATCTTATCAACACGCGCTAGGTGATAACAACCGTTTAGAATTAGACTTAGGTTTAAGAAGTGGTAATGGTTATGATGGTTTTAAGCTAGCAGGATTGTACCAATGGGT
>CAXBID010000361.1:0-3574 GCA_963975495.1 uncultured Flavobacteriaceae bacterium | reverse complement strand
AATGTCCCGAACCGTAGCAGGGTTTTAACCTATAACTAGATAATAAAATAGCCTAATTACCTTAAAATAATTTGTTTTTTGATTTTTAGAACTTTAAATACAAAACTTTTGGCATTTGTTTTGCTATATTTAGAAAATTCAAACATATTAATTAAAATAAATTATGGCAGTAAAATCAAAATACCAAGCAGTATTAGACTTAGGTGAAAAATTAAACATTAAAGATGGTAAAGTTGAAGAAGAAAATGGCAAACTAAAAGTGTGGGGTACTGCTAATACGCCATACGAAAAAGACATTCTTTGGGACAAAATAAAAGAAATTGGTGGAGCTAATCCAGCAGATATAATGGCAGATATTAAAGTAGCTGATGATAGTGTTTATGCTAGACATACTGTTAAAAGCGGAGAAACTTTAGGTAAGATTGCTAAGCACTACTATGGTAATGCTTCAAAATATAATGCTATTTTTAAAGCGAACTCTGATATATTAAAGAATCCAGATGTAATTCATCCGGACCAAGAGTTAATAATTCCTAATCTTTAGAAAATTTTGTCTTAAGAAAAACAAAAACGAATCTTTATTAATTTAAGGGTTCGTTTTGTTGTTTTCTTAATCGTTACCTGACTCCTTTACAACAGTTACTGATTACTGCGACTGAGACTGAGACTGAAACTGCGACTGCGACTGTGACTGCGACTGAGACTGCGACTGCGACTGAGACTGCAAACTGAAAAATCATTCACAATCTTCAATAGTCATATTAACTAAGCGAAGTATTTTTTCAAACTGTTCGTTTAATGTCATATCCGAATTATCAATTTCTATGGCATCTTCAGCTTTTACCAAAGGTGAATCTTCTCTATTTGAATCAATAAAATCGCGTTCTTCAACATTTTTTAAAACATCTTCGTAATTTACTTTATCGCCTCTTTTAATTAATTCATCAAAACGTCTTTTAGCTCGTTTTTCCGCGGAAGCGGTCATAAATAATTTAAGTTCTGCTTTAGGAAAAACTACCGTTCCAATATCGCGTCCGTCCATTACAACACCTTTACCCTCACCCATTTTCTGTTGCTGCTTTACTAATTGTTCCCGTACTTCTGAAACTGTGGACACCTTACTAACAAAACTTGACACTTCAAGTGTTCTAATTTCTTTTTCAATGTTTTCACCATTTAAATATACCTCGGCAAAACCTAATGTTTTATTAAACTTAAAATGAATTTTGATGTTTGGTAAATTATAAGCTAATGCTTCCTTATTAAAATCAGTTTTATTTATAAATCCTTTTTGCATCGCATAAAACGTTACCGCTCTATACATAGCACCAGAATCTACATAAACATAGCCCAAATGTTTTGCGATTTGTTTAGCAACAGTACTTTTTCCTGTTGACGAAAAGCCATCTATAGCTATGGTGATTTTATTCATTCTTTAAGTTTAATAAAGTGCCTTAAGTGTGCTAAAGTACTTAAAGTGTGCTAAAGTGAAAAACACTAATCACTTTAATTATAATTAAATGAAAAAAGCTAACATTTGACTGAGACTAAGTACTGCAACTGTTTACTGAATACTGCAACTGTTTACTGAATACTGCAACTGTTTACTGAATACTGCGACTGTTTACTGAATACTATTTTTACTGTAAATCGATTTGTAAACCAAAGAAATTTGAATTTGCAGCACTTGTGTATTTTGCATGCGTATAACTAAAGCGCATTTTGTTCATTTTAATTGAAATACCCGCAGAGAGACCTGAGAAATTTCGTTGGTCTATAATCCGCAATTCCTCCGCTCTTCTAAAGTTATAGCCCAAACGAATATTGAATCCGCCTTCTGGAAACAGTTCTGCGCCTAAAATGGTATGCCGAATAACCTGACCTAAAAATCCTATTTTCTCTCCTGTTTGATTTCCGCCTAAATCACTGATTACACGTGCTGGGTTTGGTCTGGCGATAGGCCAATCTTGCAGGTTTTCAAACGTAACATGCCAACGAATAGGCACGTGCTCTAAGGTTTGCGACATTCCAAAAGCGACTTCAAAAGGTAAGGGTTCATTTAAACCTGCATAAGTAGTAATTTGAGACCCTAAGTTTCTAACGGCCAAGGCTGCATTAAAATCCAAATCTTCATTTATATATAGCAATCCTAAATCTACTGCGGCACCAAACGAACTGTATTGTTCTAATTTAGAAGTAATTAATTTTAAATTTCCACCAAAATAGAAATCAGAATAGCCCAATTGTAACGCATACCCCATAGAAAGGGCCGTTTCATTTCCACTAAAAGTTCCAGTAGAATTTCCGTCTTCATCATAACCATCAAAAGAACCGTAATTAATATAGGTTATACCGGCATGAAACGTTTGTGTATGTCTATCAACAGTATAGGCATAAGCAGCAGTACCGTAACTGATGCCGCCTAAATAACTTGTGTAATTTAATGCCAATTGGTTATCCATCTCAACATTAATCGTGGCTGGGTTAAAAAGGCCTTGGGTAACATCGTAATCTACATTAGTTAACACTTTTCCACCTAAAGCAGCTTGACGGGGGGACGATACCAAATTCAGGAATTGGTAAGTAGCCTCTCCTCCTACCTGAGCAGTAGCAAGAACACTAATAGAGCAACAAAAAAAAGTGATAATTTTCTTTAGCATATTTACGATACAAAGGAAATAAAAAAATTCTTTAAAGTGTTAATATTATTAGGTTTGATTCGTATTATATTAATACAAAATAATTTTTTTATTTAGATTCCCGACTTTAGGGGAATGACAGATTAAATGGAAACCTTGAAATTGTACTTCAAGGAACTCTTCTTCAAGTAAATCTATCTTAAAACGGTAGCATGTATCTTTTATTTTAATTGAAGAGGATTCCTTTGCGCATAGCTTGAAGGTTTCGGTTAAAATTGTCATTCCCATGAAAATGGAAAACAAAAAAACCTCGATTTTATATCGAGGTTTTTCTCTAAAAACTCTTAATTATAATTTTTTTGCGTTTTTAACCTTTTGGTCAGTGATTGCAATTTTAATAACATCGCTCATATCACTAACATAATGAAAGGTTAAACCCTTTAAATACTCAGGTTTAATGTCTTCAATATCCCTGCGGTTATCTTCACATAAAAGAATGTCTTTAATCCTTGCACGTTTGGCGGCCAAAATCTTTTCTTTAATTCCGCCTACGGGCAACACTTTTCCACGAAGTGTAATTTCACCAGTCATAGCTAAACTTTTCTTCACTTTTTTCTGGGTAAATAATGATACTAGAGAGGTTAACATAGTTACACCTGCACTTGGACCATCTTTTGGCGTAGCACCTTCTGGCACATGAATATGGACATTGTATTTTTCGAAAATAGAAGTATCAATTCCAAACGTATCCGCATTCGATTTTATATACTCCATGGCTATAGTTGCTGATTCTTTCATGACTTTACCCAAATTTCCAGTAATAGCCATCGCACCTTTTCCTTTTGATAGAATAGACTCAATAAAAAGAATATCGCCACCAACACGTGTCCAAGCTAAACCTGTAACAACACCTGCAACATTATTATTTTCATATT
>CAXBID010000360.1:0-3585 GCA_963975495.1 uncultured Flavobacteriaceae bacterium | reverse complement strand
AAGCTAGCAAATACACCCGCGTTAGGGATTGAAACGGCATCCTTTATGCGAAGCTTTTAAAACTATAACTGGTTTTGAAGTGAGAAGTATATTGATAATTGAGATCCTGAAACAAGTTCAGGACTGCTTCGCAGAAAGATATAGTTGAAAGCCCGACCCGATAGGGTAACGCCCAAATTATATGAATAAAATATGAATTTAAAATGATGGGATTCCTGCCTTGGCAGGAATTTTAGCTTTCAGGAGCTAGCTCCACCTCAAGACCTTCCATGTCTGGGGTCATTTTTATTTGGCAACCTAAACGCGAATTCTTTTTAACATCAAATGCTTCTGATAACATGGCTTCTTCATCATCACTCATTTCTGGTAATTCAACAGCACTCAACACATAGCACTGACAGGATGCACACATGGCCATACCGCCGCATACACCAATGGTGCCTTCTGGTGCAAGCTCATAAGACCTAACCACTTCCATAAGGTTCATGGCCATATCTGTTGGAGCAACAATATTATGCAATGTACCTTCTCTATCTGTTATTTTTATATTGATATCTACCATTATAAATTTAGTGCAAAAATTTCGCCAAAAATAACACTTAATTCAGAATAAAAAAATCAATTCCTACTATTTTAATAGGAATAACTGAATTGATCCTTTATAAAAAGGATAGCATTATAAATAAAAAAGGGCTATTTATTTACAAATAAAATATAATAACGGCTATGATTTTTTACCATTATTCCAGTAATGTGGATTGGCATCTGTAGTTTTTTGGTTCCAATAATCTTGGGTTACCTTATGTCCATTAAACGTTTTAAGTTTGCGCTCGAACACCCAAATAGTTGGGTTAAAAACCATATCGGTTACTGCTACTGTGTATAATTGCGGGTCTTCTTCGGTTTTTCTTTTTTCCTCATCAATGATCACTTCAAAACCATTGTGTTCCAATAATTTTTTTAGAAAATCCCGTCTGTCTTCATCAACGCCTTTTTCAACAAAAGTAACTCTTGTTTCTCCTATACTTCCAAATGTATGTTTTCCCGATAATCCCATAATTTTTTTCTTAAAAAAATAAATTCCAATTTACAAATCCTAAATTCCAAAAATCATTTATTTTATTGTTATTTGGTGCTTGACAATTGTTATTTATTGAAATACACTACTCAATTCATAAATATAATCATACAACGGACTATACAATCCAATCACCAATATACCAACTACAGTTATTATTAAACCTAAACGCATATAGAGTTTGTTCTTAAAATACGGAATAGCGTGATCGCTTTCGCGCAAGAATATCGCTCTAACCACCAACAAATAATAGTAAAGTGAAATAGTTGCGTTTACAACAGCTAAAAATACAAGAAAATAATAGCCTTTACTTGCTGCCGCAGTAAACAAGAAAAACTTACCAAAAAACCCGGCAACCGGTGGGATTCCGGCCAAAGAAAACAATGCCAGCATCATAACCATACTCAAGTTGGGATTGGTTCTGTACAACCCTTCATAATCGTTCATGTTTTCTTTTCCGGTTTTTAATGATATAGCCTGTACTACTCCAAAAGCAGCTAAATTAGAAAATACATAAACGATCACAAAATACACAATTGTTGCGGTTCCCAATTGAGTTCCTGCTATTAATCCCAACAATATAAATCCTGCTTGGGCAACGGATGAAAAAGCTAAAAACCGTTTCATATTTTGTTGGCGCAATGCAAATAAATTACCAGTAAACATGGTGGCAATTGCAATTATATAAACAAGATTTTCCCATACATGCATCAATGGTTTAAACACAGTAAACAACAAAATCATTAATATAAAAACAGCTGCACCTTTTGAAATCACAGATAAATAAGAGGCTACACTAATTGGAGCACCTTCATATACATCTGCTGTCCAGAAATGGAAAGGGACCAATGATATTTTAAACGCTAAACCAGCAAAGAACAATAGCAATCCTAAAATAGTTAAATTACTTGATGTGATGACTTCAATAATATCATTAAAATAGATTGAACCAGATGTTGCATAAAGCATTGAGATACCAAATAATGAAACCCCTGAGGCTAAAGCCGAAGAAAGAATTAATTTGATTCCTGCCTCGCTCGATTTTCTATTGGCGACTTCATAGGCGGCCAGTGCGGCAATGGGGAGTACTGATAATTCAAGCCCTAAGTAGAACATTAAAAAATCACCTGAGGAAATCATAAAATACATGCCCAGTAAAGAAGAGAATAATAAAATGAAAAATTCACTTCCCCTGTTTTGGTCAACTATTTTTTCTTTAAGCCAATCGGCAGATTGTAATAACAAGATCAAAACACCAACATTCAATACATTTTTAAACAAATGAATCATGTTATTGGTGCGGAACATGCCTCCGAACAAACTACTTTCTTCAATAGTAAAAAAGCCAATGGCGGTATGAATTCCAAACAGGAAAATTGCCAAATGTATGATGCTGCTTTTTTTGTCTTTATGAATAAAAATCTCACCGATTAGCAACATCATTGTAATTGCCAAAAGGATTATTTCATGTCGCATTAATAGAAAACTATCTATGTTCATAATTCTCAAATTTAATTATTAAGACGGAAGCCGGTAGACCGATGACCGAAGGAATAAGTGCTTTTATTTGATGATTTTTTCTTAATATCATATTGTATTTTAAACATATATTTTTCCTTTTATTTACTTCAGACAACCGTCTTCTGTCTTCGATCTTTACAAGACTCCTTGTATAAAAGGTTGTAAACTTTCCCAAATCATATCGCTCAACCAAAGCGGTACAACACCCATTCCTACAATAGGAATCAACAATAATAAAACACCTGTTTTCTCGTACCAAGTTGCCTTTTCCAAGCTTAAATAATCATTGTTTTTCACAGGTCCCATTAACATAATTCCAGCTGCCCTTAAAATATAAACCGCGGTAACCACAATTGCTGAAACCACAATAACGGTTGCAATTCTATAAAACAACTCTTCATGCTGGAATGCCCCTACAAAAATGTTCATTTCGGCAATAAAACCACTAAACCCCGGTAATCCTAATGATGCTAAACCAACAATAACATATATCACTGAAATAAAAGGAATTACTTTTAACAAACCGCCTAATTTGTAGATGTCCCTGGTATGTGTTCGTCCGTAAATCATGCCTATCAAAGCAAAGAATAATGCTGTCATAAATCCATGGGAAAGTGATTGTAAAATAGCACCATTCCAGGCGGTTTTATTCAGCATCAATAAAGCAAATAGTACCATTCCCAAGTGGCTAACCGATGAATATGCGTTGATATATTTTAAATCAGTTTGTTTTATGGCGGCAAAAGCACCGTAAATCACTCCAAAGGCCGATAGAATTATAAAGAACCACGACCAATGTAAAGCGCCTTCGGGCAATAAAAACATGGCCACCCTAAATACGCCATAACCTCCTAATTTCATTAAAACACCTGCGTGTAACATGGATACTGCTGTTGGTGCAGACGCATGGCCATCAGGCGACCAGGTATGGAACGGGAATAATGCGCTTATAACGGCAAAGCCAATAAATGTTAACGGGAAAAATA
>CAXBID010000359.1:0-3632 GCA_963975495.1 uncultured Flavobacteriaceae bacterium | reverse complement strand
TAATAATCCCTTCTCTTTCAAAATACCCAGCAGAAAATCTAAAATTATTTGTATCCCCTCCTCCAGAATATGCAAAATCATAACTTTCAATTAATCCTGTTCTGTAAATGGCATCTTGCCAGTCTGTATTATTTCCAGAGGTTAGAAAGGAGGAATTGGGTATTGTTCCAAAGGCATTATTAGCATACTTCAAGTATTCTAATGTGTTTAACAGATCATAGCGTTCGTTTTGCGTTTGAAACCCTGCAAACGTGCTGAACTCTAGAGTTGGTTTTCCTGGTTTTCCTGTTTTAGTTGTTACAACTATAACACCGTTGGCACCTTGAGCACCATAAACAGCAGTTGTTGACGCATCTTTTAAAACATTTATGGATTCAATGTCTATTGGATTTATAGCAGATAGTCCTCCAACAATAATACCGTCCACAACGTATAATGGAGAATTGTCACCAAACGTAGTGACACCTCTAATTCGTACTACTGGAGCTGATCCTGGAGACCCTGTATTAACAACTAGAACACCAGCCGCTCTACCTTGAAGTGCTTCTTCAGGGTTTGAAACTGGAAGCGCTGCAATTTCTTTGGCAGCAATAGAGGAAACTGCCCCAGTCACTTCTGCTCTACTCTGCTTGCCATAACCAACGATAACTATTTCATCCAACACACCTGCATCTTCCGACAAGTTAACGTTTAATTTATCTTGACCAGAATAAAAGATTTCCTGAGTAGCAAAACCTATATAACTAAACACTAAAATACTATTTGTGCTTACATTATTAATGGTATAATTACCATCAAAATCTGTTGTCGTTCCAGTTGTAGTCCCCTTCAAAAGAACGTTTACTCCTGGTAATGGCACACCAGACTCATCGGAAACTACACCAGAGACCGTTTTAGTTTGCGAAAAGGCATTTTGTATGCACAGCATTACCAGAGCCATACCTAAAAGTTTTAATTTCATCATATTAATTAGTTTTTGTTAGTTTCTATATTTAGTTTATTACTGTTTCAATAGTATATTTTCATTTAGTACTTCGGTAGAAGGAGCATCTGCATGACCTTTAAAACCAGGTTGTTTTCCTCCAATACTTATATTAACCCATCCTTCTACAGCTTCAATTGTTCCATCAAAACTTATCTTAGAGTATTGCTTTGGACTTATAGTCATAGCTACTTTTCTTGTCTTACCAGACTTAAGACTTATCCTTTTAAATCCAACTAATGAACGTATTGCATTATCTTCTGAATCACCTTTATGACTTAAATACAATTGTACTACTTCATCGCCATCAAATTTCCCTGAATTGGTTACTTCTACTTCAATCTCTATACTTTCATTTAAAGTGATAACTTTACTTACCTCAAGGTTTTTATAAGTAAAAGTTGTATAGCTTAAACCATGACCAAATGGAAATAGCGGGTTACCTTTAAAGAACTTATAAGTTCTATTCTTCATATTATAGTTTTTAAAATCGGGTAGATCTTTTACCGATTTATAAAAGGTTACTGGCAGTCTTCCAGCAGGATTATAATCTCCAAACAAAACATCGGCAATGGCATCTCCACCAAACTCTCCTGGGTACCAAGCTTCTAAAATTGCAGGAACATTATCCGTTGCCCAGTTTACTGCCAAAGCACTACCATTCATTAAAACGACAATAGTAGGCTTTCCAAGAGCTTGGATTTTTTTCATTAACTCAATTTGTGTTTTTGGAAGTGTAATATCTGTACGGTCTCCTTTATCAAAACCTTCCAATAATACAGGCATTTCTTCACCCTCTATATCTGGAGAAAGCCCTAAGCACAACACTACAACTTCAGATTTTTTAGCAGCTTCAATAGCTGGAGCCAATAAATCCTGATCCATTTTAGCCCACACAAATTGAGCTTGTGGGTCTGAGTGGTAGTTGTAGTATTCAATTTTAATATCATGAGATATTCCTTTTTTTAAATCGATATCAAAATATTTTGTTTTTGGTTCATGATCATCGCTAAATTCAAACTTCAATTCATTATCAAAATATAATTTACCAGCACTACTGGCTCGAAAGCCTATTCTATATTTACCGTTTTCATTTGGTACTAATTGACCTGTCCATTTCACAGAAAATATATCTGTTTTCAAATTCTCAATAGGTTTTTTGGGCATCCAAATAAAATCTACAACACCATCGTTTCTTGTAAATGCTGGCGTTCCTTCCCAGTGTCTATTATCAAAATACTCCCCTTTCAAGCCATTATTAGCACCATTTTTAAGCACTGAATTTGGTATAGTATTTAAACTAGGCCAACCAATAGCAATATCACTTCCTAAAGCATAATTAATTGTGGCATTTGGTAATTTATCTGTGATGGCTTTTAGAGGGGTGTAATAATTATTGGGTGTACCATGATAGTTACCCAATAGCGCTTGTTTAGAATTTGCATTAGGCCCGATAACTGCAATAGACTTTATATTTTTACTTAAAGGAAGCGTATTGTTTTCGTTTTTCAACAGTACCATCGATTCCCTGGCTATTTTTTTAGAAAGGTCATAGTGCTTTTCACTGGCTACAACATCATATGGTATTTTTGCCCATTTCACATCTGCTTCTGGATCAAACATGCCCAATTTAAAGCGAGCAGTCATCAATCTTGTTAAAGCCAAATCTATTTTTTCCTCATCAATCATTTTTTTAAGAACAGCTTCATTTAAACTTGGGTCGTAAACACTTCCGCAATTTAAATCTGTACCTCTTTTTATCGCTAAAGCACCTGCTTCGGCAGGTGTGTCTGCCAAACCATGTCTATTAGGTTCCCAAAAATCGTTAATAGCCCAACAATCAGATACCACGTAACCACTAAAACCCCAATCGTTGCGAAGGATTTTTTTTAGCAATAAATTACTCCCACAACAGGCTTCGTCCCTAAATCGATTATAGGCGCACATTACTGAATGTACATTGGCTTCTTTAACAGCAGCTTCAAAAGCTGGTAAATAGGTTTCATAAAGATCCTTGTTGGACGTTTGATAATTATCTTCATGTCTGGATTTTTCAGGACCGCTATGTACTGCAAAATGCTTTGCAGTAGCCACTACTTTTAAATACTTTGGATCATCCCCTTGCAGTCCTTTAATATAATTGACACCTATCCTACTTGTTAAATAAGGGTCTTCGCCATAAGTCTCCTGACCTCTTCCCCATCTTGGGTCTCTAAAAATATTGATATTCGGCGTCCAAAATGTTAAGCCTTGATATATGCCTCTTTTATCCTCTTTTATGAATTTATGGTGTTTTGCTCTAGCTTCGTCTGATACTGCTGTTCCCATTTCAAAAACCAAAGGCGGATTCCAAGTAGCTCCCATACCAATACCTTGAGGAAAAACAGTAGCTTCTCCAGCGCGCGCAACACCGTGCAAACATTCATTCCACCAATTATATCTTGGTAACCCAAGCCTTTCTATTCCTGGTGCATCATAACGCATTTGAGATACCTTTTCTTGAAGCGTCATTTGACTTATTAAATCTTTAACTCGTTCTTGAACAGACAATGATGGATTTTTAAATTTAAATGTGGGTGATGCTAGCTCTTTTTCATTTGTTTTACAAGACGTGACAATAACAAGAATTATGGCAAATATTAAACCTAGA
>CAXBID010000358.1:0-3645 GCA_963975495.1 uncultured Flavobacteriaceae bacterium | reverse complement strand
TGCGAGACATATTTAATGACACGAGCAAGATGCTCGCGCTAGCCTTTAGCAAGTTGAGATTAGATTGTTTTAAATAATACTTAGTTCTACTTAATGTTAGTAATTAAGTTATGCCACTTTCATTTTATCTAATAACAATACTTTATAATCTAGCACTTCTTTTTTATGCAAAAAATAACCTCTAGATAATATATAGGCATAATTGTTTATAGCCATAAAAAGCGTTTCTAAGTTTTTATCAATATAATTTTGAGTTCCAAAATATTGCCAATCTTTTAACAGGTAAGTTTCAAAACTCTCTTTTATATCTTTGGTCATTTCTGTTTTGTATTTATCATCACTTGTAAACTGCTTAATATTTTCTTTAAGTTTAGCTTCTAAAGATTTTACTTTAATAAAATTAGATTTTATTTGGTCGTAAGGTGTTGTAACATTTATAAACTGTAATTTATCTGATAACTCGGTATAAACTTTAAATTTAGAATCGAATTCTTTATCAAACTCAAAGAACGTTGTGTAGAGTTGGGTTAACTTTGATGCATCACTATTTTTTTCTACCTTTTTAAAGAATCTAAAAATATTAATATCATTTTCTTTAATGCTTTCGTTCATACTATCTAACTGACTTTGAAGTTGCTTTATCAAAGAATCACTTTCTTTGACTTTATATTTTTTCCCATCGTAATCATAGGTTTTAATTTTTAGTGTTTTATTCTTTATTTGTTTAATGGTTTCAATATCGTTTTGTAAAGCTAGTACTTCGTAATTTAAGTTTACGTGTTTATCGCTAAATAAAGTATCAATGGTTGCTGGTAATTTTTCGTTGTTATTAATGTCTTTTATTTTAAAAGGCACAAGTGTTTTGTTATCGTAATACCCATTGAATGATTTTGAAAAGGAATTCTTTACATATTCATTTTCAAATTCTTTTTCAAATTCATCTAAAGAAATTCTTTTGGGTGTTTCTTCATATTTTACTTCGGCAAACATTTTAGTGGTTAATGCTTCTTGTAGTTTCTCTATATTTTTAAATAGGGTATTAGCTAGATTATTTTCAGGATTAACTATCGATAAATTTGTTCTTTCCAAACTTGCTATCCGTTCTTCGGTGCTTGGATGGGACGCCCATTGGTCTTTGATAACTAATTTAGACTTGTTGAATTTATTCAATTCTTCTAAGGTTATTCTTGGTAAGCCATTAATAATAGGAAGATTATCTTCTGTGGCGTAAAAGTTAATTAAGTAGTATTGCTCTTTAAAAATGTTTTGACTTTTAATGTTTTCTGATATTTTTCCTTCGTAAAAACCTAGTACAGCATTAAAGGAATAATCTGCTAAATTCATTCTAAGCAATGCGCTCTTTAAGGGTTCAAAACCTGTAACATTAGCCGCAATTTCATCAGCATGAAACTCCATTTCTCTAGATAATCCTAAATAATTTTTATTTACAAACTCGTACATTTTACGTAAAATCCATTGAATACCTTCAACAATCCTTACCGCAATAATAACAAAAATAGCAAAGTAACCACTGGCATTTGCCCATTGTTGAACCATTTTGTCAAAACCTTCATTATCATAAAGCATATTAAAAATAACTTGGTTCACGTAGTAAACATAGCTTCCTACTTTCATTGTTTTTTGACTGAAATGACCAAACTCGTGTGAAAGAATGGCTTTTAATTCACTTGAATGAATAGTGTTTACCAAACCGAGACCGATTTGTAAATTCTTTTTAATAGGTAGAAACATGCTCCAAAAGTTGGAATCATAAAATACGGATGCATTTACATCGGACGATACAAAAACTTTGTTGGGAAATGCTGTGCCGACTTCATTTACAATTTCATGTATCATCTTAAAAAGTTCAGGTTGATCACTTTCTGATATTTCGGTTAAATGAGAGCGATCAATTTTATTCTTTTTAAATATGAATTTCAATAAAAAAAATAGGACTAAAAAGCCTAAACTAGCAAGACCTAGCCCTAAAGCTATAGTTATTAAACGAGGTACCGTTATAATTAATAAAACGCCTCCATAAACACATAATACTGTGAGTGCTAATGAAAATATAAAAATTAGAAAATATACGAACGCAAAAAGTATAATAGCAGTAATAGCTTTTTTAGTATGAGTTTTAAACTCTGTTGATACCACAACTTCTTTATTTACCATGAAGTTAAAGTTTAAATTAAATTTCGATAATCTAATGTAGAATTTTCTTATCAAAAATCAATAAATACTTTTGCAGAATTATAAAAAAATTAAAACCTTGAAGAAAACGTTTCAATTTCCCAATTGCTTTTGCCTTCGTTAAGGGTTGCTCAGAGTATTTTGTTGCCATCGGTACGTAATTTTAAAGACTATTTGTTTTGAAGTTTATCAAAAAGTTCGGGCGAAGGTTTTAAATACCTTGGTTTACTAATTTCTTCAATCCATTTTTCAGAAATATAAGCACTTTCTTGAATACGCGAATCTACTTGTTTAAACACAGGGTTGTTTATCCACATGGGTTGCACAGACCAATTCACATTAATGTATGAAAAGGCTTTTATAACATCTTTATTTTGATTTATGGTTTTGATAAAAGGAACAAACCAAGCATCCCAAACATGTTTTGCTATTTTGGGTTTACTTAAGTCTGTATCAAAAAACAAACCATCGCTTTCCATAACGGGAGTCGCTTCAGCAATAAATACGGGTTTATTGTGCTTTCTAGCGAAGATGAGCATTTCTTGGTCAGGATTACCAAAATAGGAGTAGCCGCACCAATCTACCAAATCATCACCCGGATACCAATTTTCTAAAATAGCCTGATTTGAACCCGTGCCTTTTGATTGCCAAACAAAAGCAACATTATCAATTTTCATGGCATCAAATAGATCATAAATACGTTTCCAAGCTGCTAAATAATGTTTCTTATTATAGTGATTCCAATCCCAACCATCAAATTCATAACCAATCCGAAGAAAAACAGGACGCTCGATAGCTTTTATCCATTTTCCCAGCTCCTTTATTAATGCATCGTGTTTTCCATTTCCAACTTTCTTTTAATGTCCTACCAAAGATAACCCGATAGCAATTACGGAGTTTTTATAATCGTCATCATCTATATAACATTGTGCACAAGTATCGCCAGCACCCCAATTGGCTTTTGTTTTTATACCATCGTTTCCTTTTGCATAAAACCCAAACGACTCGCCACCTGGTGAGAAATTCGTGTAAACGGTAAATCCTGTTGGCACATCAAAATGGTCGCAATAACCATCGGTATAATTATTGAGTCCACCAGTTGCACCCATATCTTGCCCGATAAAAAATAAGCATTCGCCATCTTTGGGTTCAAACTTAGTCTGTGTAAAAACGTTTGAACAAATGATTAGAAAAAGGAATAAGGTGTAGTTGTTTGTTTTCATACTTTACCTGTTCAAGATAAAATAAAGTTTTATCTTATCCGTCTTAGAGTCCGTTTCAGAATTTGTGATTAGTCCCGATAATTATCGGGATTATAGGTCATTTTTGATGCAGTATGAGGTAAAATTTTTAAGCATAGCTGTAGCTACGGTTCAAAATTTTAACAAATTAATGCGCAAAAAGGGACATAAAAAAATAATTAACGGATTTTTAAACAGACTCTTAATTTAA
>CAXBID010000357.1:0-3652 GCA_963975495.1 uncultured Flavobacteriaceae bacterium | reverse complement strand
ACAAAAAGTTTATACTCCATATTTTTTTGAAAGTTCTTCGGTTAAAATTTGTTTGTAGTCAAAACTGTCATCAGTTTTAATTATTCCTCTCAGTTTTCTAACTTTAGGTGAAAGTTGTTTTTCCTTGATTTTCATTCTTTTGACAGTAACAAACTTGAAATAGTTTTCAACCATTTCCGAAAGACTTTGTCCTTTTTCTTTTGCATATTCTTTTGCAATTTCTATGACCTCTTTTTCTATTGTTAAAGTTAATTTTGTATTCATAACAATTTTCAGTTTTTACAAAAATACGTGTTTTATTTCAGATATACAATACGTGTTGCTTTAAATGAGAGCTAACTAAGGCTATGCTTTGTTTTTCTATTTCATGTGTCTTTCCTTGTTTTTGTTAATTTTTTGATTTTCAGGGTATAATCAATTTATACTTTAATTTTTGAGCAAAAAAACCCTTACCCATACATGGAGACTTTTACTTTTCTTTATTTAATAAGTAGCAAATACGTTAAGGAAATCAAAATTTCATGTTCATGCTCCCTCTTTGATTACTCTCAGATTGGCGATACTCTTGGGTGCTTAACGTTTGTTGTCAGTTTCATGTTCGGGGTTTCCTGTTTTGCAGGATGTTTCAACCTCCAGTAAAAATCGACCTTTTTTTAATTATGCTACTATGTTTTCAAATTTACTAATTATTCCTTAACTACTTATCTGCCTCAAAAGTCATTCCCTCGGGTGACAAAAACTTTGCCATGGATGTTTCATGTGTTTATATTTATTGTTTTTTAATTGTCACCCCGATTTTTATCGGGGCAAGCTATGTAGCATCCATATAATCATTGTCCTTGGGTATTGAACTTTTAGTTATGGATGTTTCATGTTTTAATGTTACTCTTTTAAAACCCTTGCTATTTCTACGGCTTTAATAATTTTTAAATGGGCTTTTTAAATAGTTCTTGACAATAAAGTATTTCCAACGGCACACTTTAAGCATCTGTTTTTATCGCAATATTCAGTTTTTAATTGAATAAGTGATTGCGATTGTAAAGCCGATCTTGAAATGGGTTTTAAGGTATTGAACGCATCAATAATGCTGTTTTTTTCTGATTTTATTTTTGAAATGAGTTCTAAAATAGTATCATCAATAGTTTCTCCTTTTTGTTTAGCATAGCAGAATTTTATTGGTAAAATAGTATTGATCAGTAATAAATCTATAAACGGTTTTGAAATGGTTTTAGTTGACGGTTTTGATTCTTTTTGAAAGGTGTAATGCGATTCCCAAAAGGTTGATGTGTTGGCTTTAAACAACTCATAAAAACCATCCAAGGTTTTTGTTGTGATGATTTTTGAAAACAGATTTTGATGTTCATGACATAAACTCGCTAACTGTGATAATCTAATTGTTGGAAAATTTGGTGGTCGTAATCTGAAAAATTGAAGTGGTAGAACCTGATTATTTTCTAATTGAAATTTTTGTTTTAAAAAATTGTAATCTTTAACTAAACCTTGATAATATCCGTTTTGAATATCATTACCTAACAAACCTGCTTGCCCAAATAATAAAGCTTCCAAAGTTTGCTGATTGGATTGCAATTTTCTGATTATTGAAAAATCTACTGAATTAGCTAAACTTAAAAAAGATTCACCGTTTACTTTCAATCCGAAATTTTTAGCCAGCATTTTAAACAACACGGCTTCCCAGTCGTTTTTAGATTCTTGTAAAAGCATTTCTATAGTTGTGGCTTTTCGTTCCAAACGTTCAAAATATAAACGCTCTAACCAGTTGTTTAAAGTAAAATCATTAATACTAGCAAAATCGTTTTCACAGTTTATCCATGTATTTTGTTTACTAAAAAGCTTTAGGTAGTTGTTTAAAAGTTCAGTAGGCAAATGGGCTTTCAGTTCTAAAGTAGGGATAACGGTATTATCTTTTCTAAACACATCGGTATCATACTCCCAAACCACGTGTAAAATCACATTATCGTAGGCTTTATCTTGCTCGTGGTTATGTAAAAACCAATCGGATGATTTTACATGAATCTCAACATTACCAGCCCAAAGCTGTTCGCCTATTTTAAGTTTTGCATTAAAAAAATCGGGACCGGAATTTAAATTATGCTCGCCAACTGATAAAATTTCAATAGCTTCACCTGCTTCAGATTTCAGTTTCTTAAAGTCGAACTTTTTATGTTTCCAGATATAATGTAGAAAATCTTCTTGCATCTTCGAAAGATAAAAATTACTATTTAAAAGTATCGAATTCCAAAATAGAATTTATAATTTAGTTTTTTACAAACATAACCTTCATGGAACAACTCACATTAACCACACCTGCACTGCTATTTTCGGCTATTTCGTTAATTATGCTTGCTTACACCAACCGTTTTTTGGCTTATGCCGCCATAATACGTAGTTTGCATGATAAGTACATAAAAGAAAAAGATTCCGTTTTAATTGCTCAAATTAAGAATATAAAACAGCGCTTGTATTTAACACGCTCTATGCAAATTTTTGGTATTTCTAGTTTGTTACTCTGTGTTTTAACTATGTTTTTAATTTATATCCAACAACACACTATTGCAATTTGGGTATTTGGTTTTGCTTTACTGCTTTTAATTATATCCTTGGCACTTTTAATTGTTGAGATACAAATTTCCGTTAAAGCTTTAGAGCATCATATTAGTGATATTGAGAATAGTTGATTACAAAATCTTAAACATATTCTTAACCACTAATAAATAAACTAAAATAACTTCTTAACAGTTATCTTTAATAATAATATTTAAAAAGTAAACTAAAACGTTGACATATTTTAATTTTTGTAAACTTTTAAGTTTACTTTTTAGTATATTTATAAACAAATATATTTACTTTTAAAGGGTTTTGTAAACCTAATTATTTACAAATATATAATTCATGAGAAATAAAAAGAAGCTTTTAATCGAACAATTAGACCAAAAACTAAAACCCTTCCAAAAAACAGAAGCTGTACTTGTGCCAGATAAAGGGTGGATAAATACTATTCGAACTACTCTTAACATGACAATGGCTCAACTTGGAACAAAGCTTAATATAACACGTCAAGGCGTTAAAAAAATTGAAGAAAGCGAAGCTAAAGGCACAATATCAATCAATTCGCTAAAAGAAGTTGGAGATGTACTTAACTTAAAATTTATATACGGTTTTGTTCCAAAGGATGGAAGTATTGACAATTTAATTAATTCAAAAGCTGAAAAACTAGCTCGAAAAATTGTTTTAAGAACCAATCAAAATATGAAATTAGAGGATCAAGGAATTAGTAATAGTAAAATTAATGACTCAATAATTGACTTAGCAAATGAAATAAAAAGGGAAATGAGAAAGTCATTATGGGACTAAACTTAAAATATGCAGATGGACAAACACCTTTAGATGAAGACGAGAAAGAAGGTCTAAAGATAAACTCTATAACAACACAAAAAGAACTAGATGAGTTTGAACAATTAAATATTGAAAAAGCAGTTGAATGGACTATTCATACTAATTTAAAACCTGAAAAAATATTGACCGAAAAATTTATAAAAGACCTGCACAAAAAAATGTATGGTGATGTTTGGAAATGGGCAGGAGAATTTAGAAAGTCAGACAAAAACATTGGAATAAATTGGACTCAAATCGG
>CAXBID010000356.1:0-3751 GCA_963975495.1 uncultured Flavobacteriaceae bacterium | reverse complement strand
GGTTCCTTTTTGAAAAACAAGCGCTTTCCCCGTTATGGTAACGTCGTACTTTTCTTTTGGAAAAACCTTATCAATTTTATCTTGAATTTTCTCTTGAATACGTTCCATCTTATCGGTGCCAACGTCTTTTATAAATGTTGTAATGCGCGCATATTGCCCCGTACTATCGACAAAGTTTTTCAGTAAATCGATATCTGAAGACGAGTTTTTAGCATAAGAAAGAATAAAACTGTTTTCTTGTGATGTGGGTAACTGGTAATATTTAGGATTACCGTTGTAGTAGGCTTGTTTGGAATATTTAACTAAATCTACCACCGAAATTGGTTTAGAAAGTTCGGGCGTTTCAATAATTAATTCCTCTAACTCATCCATGCGCTTTAAAGTAGATAGTTTCATAACGCCTTTTTTACGTTTGGTATCTACCATAATTTCCAAAGGCATAATGCCATTAAACTCTTCTTCAAAAAAGCGAATGTCATTTACAAAATGGGATTCTTGGGGCATATCTTCAATCAAGCTACCCGATATTTTTATTTGGTATATACCTATTATGCTAGCAATAAGCAAAATTAAGGACGTGCAATAAATGGCTATACGTTTGTGTCTTACCATACGTTCCATCCAATTTACAAAACCACCGATCCAACGTTTGTTTAAATGCTCCAAGTGACGATTTTTAGGATATGGTAAAAACGAATAAATTATCGGAATTATAAGAATGCATAAAATAAAAATGGCAAGAATACTAAGCGAAGCAACAACACCGAATTCTTTTAAAAGTTGGCTTTCTGTTAAAATAAACGTTGCAAAACCAGAAGCGGTTGTAACATTGGTCATTAAAGTAGCATTACCAACTTTGGTAATGACACGCTGTAGCGATTTTACTTTATTGCCATGTAGTTTTACTTCGTGCTGATATTTATTAATTAAAAAAATACAGTTAGGAATACCAATTACAATAATTAATGGCGGTATTAAAGCGGTTAAAACGGTTATTTCGTAGTTGAGCAAACCTATAATTCCCAAAGTCCACATAACCCCAATGCTTACTATAATAAGGGAAATAAATGTGGCTCTAAACGACCTGAAAAAGAAAAAGAAAATAATCGACGTTACCAAAAGGGCCGCAACAATAAACTTGCCAATTTCATCAACGATGTTTTGAGAATTTAAGGTTCGTATATAAGGCATGCCGGAAATTCTAACATCTAAGTTGTTTTCTAATTCAAAAGCATCAATGTTTGGCATTAAAACATTAATTACAAAGTCTTTTCTGGCTGAGGTGTTTACGATATCTTTTTTTAAATAAATGGCACTTCTTATGGTTTTGGTTTTTTTGTTGAACAAGAAATTATCATAAAAAGGATACTTTTTAAAAAGTTCGTCTTGAAGTGTTTCAATTTGTTTTATAGAAGAAATAGAATCTTTTATAAAGGGCTCTAGCTTAAATTTTTCATTTACATCATCCTTTATAAGTTTTTGAAGATCTTTTATGGAAATAACCGTTTCAACTTCGTCATATTTCTTAAAACCTTCTGAAAGTTTATTCCAAGCGTTTAATTTTCCAACCGTAAAAAGCGAACTGTCTTTTACACCCAAAACAATAAGGTTTCCCTCTTCACCAAAGATTTTTAAAAAGTTGTTATAAGCAATGTTTACCTCATGGTCGTCTGGTAGCATATTTGCCTCGCTATAGGCTAAACGCATGTTGTCCCACTTTTGACTAAAGAAAAACGTAGCCAGAAGAATACCAACAAGAATGATGATTTTATTGCGTAAAATTAATCTTGCGATAACGTCCCAGAAATCTTTTGTGAAAAGTTTAAACATGCCTTGTGTAAAAGATGCGCAAAGGTAGAAAAAAGGACTGCATTACCTCATAATGAGACGTTAAATGTAAACTTAAAAGCAATATTGTCGGTAAATTCAGGTAGGTAGTATGCGCCATATCGATAAGTGAAACTTAACCCGAAACCAAATAACAGTTTGTTAATTTCAAAACCAGATTCTGTGTACCCTTCTTTTAGCGAACCAAAGGTTACATTTTGATGTCTTTCGGGGTTTGATATATCACCAATGGCAAAACGGGAAATTAAAACCATATAGGGTTTAAAGCGATCTGAAATTTTAAAAGGCTTTAAGTAATGTTTTAATTGAACAGTAGCAAACTTGTCAGAGAAAAACTCGTTAAAAAACATGGTTTCAAAACTATTTAAACCAGCTACGGAAAAGCGTTGTAAAATAGTTTCTTTTCTTATATTATTGGGGTAGGCATGGTATAAATGCGTTAAAGGCGTATCGCCGGAAGCTAACCCAGAAACCAAAGTAATTTCAGAAAAGTGATTATTTTCCTTACCAATTCTGTGAATGGTTCTGAAATCTATTTTTGAAAAATTAAAATCGCCTTTTAAAACGTCCTGAAAACTTTTGGTGTATTGTAGGGAAAATTTTGGGAATCCCTCTTTAATTTCCTTAACATTGGTTTTAGTCATTTCAAAATAATCGAAAGGATTCCACTGAAAAGCAATTTTAGCGGTACTTAAATTAAAGTTACTGAAAACATTATTGTTTAACGCATAGCCATAGCTATAGGTTGGGTCTATTTTACTAATGGAAAACTCTGTTTCATTTGAAAGTTTATCATTTATTTGATGCTCAATAGATATGGATTTTGTGATGAAAAAAACGAGTATCAGTTAAAAATTTGGTACTTCCAGTTTCTTGTAAATCGTCAGTGTAAGATAGATTTATCCAAGTATTCGTTTTTTCTGCTAGTCTAAAACCGCCACCAATACTGTATTTAAACCGATGATCTCTAAACCCATAAACAGTATAGCCAATTATTCTGTACTTTTTTGAAAAGGCTTTATTTGTAATGCCACCAAGCCCTGTTCTTACACCTTCATATTGATTGTATTTGATTAGATATCGTAAATCGAAATTGAAGTATTTAGTTGGGAAATACCCGTTGCCAATACTTTTAACTAAGGTGTTTTCTTTAATAGAATCTTTTTGATGTTCAATATTATTAATTAAAGAGGATTGCCCTTGGGTTGACAGATAAAAACATATAAAAATAAAGAGAAGGCAATATTTCAACATTCGGAAAATAAATAGGTTTATAAAAAAAGCGACTAAAATGTCGCTTTTTATTTACACTGTCATAATTTCTTTTTCTTTGTTATCGAAAAGGTCATCAGCCTTTTTAACGTACTTGTCTGTCATTTGTTGCACATCAATTTCGGCATTAGCTTTCAAATCTTCTGAAACATCATCATTTTTTTTAATCTCGTTATTGGCATCTTTTCGCGCCGTTCTAATACTTATTTTGGCATCTTCAGCTTCAGCTTTAGCTTGTTTTGCTAAATTGCGTCTGCGTTCTTCAGTTAAAGGTGGTACATTAATAATAATAGTTTCACCATTATTCATAGGGTTAAAACCAAGGTTTGCATAGGCTATACCACGCTCAATTTCTTGTAACATGCTTTTCTCCCAAGGCTGAACAGTTATTGTTCTACCATCAGGCGTATTAACATTGGCCACCTGGCTTAAGGGTGTTTGCGACCCATAATAGTCTACCATAACACTGCCTAACATCGCTGGACTTGCTTTACCAGCTCTAATATTTACAAACTGTTTTTCTAAATGCTTAATAGCATTTTCCATAGCCTCTTTTGTAGAATCCAATATAAATTTTATCTCTTCGTTCATTGTTTTAAACTTTAATACTATTTTTCAATATCCAAAAATT
>CAXBID010000355.1:0-3757 GCA_963975495.1 uncultured Flavobacteriaceae bacterium | reverse complement strand
ATAAAATATTTTCAAACTTATCATTGATATATTCTGATTACGACTACGATTTAAAACTTAATTTTGTTGAGTTTGATTGGGTTTCTGGTATTAGAAACTTCAATTTAAAATATGACTTTAAACATTATTTAAACGATACATTTAAACTTCAATATGGTTTGAACAGTATTTATTATACATTCAACCCTGGGGATATAAAACCAACTAAGGAATCCTCAGGAATTAATCCGTTCAAATTGACTGATAAGTATGCCTTTGAGAATGCTATTTATCTAGATGCTGAACATAAAATTTCTGATAATCTAGCGCTATCTTACGGATTAAGACTCAGCACATTTCATCGTTTAGGACAAAATGAATTGAATGTTTATGAAAATGATGAGGCTGTTCTGTTTAACGCCGATTTTCAGATTTATGAAAAAGCAGATCCTATTGGCACAGAAACCTTTGAACGAAGTGATGTCATAGCAAAATTCGCAAATCTTGAACCCCGTGCTTCTGTTGCCTATCAACTAAATTCTAAAAGTTCTGTAAAAGCAAGCTACAACAGAATGAGTCAATACTTACATTTATTATCCAACACCAACTCCCCTACACCATTAGATGTTTGGACCCCAAGTGGCAAATTTGTAAAACCGCAATTACTCGATCAGTTTGCGGTGGGTTACTTTAAGGATTTTGATAATAGTAGGTATTCATTGGAAATTGAAAGTTTTTATAAAACCATAAAAAACAGAATAGACTATATTGATGGTGCTGATTTAATTGCTAATAATGCCATAGAGCAAGTGATTTTAAACGGTAAAGCCAGAGCTTATGGTGCTGAACTTCTTTTAAGAAAAAATGAAGGGCGTTTTAAAGGTTGGTTGGCTTACACACTTTCAAAATCGGAGCAACAAACAAAAGGTAGAACGCCTCTAGAAACAGGTATTAACAATGGGAATTGGTATAGGACACCTTTTGATAAAACGCACGATATTTCCCTTACGGGTAGTTATGATTTAAACGACAGATGGAAATTTAACGCAAATTTCTTATTTCAAACAGGGCAACCCGCTACGTTCCCTAACGGGCAATATCAATTTAACGGTATTATCGTACCCAGTTACAATAGTAGAAATTCTGATAGATTGCCAGCATACAACCGTTTGGATATTTCGGCTACTTATACACCAAAAGCTAACAAAACAAGAGGTTGGCAAAGTTATTGGGTTTTTGGAATTTATAATTTATATAATAGACGAAATGCAGCTTCGATTACTTTTGGCCAAAATGAAATTACGCGTGCAAATGAAGCCTCGCGTTTATCAATTTTTGGTATAGTACCATCGATATCTTATAATTTTAAACTTTAATAAATGAAAAAAATAATATACATCGTATTGATAAGTTTAAGCTTTTGGTCTTGTGAAGATGTTATTGAATTAGATTTAGAATCCGCAGAACCCAGATTAGTCATTGATGCCTCATTAAATTGGTATAAGAACACCAATAGCAATTTTCAATTTATAAAACTTTCATTAAGTGCTCCTTTTTTTGAGGATAACGTTCCACCTGCTAATGGAGCACAAGTTTTTGTAACAGATTCGTTTAACAATAGGTTTGATTTTATAGAGGACGAGGAAACCGGTATTTATAGAAACGACACATTTATTCCTTCAATTGGTAGAACCTATAATTTAAATATTTTGTATAATAATGAAACCTATACCGCTACAGAACAGCTAATCCCCGTAAGCCCAATAGAATCTGTAGAGCAAAATAATGGTGGTGGGTTTTCAGGCGAGGAAACCGAATTTAAAGCCTTTTATACAGATCCTGAAGGTGTTGAAAATTACTATTTATTTGAATTTATAAGCATTAAAACAAATCTTCAAAGTTTAGAGGTTTACGATGATGAATTTATTGATGGTAATAGAATTTTTGCATTTCATTCTGATGAAGACCTTGTAACTGGAGATGAACTTATCATCAGAAGCTTCGGCGTTTCTGAACGTTTTTATGAGTTTATGAATATTCTTCTTCAACAGACCGATGACGAAAATGGAGATCCGTTTGAAACCCAACCAGCTTTAGTAAGAGGAAACTGTATTAACGAAACCAACCCAGATAATTATCCGTTTGGATATTTTAAAGCTTCCGAAGTTTCTGTTTTTACATACATTGTCGAGTAAGTTCTTTTTACCCATAACATACTATTTTGGGTAAATCCTAGTTAAATATAGTAATGATATAGGTTTTTTAAGATGATATTAACTAAAATAAAATCTTACAGATAATATTTTTATCTATTTTTATAGTTCATCAACCAAAAAGCAATCACATGAATAAAAAAAGAATCGCCTATATAGTAGGGGCAATCGTCTTACTAATTGTTATTTATTCATTTTTTAAATCAAGCAACGATAAAGATGCTTCGCTTACCGCCGAAGTAGTAAAAGGTACTTTTTTAAATGAAGTGTTTATTTCTGGTGAAGCACAATCTACCAGTTCTAAAAGTATTGACGGTCCAAGTGGTGCTAGACGATTTCAAATATATGAGTTGAAAATTCAGGATTTAATACCAGAAGGTTCCATTGTGAAAAAAGGGGACTATATTGGTAAACTTGATGTATCTGAGGTTAATAGAAAAATATCGGAAGCACAAATTAATTTAGAAAGTGCACAATCAAAATATACGACGCAACAATTAGATACCACCTTAACTTTAAAACAGGAACGCAATTCTATTAAAGACTTACTATTTAATATTGAAGAAGATAGTCTGGAATTATCCCGTTCAATATATGAACCACCGGCAACCATTAGATCTTTAGAAATCCAAATTGAAAAAACTGCCCGCGATTTAAAAGAAAAAAAAGCGGATTACTCCATTAAGAAACAGCAAGCAGATGCAAAAATGATTCAGGTTGGAAATGAAGTTTTAAAAATTGAAAAAAAAATTCAGGAATTAATAGATTTACAAAAACAGTTCACTATTTTTTCTGATGATGACGGCATGGTTACTTACGCAAAAGAATGGAATGGCAACAAGAAAAAAGTAGGCTCTACGGTATCTACCTGGCAGCCTACCATAGCAAATCTTCCAGACTTAACAAAAATGGAGTCTAAAACCTACAGTAATGAAGTGGATATTAGGAAGATAAAAAAAGGGTTAAAAGCCAAAATAGGTTTTGATGCATTTCCAGATATTGAACTAGATGGCATTGTTACCGATGTGGCAAATGTTGGGGAAACAAAAGGCGGATCGGATATTAAACTATTTCAGGTTTTAATAAAATTAAATGAAATTAATAAAAACATACGGCCAGGTATGACTACCTCCAATAGAATACTTACAAAACAAGAGGAGGATGTTTTAATGGTGCCTTTGGAAGCTATCTTTTCAAAAGATTCAATCAGTTACACCTACGTTAAGTCAGGCTATTCCATTGACAAAAAACAAGTAGAATTAGGGTTATCCAATAACGAAGTGGTAATCATCGAAAAAGGTTTAAAAGAAGGTGATGTTGTATATTTAAATAAACCAGAAGATATTGATGAAAAAAGTATAACGCTATTAGAATAAGCATGATAGACAAAATACTTTTAGAAAAACTCAAGTCTAATTTTACTGAAGCTTTCTGGTTTATCAAGACTAATAAAGTAAGAACGTTTTTAACAGCATTGGGTATTATTTTTGGTGTGGCTTCAGTAATTACAATGCTTGCCATAGGTAATGGTGCAGAAAAAGAGATACTAGCCCAGTTAGAATTAG
>CAXBID010000354.1:0-3808 GCA_963975495.1 uncultured Flavobacteriaceae bacterium | reverse complement strand
AACGTAAACAAATATCCCCTTGAGGGGATCACAGGGGTGTCAGACTACTAAGCTTAATATGAGAAACAATTCTCTGAAAAACACCCCTAAAGTCCCCTCGAGGGGACATTCCAAACCAATAAAATTTAGTGCAAATTCTTGTTGAAAATATTTATTACTAATAAACACTAAAAAACATACGTAAAGATATGCCGTAACAATTGTCCCCTTGAGGGGACTATAGGGGTGTTAAGCACCTACCTCTGCCTCTTCTTACTCCTAAACTTAGCCTTATTTTTCCGTTTATTAAAAGGAATAGCATCATCATAAGTGTTTTTAGCCTCTCCATTAGGTTTATTTTTACGCCACTTTTCTGTTTTTTCAGGAAGCAGTACTTTCAATAAATCTTGACGTCCAAGTTTATTCAACGTCTTTTTTATCCAAGCCTTATTTTCATCTTTATACCAAAAGAAAAAACGGTGTTGCTCATCTTTTTCCTTTCGTGTAATAGGCGTGTTTACTTTTTTAAGCGTGTATGGGTGATAACCACTATAATAAATTACGGTAGCAACCGTCATAGGTGTTGGTGTAAACCCTTGAACTTGCTCTAACTGAAAACCCATATCCTTAGTTTCAGCAGCGAGGTTTGCCATATCTTCAACTTCACAAGCGGGATGATTCGAAATAAAATAAGGTATCAACTGCAACTTCAACCCCTTTGCTATATTAATCTTATCAAAACGTTCCTTAAACTTATGGAAGTAGGCAAACGATGGTTTTCGCATCAACTTCAAAACTGGATCGCTGGTATGTTCTGGCGCTACTTTCAGTCGCCCAGAAACATGCTTCGTCATAACTTCTTCGGTATAATCGTCCAGTTCTTTTGGGTCCGCATTTTTATTAAATTCTGGTACCAACATATCATGACGAATTCCACTACCAATAAACGATTTCTTTACTTTCGGGTGACTATCAACCGCTTTGTACAAATCGGTTAAGGGTTTGTGAGACGTATCTAAATTACTGCAAATAACCGGTGAGATACACGAAGGCGCTACACATTTATCACAAATGGACTGCACTTTCCCTTTCATTTTATACATATTCGCACTTGGTCCTCCTATATCGGACAAATACCCTTTAAAATCTGGCATATTCGCTACCGTATCCACCTCTCGCAATACAGATTCCTGACTTCGAGATGCTATAAACTTGCCTTGATGCGCAGATATAGTACAAAAACTACAACCACCAAAACATCCACGGTGGATGTTAATGGAAAATTTAATCATTTCATAAGCAGGAATGGGGCCTCGCTTATTATATTTTGGGTGTGGCATTCTCGTATATGGCAACTCAAATGACGCATCTATTTCTTCCTCCGTCATGGTTGGATATGGCGGATTAATCATCAACGTCTTATCTCCAACTTTCTGAAAAATTCGGCGTGCAGCCAACTTATTTGATTCTTGCTCAATAACCTTAAAGTTAGACGCATATTTTTTCTTGTCTTTTAAACAGATTTCATGTGAAGCAATTTCAACATCTTCCCAATTACTGTTTTTAGGAATCTTAGCATCTTCACCGACAAGAATCGCTGTTTGATTTACGGTATTAATACTAGAAAACGGCACCCCTTTTTGCAACAAACGCACCACTTCCCGCAAGGGTTGCTCACCCATACCATAAACCAACATATCAGCCTTCGAAGTTTCTAAAATTGTTGGCATCAGCTTATCACTCCAATAGTCGTAATGCGTTACACGCCGCAACGACGCTTCAATCCCACCAATTAAAATAGGAACATCTGGCCACTTTTCTTTTAAAATATTAGAATACACCGTAGTCGCATAATCGGGTCTAAACCCAATATCGCCATTTGGTGTGTATGCATCTTTATCCCTACGCTTTTTATTGGCGTTATAATTACTAAGCATGGGGTCCATACAACCACCAGTAACCCCAAAAAACAATTTTGGAGCACCCATTTTCACAAAATCCTGAAGATTGTCATTCACATTAGGTTGCGGCACAATAGCCACCCTCAAACCATAACTTTCTAAAATACGACCAATTACCGCAGGCCCAAACGACGGATGATCCACATAAGCATCGCCACTAAACAGGATAACATCCAGCGCATCCCATCCGCGTATTTTCACCTCTTTATTTGTGGTAGGCAACCAATCTGAAAGTTGTAACTCTTGCATAGCGCTGCAAAAATAGACAAAAATCGGCGCTTAAACATGATAACTCGATTATTTTGGGCGTTCCCCAAGGGTCGGGCTATCCGTTGCAAGTCCTCGCACCTCCTTCGTCGGGCTGTGGGCTTTCCACTTCTATCCCTAACGCAAACCAGTCAGCAATTGGCAGTAATCAGTGGCAGTCAGTTAGAATAATTGCCTAAAATCTTTATAAACCTAAAAAAGTCAAAATAGCCAGACCAAAACTTAACAAAATAGTCAAGTCCCAATTTTCGACATAGTCGGAATCTCAATCTGCCGAAATAATGAGAGTAGGAATGAATTCGCAAAGCGCAGCTTTAAGCGTAAAATTTCCTCGAATTTATATGATTTCCTGACTTTCGCTAGGTAGGTTTGGTTCGTCCCGAACTATCGAGGTGAACATAAAGAATTTATACATTTTTTAAGTAATTTTGAAACCTGATTAACAAAAATGAGCATCATTTCAAAAGACTTACAAAAAGCTATTTCGTTATTAAGTTCCGATAAACTAGTAGCTATTCCTACCGAAACCGTTTATGGTCTCGCAGGAAACATATTCAGCGAAAAAGCCATTAAAAGCATTTTCAAGACTAAAAAGCGTCCGTTTTTTAATCCACTCATTGTTCACATTCCTTCAGTAAATTCTTTAGAAACCATTGTAAGTCACGTTCCTTTTAAAGCAAAATTACTAGCCAATGCTTTTTGGCCAGGACCTATGACTTTAGTACTTAAAAAACAACCTACAATCCCCGATTTAATCACCGCAGGAAAAGATACCGTTGCCGTTCGAGTTCCAAACCATCCATTAACTTTAGAGCTTTTAAAACAATTACCATTTCCTTTGGCAGCACCAAGTGCCAACCCTTTTGGAAGTATTAGCCCAACAAAACCAGAACATGTAGAACGTTATTTTAAAAACGATATTGACATGATTTTAGATGGCGGTGCTTGCGCTAACGGTATAGAATCTACCATTATAGGTTTTGAAAACAACGACCCCATCATTTACCGTTTAGGGGCCTTAGCTTTAGAAGAGATTGAAGCAGTGGTTGGCAAAGTGACTATCAAAAATAAAAAAGAAAATAGTCCAGATGCTCCAGGGATGTTAGACAGACATTACGCACCTTCAACACAAACAGTTCTAACGGATTCTATTTCAGAAGAAATTAAAAAACATGCAGGCAAACGCATTGGTGTTCTTGTTTTTAAATCAGATTTAAAAGACAACGCTATTACAACTCAAATTATCTTATCCGAAAAAGGTGATTTGGCAGAAGCAGCATCAAAATTATATGGTGCTTTACATAATTTAGACCATCAAAATCTCGATGTCATTATAGCGGAGCGTTTCCCAGATTTTAGCCTAGGAAAATCAATCAATGATAGATTGCAACGCGCTACCTTTAGCAGTTAATTTTTACTACGTGCAGCTATCTGATTTTCAACCATAAAAAAACCTTAAACTAGGTTTGGTAATCAAATATATAATCGTAAATTTGCAAACTCTTTTTGAGAGAGGAATGTTTAATATATAAAAATAATTAGTGTGAACACATTAAGCTACAAAACGATTTCAGCAAACAAAGCTACTGTAAATAAGCAGT
>CAXBID010000353.1:0-3825 GCA_963975495.1 uncultured Flavobacteriaceae bacterium | reverse complement strand
AATATCAAAACTCTTGCCGTCAAAGTGATCAAAAAAATCAGTTAATTCGTGAAAGTTATCTTTATTAAAAGTGTAATTTATTCTTACTTTAAAGTCATATTTGTTCTTAAGCTTTTTAAAGGTATTAAATGCATTAAGAAATTTGTCATAGCTAGCTTTTTTCATAAAACCCTCATAACTCTCTTTAGTAACACCGTGCAATGAAATAGTGAATTCATTAAGACCAGCATTCAGTAGGCTCTCAATATTATCTTCATTTAATAAATTTGCGTTAGTAGTTAGAGAAATATAGGGCACTCCATATTCCTTGCCAAGAGCAACGAGTTCTGTCAAATTTTTATAAAGTGTAGGCTCAGTACCACATCCTATTTGAAGTTTTAACGCTCGGTTAAAAATAGTTTTTGCAACAATTTTTAATTCTTCCTGTTTAAACTGTCCTTTTAAGGTTTTTACAAAATCAGCATCCGTAAAATAACACATTTTACAACGTAAATTACAAGCCATCACCGGGTCTATATTTACTGCTAAATATCTCTGATTGCAAGTATGCAAAGCCCAAAGCCCTAGAAACTTGATTCTATGATTTTTAATCTTTCTATTTAGTTTTAATAACTTATAAATGTTCATTTATGCCTTTTTGCTAATGTATCAAAAATATTCCTCAAATCTTTTTTATAAGGCAGGTAATCTGCACGTCCTTTTTTGAAAATATCATTGCTATTGCCTTGTCCTTTTCGTAATTCTTTTTGTTTTTCAAAAGGCAAAGCATGTATTTCTTTGCAGTTTGTTGAACAACAATTATTCATCTCGTGTTTACATTTATCACATTGAATAAACAACAAATGGCAAGCATCGTTTGCGCAGTTGGTATGCACATCAAAAGGCTCGCCACATTGGTGACATTTAGCAATAATATCGTCGCTAATTTTTTCGGCACGACGCTCGTCAAAAACAAAATTCTTGCCTATAAATTTATTTTCTAAATGCTTATCATTTATTTGTCGCGTATATTCAATTATACCGCCTTCTAATTGATACACATTTTTAAAACCTTTATGTTTAAAATATGCGCTAGCTTTTTCACAACGGATGCCGCCAGTGCAATACATTACCAATTTTTTATCTTCTTTATGGGCTTTTAAATCGTCTTCAATAATATCTAAAGATTCCCTAAACGTATCTACATCAGGCGTTACGGCATTTTTAAAATGGCCTATTTCACTTTCATAATGGTTACGCATATCAACCAAAACCGTGTTTTTATCTTCAATAAGTTCGTTGAATTTTTCAGCATCAACATGAATGCCTTTGTTTGTTACATCAAAAGTACCGTCGTTTAGTCCGTCGGCTACAATCTTATTACGGACTTTAACTTTCAGCTTTAAAAACGACATATTATCTTGCTCTATGGCTATATTTAGTCTGATGTCTTTTAAAAAATTAATGGTTTCTAAATGCGCTTTAAATTCGTTGAAACGATCTGCGGGAAGTGATAATTGCCCATTTATACCTTCGTGGGCAACGTAAATTCTGCCCAAAACCTCTAAAGCGTCCCAGATGATAAATAAATGGTCTCTAAATTCTTGAGGGTTGTTAATTTTGGCATACTGATAAAAAGAAAGTGTTAATCGATCTTTGCCTGCTTTTTCGATTAATTCTGCTCTTTCTTTAGCGCTTAATTTATTGTACAGTTGCATGCTATACCAATGTTTTAAGGTTAAAACCGCATCATGCGGAATAAAGAAATTATTTGAATTACAAAAGTACAATTTTTAAAAGAGACTACAATTTATTGCATAAAAAAAGCACTTAAATATACTATTTAAGTGCTTTAGTAAGTTTGAGTTAGTCTTTTATTTTGTTAAGACTTTCTTTGCAATTTCATAGCAAAAAATTTTCCTTTTCAATTATTAGATGCAAAAAAGAGTAAAAGGTTGCGTGAGATTATAGTTTTTTATTTTTGAATCCTTAGAAAATCGTATTCTATTTTCATAATTTATGTTGAAAACTATTATTGTACGATGATAAAAGATGTAGTATTTTAGCATGAATAAATTGAGAAAAATATATATAAATGAGCAGCGAAAAAGAAGCAAAATTAAAAGCATTAAAACTTACATTAGATAAATTAGATAAAGCCTACGGCAAAGGCACCGTAATGAAAATGAGCGACCAAGCAGTGGTTGATGTTGATGCTATTCCATCGGGCTCTTTAGGTTTAGATATTGCTTTGGGCGTTGGTGGCTATCCACGTGGGCGTGTTATTGAAATTTATGGCCCGGAATCTTCAGGAAAAACAACTCTTACTTTACATGCTATTGCTGAGGCACAAAAAGCTGGAGGTATTGCTGCTTTTATTGATGCTGAACATGCTTTTGATAGATTTTACGCTGGAAATTTAGGTATAGATATTGATAACTTAATTATATCTCAACCAGATAATGGCGAGCAAGCTTTGGAAATTACCGATAATTTAATCCGATCGGGTGCTATTGATATTGTAGTCATAGATTCTGTTGCGGCACTTACACCAAAGAGTGAAATTGAAGGCGAAATGGGCGATTCTAAAATGGGCTTACACGCGCGTTTAATGTCTCAAGCCTTAAGAAAACTTACAGGTTCTATAAGCAAAACAAACTGTACCGTAATTTTTATTAACCAATTGCGTGAAAAAATTGGGGTTATGTTTGGTAATCCTGAAACTACAACTGGAGGTAACGCATTAAAGTTTTATGCTTCGGTACGGTTGGATATTCGTCGTTCAACTCAAATAAAAGATAGTAACGGTAATGTTTTAGGTAATAAAACACGTGTTAAGGTTGTTAAAAATAAAGTGGCCCCTCCATTTAAAATGGCTGAATTTGATATTATGTATGGTGAGGGCATAAGTAAGGTTGGAGAAATTTTAGATGTGGCCGTTGAGTTCGAAATTATTAAAAAAAGTGGCTCTTGGTTTAGTTATGATGACACCAAACTTGGACAAGGTAGAGATGCTGTTAAAGCCATTATAAAAGACAACCCCGAACTTTTTGAAGAGCTGGAACAAAAAATAAAAGTCGCCATTAAAGGCTAAAAATTACCAATTAAAAAATCCCGAATTTTCGGGATTTTTTAATTTAATACACTTCTTAAAGTATGCTTCACTATAACCTTTAGGCTGTAATTCGTCTAATTATATATCTCTTTATTTAAAGAAAATCGTTAAATTCTTTAATTTACACGCAACCTTTCAACTATAATCGCATCTATATAGAGCAAACATGTATTTAAAAAGAAAAATTATTTGTTATGAAAAAATTGCTTGTACTTTGTTCAATACTGATATTAGCCTCATGTAGTATTAACGACGATGGTACGAATTATAGTTTTGAGGTGTTACCTGTAGAAAGTGTAGATATCCCAGATGAGTTTGAATTGGGTAAAACCTACCCGATTACTATTTCTTATTTACGACCTACTACCTGCTACTCTTTTAAAGAGTTTTACTATTTAAAAGAAAATAATGAACGTACCGTTGCCCCAATTACCTATGTATTTGAAAATAACGACTGCACAGATTTGGAAGATACTTTAGTTGAAGCTACCTTTAACTTTATTGTAACGAGTAATGGTTCGTATATCTTTAAATTCTGGCAAGGAGAAGATGCTAGTGGCGAAGACCAATACTTAATCATTGAAGTGCCAGTATTGGAGTAAATTATTAATTAATACGTGTTTAATTTGAGTTTAAATCAACTCATAGAAAATTGTAAAATTAATGATACTAAAGCACAAGGGGAACTATATAAGCTCTTTTCGAGTAAGCTATTCTCTGTATGCTTAAAG
>CAXBID010000352.1:0-3865 GCA_963975495.1 uncultured Flavobacteriaceae bacterium | reverse complement strand
TTTTGTACAAAAGCGGTAATGTGTTTGATTTAAGAATCAATCACATCTCTATATTCCTCAAAAAAAGCCTCAAATAAACTCATTTTTTTATTAAAAAACTCCATAACCTCACGCCAAGTGTTTTTGTTATGAATAGAAACTTTCTGTTCCAAAGGCACATAAATACGGGAAATCTCTTTACCGTTTTCTAAAAAATACGCTTCTTCGTAAATAGCATCGGGTAGATACTCATCCAAAAAAATAGACTTTAAAGCTTCTAGTTTTTCCCAGTATTTTATGCGATTTTCTAAATCATCTTCCAAATCTAGAGCCACCAAAGCGGTTTTGGTATCGAAATGAAATTTAAGATTAAGACCTTTCAATTTGGTGTTGTATAAAATCCATTTCCGCGGAAACGATTTTCCAAAACTCGTCCAGAATTCCTGTCGTAATATGCGTGATTCTTCCTTGCTAAACATTAAAAGCCCATCCTTAATCCTTCCCAAAGGGAAGGAGACACTCTTGTGTGATTACTCTTTATCTTTTATTTTATTTATTTTCAGGATTTAATACCATCAGAGACTTGCCTCTTTTTATGCTTTGGAATTTAGTATTTATTTTTTGGAATTTTGAAACCTATGGGCTTAACACCAAGGCAGTTAATTCCTCATTTTCCATAACAGTTCCCTTTCCTTCGGAAAGGGTTAGGGAAAGGCTTTTTAAATAAAATAAGCAATCCCAACCCCTAAAACAATAGCGATAAATTTCGACAAATTAAACTTATGTCCCTCGCCACTTTCAAACAAAATGGTGGTAGAAATATGGAAAAATATACCAATAACAATCGCATTTATGCTGTGTGCTAAACCTTCACTAATGTTGGCAGTGTTCGAAATTAAAGTTCCCAAAGGTGTCATTACAGTAAAAACCACTAAAAACGCTACGATTTGTAATTTGCTGAATTTCGACTGAAATAGAAACATACTAATTAAAGCAGCTATAGGTATTTTATGCACTAAAACCCCGTAAACCATATCGTTATGTTCGTGTATGGGGAACCCCTCTAAAAAACTATGAATACTCAAACTAACAAACAACAACCACGGAAAACCCGTTTCATGTTTATGGATGTGCACATGCCCGTGTTCGGCACCTTTAGAGAAGAGTTCCAAAACAATTTGAAGCAAAATACCGCTCATAATAAACAGTCCGGTAAGTTTGGTCTCCAAATGGTTGTACACTTCGGGTAGTAATTCAAACAAGGTTAGCGCCAATAAAAACGCCCCACTAAAAGAGAGTAGGAGCTTGGTGTTCCACGTTTTTTTGTTTTTAGACAGTGCAGCAATAGCAACACCAATAATAACCGCCAGTATGGGAAAAAGAAACTTATTCATTTATAAAACAATTACCCACAACAGTGAGTATAATTAAATGCCAATTATTGGCCGATTATCGACTGGTTATTTGAAAATTAGTATTAATCGTTCCGATGTTTTCGGATTAAACTTCCGTAATTTATAATCGCCAAAAACATCCAGTAAATGTACATCAGCCTGTTCAAAAAGCAATTCAAAATCCTGTAAAGTGAATGCCCGTACCCGTTCTTGAAAATTATAATCGGCACCATCCGCCGTAAAACTAATAGCCTTTACAATATGCCCATCGGCAACGTAGCGCTTCAAATTAAAAACAATATCATCAACCGTTTTGGTGTCTTCTGGCACCAAATTATCAATCACAAAATCACTATTCATAAAATCAATCACCCCAAAACCATAATCATTCAAGTTCGCTTTAATCGCTTTAATGGTGTTTAAGTTATCATCTTCCTTTTCAAAATATCCAAAACTGGTAAACAAATTAAAAACCGCATCAAAGGTTTTTGGGTATGGTTTACACATATCGTGCACCTCAAATCGCAAGCGGTGGTTTTCAAACTGTTTTGCGTAGGCAATGCTATTTTCACTCAAATCAACCCCCGTTACATCATAGCCCAAAGTGTTTAAATATAAGGCATGCCGCCCTTTTCCGCAAGCCAAATCCAAAATAGTCCCGCCCTCGGGCAAATTCAAATAATTGGTCAAGGTATCCATAAACGCATGCGCCTCGGTGTGGTCCCTATCCTTATATAAAATATGGTAAAATGGCGTATCAAACCAAGAGGTAAACCATTTTGTAGTGTCTTTAGTCATATAAACTTCCTGCGTAGGCAGGAATCTTTTTTTATTCTATGGGGGTTACCTCGTGTTGTTTAGCAACACAAGGTCAGGCTTTCCGCTATATCTTTTTTGTGCTAAACGTGTTTCAGTATCTTATCAAGCATTTAGATAACATCCTAATTTCAGTTATCATCAACGTTGGTAAAAGCACAAAAAAGGATGCCGCATCAATCCTTAACCCGAATTATCAATAAACTTTACGTTTGCCGCAAAATTACGTTATTTTTGCAAGGTATTTGACGAAAAAAATGGAAGAAAATTTCAACATGGTAGCCAAAACCCTATTTGGCTTTGAAGATTTATTAGCAAACGAACTCACACAACTCGGTGCAATGCACGTAAAAAAAGGCGTGCGTAATGTAGCTTTTAGTGGCGATAAAGGCTTTATGTACAAATGTAATTTAGCATTGCGTACCACCGTTAAAATATTAAAACCCATACATGCCTTTCGAGTCAATAACGAGCAGGATTTGTATGATAACATCTATAAAATGGACTGGACGCAGTACATGAAAGCCACCGGAACCTTGGCAGTAGATGCTACTATTCATTCCGATTTATTTTCGCATTCGCTATACATCGCACAAAAAACAAAAGATGCCATTGTTGATAAATTTAGAGAAACCGATGGGCAACGTCCAAACGTCGATTTAAAATTCCCCGACCTAAAAATAAACGTCCATATCGATAGACACCAATGTACCATTTCGTTAGATTCCTCTGGCGATTCCCTGCATAAACGTGGGTATAAAACCGCCACTAACATTGCACCTATAAACGAGGTGTTGGCAGCAGGATTAATCATGCTGTCGGGTTGGGACGGACAAACCGATTTTATGGACCCTATGTGTGGTTCTGGCACCATGCTTATTGAAGCTGCTATGATAGCCTGTAACATACCACCAAACCTGATGCGTAAAGAATTTGCTTTTGAACGTTGGCAAGATTGGGATGTGGAATTATTTGAAAAAATAGAAGAATCGCTACTAGGTAAAATCCGAGATTTCCATCATAAAATTGTGGGTTACGATAAAGCACCAAGTGCGGTTAATAAAGCCAAAGACAATATAAAAAATGCCCAATTAGAAGATTTTATTGAAGTAAAACACGAAGATTTCTTTAAAACCCAAAAAGCAGGCCACGAAAAACTACACATGGTATTTAACCCACCATACGGTGAGCGTTTAGATATTGATATGGAACAGTTTTACGCCAATATTGGCGATACCCTAAAACAAAACTACCCAGGTACTGATGCTTGGTTTATTACCTCAAACTTGGATGCATTAAAACATGTTGGGTTGCGACCTTCACGAAAAATACATTTGTTTAATGCGAAATTGGAAGCGCGTTTGGTTAAGTATGTGATGTATGAAGGGAGTAAAAAGGGGAAGTATATGAAGTAGAATTCCTGTGTAGGCAGGAATCCCATAAATCATGACTAGGATTATAATTTGCTTAGTAAGTTTAACGGCACGAGCAGGATGCTCGCGCTAGCGAGGGATAATTAAATGTGGATATTTATTAAACCACCTTTTCCTTTTTTTTAATAATAAAGACAGAGTAAAGGCAAGTACACGAACTAAATTCCTGTAAAAACAGTAATGACATTATTTTTTTAAGTTTTTATGCTATTTCTCCAAGTATTGAAATAACTTAGTTGTGCG
>CAXBID010000351.1:0-3914 GCA_963975495.1 uncultured Flavobacteriaceae bacterium | reverse complement strand
AACTGTGTGGCGGATACGGGCTATAGCAGTGGGGAGAACTATGCATTATTGGAACAAAAGGGACTTAAAAGTTTTATACCGCCGCACGGCACGTATAAGGGCGGTCCGGAGAACTTCATTTACGACCAAAATGAAGACCATTATGTTTGCCCACAGGGCAAGGTCATTCCGTTTACCAAGGAATTTTTGGACGGCCGTACCCAGACCAGGAAGAAGGAATATAGGGCAAGGAAACACGTATGTGTTGGCTGTCCGATCAGGAGTAGTTGTCTTGGTAGGTCGGCACAGGAGAAGAAGTTCAGCGTCACCTATTACCGGGAGGAATACCAAAGGAACATAGAACGGGTGAACAGTCCGCAGGGAAGGTACATGAAGGGCAAACGCCAGAGTACGGTGGAGCCCGTCTTCGGGACCCTAACCCAGTTCATGGGGCTAAGGAAGATAAACACCTTGGGATTGGCACAGGCCAACAAGGCAATGCAGCTATCGGCCATTGCCTACAACATCAAAAAATACCTGAAATTCACGGGAAAACGCACAAAAAGTGGAGCGGGAAGCATAGTTCTGAACAATTGTATGGAAAATGTACTCCACAAGTCTATTTGCTTCCTTTTTGGCACTATAAAAATGAGTGGCAACACGTTCGTTTAAAAAACAAAACGGCCCTAAAAGGCCGCTTATAGCATCGATATTTTATAAATTATAGGGTTGTGCAACAGTTACCTTTGTTGTGTGCTGCCTTAATTTTTTTCAAATGTCAGATTATCTGTACCTCCATTTCCTCCACTTATATCTATAAGTACAATTTTAGTAGATGTATATGATATAATATCCCAATCATCGTTTAAATCCTCAAAATCATTTGTATCAAGAACAGGAAAGAAAATGTTAAAATCAATATCATCGTCACTACTGCTGCTGTCGTCCGTAACTGACCATGTGCCAGTTAAAGTGTCGGTTCCATTTGTTGCAACGAGAGAACCGTCGGAATTAAATGAGAAATTATATCCTGCAAAATCTGATGTCTCATTTTCTCCAGAATCTATGAAATTAGTTATTCGCCAAGTTCCTGATTCAACAGTATTTTCAACTTGGGCTAATTGTTCACTATTATTATTTACGCCTCCATCGTCGTCGTTATTTGAACATGAAGACAATGTATAGAAGCATAGCATTACTAATATACTTACATAAAATCTTTTTTTCATAAATATCGTTTTTGAGTATTATTTTTTTTGGTTCAAAGCCTTTGGATGTTTATCTATCCCAATATTTACCTCTTGAATAATAAAATTAATTGTAGATCCTGTAGGGCAATTATCAACTTAAATACAAGATTATTTATTGCGTGATCAATAGAGATATTATTCTTTTTTGTTTATAGAACAGGTGCGAATACCAAATGGTGCATAAAGAGGACAAAAGCTAATTAAACTGGTTAAAACGAAAATTCCTGCAAGAATTAAAAGGATTATACCTAATGTTCCCGAAATTGTTCCTGTAAAATAAAGAAATCCAACTATTGCAGCGACTATTATTCTAATAATTCTATCTGCACTTCCCATGTTTTTTTTCATCTTTTAAAAAATAAAATATTGTAGCATTATTGCTCTACAAAGGTATGTGGTGTTATGGACGTATGCAGTGACTGTAGTCACCACTCACTAATAATTTTTATTTCACCTGCATTCTGAATAACTTTTTCATCAGTCTCAAGTTTTTTCAAAACCCTAGTTATTACTTCACGTGCAGTTCCTAATTCATTTGCTAATTGACTATGACTCATTTTAACGGAATTAATTTTAGTTAAATCTGATTTCTTTTTAAGATGGTCGTAAAGTCTCTTATCCATTTTGTCCAATAGTAAATGACGAATTGTGTCCAAAAGCTCAGAATAACGTAAATTAAATTGATTATAAAATAAGTCATTAAAACCTGGATACTCCTGAAGCCAATTTGGTAAATACTGAATAGGAATTAGTAGAATTTTAGATTCTTCTTCAGTTGTTGCAAAAACCTTACTTGGCGTGTTTTTTAAAGCAGCATAAAAAGTCATTACGCAGCTTTGAGCTGGTTCAATGTAATAAAGTAGTAATTCTTTTTCATCAAATCGAGAATAAACTTTTACAAGGCCATTAATCACTATAGGTAATACCTTTACATATTGTTTTTCTCTTAAAATTTCAGTGCCTTTTGAAAATTCCTTAAGGGTAGATTTCTTAATTAATTCATCTAATAACTTTGGTTTTAAAAAAGACAATATATTTTTATCAAATTCCATTAATTGTCACTTGGGTTTTCAGGTTGCACACAACGGTTAGGATATGATTCCGTTGCTGAGATTTGATGTTAATCAAATCGAGCAGGGACCATGCCGGTCTAAAGTACGAAAACTTTTGAACTGTAGTAAATAAGCTAATCAATGAATTATAGCATTGTTAGGCAAGGTTCATATTTTCGTAATGTTTTATTCAATTTAGCTCGTCTTCTTTCGATATTTTTTCCTCTTCAATATCATAATCGTCTTGGAGTCCTAGCCAGAACTTTGCAGAATTCCCAAAATACTTACTTAATCTTAGTGCAGTATCTGCTGTAATTCTATAGCCTTCCCTAAAAATACACATTGTTGTGGCTAGTTCTGCTTTTTAATAATTTTTACAATTCGGTTAATTGTAATTTCCGATAAGTTCCATTCGTAACCATTAAAATCAGTGGTATTAATAAATTGAACCACTACCGCGTCAATATCCTTGTGATATTCTGCAAGGCTTTGATAGCCAACGACCAAACCTCCATGGTTGTATTCGTAAGGATAGATTTCCTTTTCTCCCTCCTCAAATACCGAACCATCATTTAAGGCTCGCAAGAATATACCCACATCTTCTGCTGTAGCCAACATTCCATATTCACGGGCTTTAAAATCTTCCTCATAACCTACATAATATCCACTCATAACATCATCTAAATTAACTTCAGTAATCGAAAAAAAGGTATTTTTTAGCTCTAAGGGAATCAATATTTTCTCTTTCATATACTGATGGTGGCTATACCCTAAAACATCATCCATAATCCTACGAAGCAATAAATAATTCGTGTTTGAATATTCATATCCTTCATTAGGAATAAAACTGGCTGGTAGGTCGAGAGCAAAATCTAAGGCATTTTGGCCATTTTCTTGTTCGTTTTCCCAATAATCCGGATTATCTGTGAAATTTGGAATACCTGAACGGTGTTGAATCATCATCCTTAAGGTAATTTCTTCAGCATTTTCAATCCTACCTTTAAGTTCTGGAAGATAAGCAGCGAGTGTTTTATCAAAAGACAAGCGCTTTTCTTTGACCAATTTAGTGGCTGCTACAGCGGAATATAACTTGCTAATACTAGCAATTTTGAACAATGATTTTGGGTCGGCTGGTATTTTATTTTCTCTATCTTTCCAACCACCAGTGTAATGTTCTGGCGGTTTTCCTGCTTGGTCAACATACACAATCATGCCGTCAAAACCATTTCCTATTGCTTCATCTACTTGTTCTTGAACAGTATCAGGTAGCGGCAAAATCCAGGCCTTTACCAAAATCCATGGAACGAAAAACAAGGACACTATTGTTCCAACTAGCAATAACGCCCTTACAATCCATTTGGCTTTTTTATTTTTTATCATTTTTCCGTTTCAGTCTTCACTTATTTACTTGATTTTAGAAATAGCCAAATCTTGTATGTATTTAAAATTCAGTATCATTTTTCAATTGTTTCGGCTAAGATTTCGAGCGGGATTTGCAAACGCTAACCTGTCAGTCTTGCCGTGACCAAAGATAGCAGATAAGCAAAAACCTTGCGGACAGCCTTCAGCCCGCCTGAAGCTTAGCCATTGTTGACCAGGTTTTTATTTTTCTTTCATCTGGATTTTGGTAAAG
>CAXBID010000350.1:0-3920 GCA_963975495.1 uncultured Flavobacteriaceae bacterium | reverse complement strand
TATGCAAGTGCTATCCCAAGATTAGATGGATTAAGTCCGCATAAACATTTAACCTTTCAAGTATCTATTCACACACTTACAGAAGACAATACGTTAACGCATTTTGAGTATTTATTGGATGCAATGAAAATGCCAATAGGGATGTTACAAGGTATGCAAGACTTTACAGGTAGCACAGGCACATTTGTATCGTGGCACGCAAGCTTTGAAATAGGTAGAAATAGAGACTTAATAGAATGGTTACCACAGTTTACTAACTACCTAACATACATTAATGAACATACTTTTGATTTAGAGACGATTTTCAAAAAAGACTACATAGACTATCGTTTTCACGGTTCAAGTTCTATTAAAAAAGTATTACCAGTATTATGTCCAGATATAAGTTATTCAGATTTAGATGTTAATAATGGCACTATGGCATTAGATACTTGGGGAAGAATGGTTTTAGACCCAAACTTTAATGAAGATATAGAAATAACAAGAAAAAACCTTTTAGACTATTGCGAGTTAGATACGTTGGCAATGGTTAAGATTTATGAGGTATTACAAGGAATCATTTAGAATATACAATATATGCTTCAAGGTTATAAACATACATATGAGTTATACAAACATTTAGAAGAAGGTAATTATAATCGTTTTTTATCATTATATTGGTTAAAGAGACCCTTTTTAAAAGAAAGCGATAAACAAAGATTGTTAGCTAAAATAATCGAGGGATGTTACAATAATGAGCACTATAAGATTTACAAAACTATTTTTTATCCATTTATATATGATAATGTTAGTTTTAATTTTTCTGTAGACGATTGGGTTCCAAATTTTTTATCATTATTAATTGACAAAGCACCTTACAAAAATTTATTTCATTTTTTTATAAGAAAAGAAGCAGATATTAATTATGTAGGGGACTTATTTGCAAATGATGAAGATACTTATGAAGAATTAAAGAAAACTCACAATTGTCCAATATTACGCTATGAAACTTGTCTTGATTTTGTTCAAAAAAAGCTTAATTATTTAATGTCTGAAGATTGTGTTTATGGTGAAGGTGAAACTTCTAATGTTGTAAAAGATGAAAACGATAAAATTATAAGTCTTACAATTTCATACAAAGATTTATCAGAACAAGATGAATATCATTCTGACTTAATCAAAACCATAAGACTTAAAGATTTTATAATTAGTTTAGGTGGTAAAACTTACGAAGAACTTGAAAATTGATTGGTTTCAATAAATTATATGACAAAGCAGTAATTTTTGCAGTAATTATTTATGTCTCTTTTAGAGTATTTAAATTCCCCACAACCCAAAACCCAGTTTTTTCGTGCCTCAAAACCCTCTGTCTTTTGTGTTGTTCCCCTCGCCACTGCATAGTTGTTTTTATGTCACAATAATTGTAGCCAACGCTATAATGGCACATTGCTTGTTTTATTTAAAAGTAGCTATTTTAAGAAATCAGTACAATAAAAAAGCAAAGAGCCATTGCCAACGCTTAAACAACTATTGCGCCACAAAAACAACCCAAAGCTATGTTACATAATAGAAGTTATAGTAGCAAAAACCTTTTCAATAGTTGCCTACGGCGTGTTATTATGTTTTGGTAGCTATAACTGCTATTATGTAAAATATCCGCTTATCCAACGCTCACTTCCGAACATATAAGGACATTTTGAATAAGCATTAAACAGTCGCACATCTAAAGGTTTTAGTTATTTCAAAATAATATTAGTTATCTCATTCAACTGCACAAAACCATCGTTAAGTCCAAGTATTCCTTACCTCAAGTCTTTGTTTGTTTCATTTCGCTAACAAATAATTACTATGTTATTATGGTAAAACCCTTAATTTCGGTTGTTTTTTATTTATTTCGCAATATCTTTTAATTATATCGATTGGTAGTGTAAAACCAGTAGCTAATTCAAAGTCAGAATATGCTAAATCTGTTTTGTGCATTGTATATCCCTTGCGAAACAATTCAGGTGTATCAATGTATACATCAAAAGGTTCTTTCTTTTTCCATCCTTTTCTACTAAACTCTATATTTAAGTAAGTATATATTTCTTTTGTAATACACCCAAGATCCTTGGCTCTTCTAATTATTGACGCCATAGAGGTAAGCCAATATCTTTTATATTCTGCTAAATCCGATAACCTTAAATCATAAAGTGAGTTTTTTATAGCCTCTTTAGGCATTAAAAATTCAGCAGCAAAAATATTAGCCTCATTTTCTAATTCCTTTTTTCTGCGTTTTGGTATAGCAGGGTTATTTATTGAATGCATCAATATATGTCCTAATTCGTGCGCAAGCGTAAATCTTTTTCGGTCATTACTAAAATTTTTATTTAAAACAATTACTGGGTATCCATTATCTGTTTCAAATGATACACCATCAAATTTTTCAAAAGCATCAAGTTCAGCTATAATAATTCCATTAATCTCTAAAAGATTACAAATATCTTTAACAGGTTCGTTAGGTTTTAATCCTAAAAATTTCCTAGTATAATTAGCTATATATTCAGGTGTGTAGCCATCTTCAATATCCAATGTTTTAAAAGTAAATTCAGGCCACATCAACGAATCGGCCATTTCGTCTATTATATTTCCTATTAGTTTATAGCTATGCTCAATATTTGTTCTGTCTTTTTTTGTAATAGTTGTTCTTTTTCTAAAATGAGCGGTATCTGACTCATTAGAAATGTTCTTATATAAAAATTCAAAAGGAAAATCCAAAAAAGATATTATCTTCTGTAGTAATTCATCAGACAAAGTACTCAATCCTTTTTCATACTTTGATAAATTCGGCTGTGACAATCCTTCAATCATAGAAGATAAATCTGTTTGTGAATACCCTCTATATTCTCTTGCAAATGTTAACTGTTTGTGATTGATTTTCATCTCTTTATTTTCAAGGTTATTTTATAAAATAATCGGTCGTACACGATTGGGTTAATAATTAGCCAACTTTTTTGTCGCCTTGTTTTTCTTCCCTTATTACAGGAGTAGCAACTTTTTTTGTTTTAACAGGTAAATCTATTGCTTTGTCAATTTCGACATCATTAATAGTTACTACCCATTTTACACGTTCTTCATCTAAATAAACCAACTTTGGTTCGGAAATAACCCCTATACTATTCTTTTTATATCCAAAGAATAAAATAGGTTCTTCAACAAAATTAGTATCATTAAACAAAGGTAGTGAGAGCTGGTTAGATATAGCTTCCACCGATTTTGTTTTAATGTTCATAGGTTTATTATATTTATCTAATTTTTTGAATAATATAATATAACCATTCGCACGCAGTGTAAATCTTTTATATTTTCCAAACTTCCAATGTTTAGGAAAATACTTTTGTATACATTGTATCATTTTAGAGTTCAACAATGATGCTTCATAACCTCTAGCTCTCGCTTCAGGAGGTGTTTTAATGATTTCACTTTCGTAAAGTTCATAAGCTTCCTTAAATGCCATAAACATTAGTGGAAGTTCTTTTTTCAAATCGAATTTTGCACCCTTTATAGTTGCAATTCGTCTTTTATTTTGACGTAAATTCGAATTATTTTTGTACATTTGTACCATAGAAAAAAAATATTTATAATCGGTACGACCGAAAATTAAGTATCTCTGTTGGCGCAGGGATATTTTTTGTTTTACAAATATATAAAAATTAAATTAAATTGTATTTTTAATTATATAATTTTTAAACAAAGTTGTAAACACTTTATATTTTAAGTTACATTCAAGTAAATCCACTTTTCCCCACCACCCAAGTCAGCGGTTATAAAAAAATAGGTTTACAATATTTTGCAGTACGCCATAGCACATTACTTTTTATCGTGCCTCAAAAAAGCAATAAGCTAATGTCTAAAAGTCCTGTATAAGTAGCTTTTTTAAATGCTGTTTTATCAAACAACTA